>JAYTUE010000026.1:0-11546 GCA_043744715.1 Verrucomicrobiota bacterium | reverse complement strand
ACGATGCGCCCAACCTGGCCACCAGCCTCGTGAGTTTCCCCGCGCTCCAAGGAACCACCTATCGCATCGCGGTGGATGGCTACCAAGGCGCGAGCGGTGGCGTCCAACTGCGACTTCGCCTTCCGGTGGCCCCCGCCGCTCCCGCCATCACGAGCCAGCCGGCCAGCCGGACGGTTCCCGACAACGCCGGAAGCAACGTCATCTTCGCCGTGACGGTCACGGGCAGTTTTCCCCGCACGTTTGAGTGGCAGAAGAACAACGTGGGACTCGTCGGCGGCACCAATGCCATTTACACGGTCACCAACGCGACGTTCGCCAACGCGGGCGATTACCGCGTCATCGTCACCAACTCGTTCGGCAGTGTCACCAGTTCGGTGGCCGTGCTGACCGTGCTGACGACTTCGGGTCAGGACGCCTTCGCCGGCCGGGTCGCCATCACCGGACAAACCAACACGGTGACGGGGCACAACATTGGCGCGACCACCGAAACGGGGGAGCCGGTCCACGCCGGAGTGACCAACGGGGCCTCGTTGTGGTGGACTTGGACCGCGCCGCAAAACGGGCTGACCCGGCTGGACACGGCGGGCAGCACGAATGCCCTGGGGCAGCCTTTGGACACGGTGCTCGCCGTCTATGTCGGCACCAGCGTGAATGCGCTGACGCCGGTGGCGGCCAACAATGACGAGGCGCCGGGTGTCACCGTATCCAGCAAGTTGTTTTTCCGGGCTGCCGCTGGCTTGACCTACCAGCTTGCCGTGGCGGGCGGGCGGGACACCAATGGCAATGTTGCCGTTGGCTACATCACGCTCAATCTGGCCCAGGCACCGGACAATGATTACTTCACGAACGCCCTGGTCTTCCCTCCGGGCGCGACCACGGTTTACGACGACAACACGGGTGCCACCACCGAGGCGGGCGAACCGCCTCACGCCGGCAATCCGGGCGGAAAATCCGTGTGGTGGCATTGGGTCGCCCCGAGCAACAGCACTTACGTGTTGGATACGGCGGGCAGTTCGATTGGCACCGTGCTGGCGGTTTACACCGGGGCGAGCCTCGGCAGTCTGACCCGCGTCGCCGAGGACGATAACGGGGCGTCGCTGGTCAAATTCCTCGCCCTCGGCGGGACCACGTATCGCTTCGCGGTGGATGGTTACGCGGGGACCAACGGCGTCGCGGCGGGCCGCATCGTTTTGAACCTCAATGCGACCCTCGTGTTGAACGACAATTTTGCCGAACGGGTGGTGCTTTCCGGGCAGACGAACCAGGTGACGGTTTCCAACGTGGGGGCCAGCAAGGAGCCGGGCGAACCCAACCACGGCGGCAATGCCGGCGGCCGTTCGCTTTGGTGGACTTGGACCGCTCCGCTCACCGCTCCTGTGCTCGTCACCACGCGCAACAGCACCTTCGACACGACGCTGGCCGTCTATACTGGAACGCAGTTGTCCGCCCTCACCCTGATTCGCGAAAACGACGATTCCGATCCCGCCAATCCCGGGGCCGGCAGCGCGGTGCTGTTTCTGGCCACGGCGGGACAAACTTATCAGATTGCGGTGGACGGCTTTCGTTTTGGCGATGGAACAATCGCCGAGGGCACCGTCAAGCTGGGTCTGCTTCAGGCCACTCCCCCCGCCTTGGGCGGCAATGACTTGTTCGTAAGCCGCTATCCGATCACCGGGCAGACCAACACAGTGATCGGAGCCAATACGAACACCACCAAGGAAATCGGCGAACCCAATCACGCCGGGAACAACGGGGGCCGGTCGGTCTGGTGGTCTTGGGTGGCCCCGGCTTCAACCCCCGTCCGGATTAACACCCTCGGCAGCGGTTTCGACACGGTGCTGGCCGTCTATCGGGGCGCGAGTGTGGACGCACTTACCTTGATGGATGCAGACGAGCGCAGTCTCGGCGGCGGAAAAAGCATCGTGACGTTTGTGGCCGTCCAGGGCGTGGAATACCAGATCGCGGTGGACGGATTCAACGATGGCACCGGAGCGGCGGCGGGCCGGGTAGTGTTGAATCTTCATCAGTTTCCTCCCGGGGCACTGCACGCGAACGATGATTTCGAGCAGGCGACGCCGATTTCCGACCCGTTCCTGACCGTGGCCGGCAATAACATCGGGTCCACCCGTCAACCGGGCGAACCCGCCCACGGAGCCGCTCCGCAGGGACATTCGGTTTGGTGGACGTGGACGGCCTCGACCGACGGCCCCGTGACGATCGCCACGACCAACAGTCAATTCGACACCATCTTGGCCGTTTACACGGGCACTGCCGTGAGTTCGCTCTCGCTGGTCGCCGAGAACGATGACATTGACGCCTTCAAGCTCCAGAGCAGCGTGACTTTTCAGGCCGTCGCTGGCACGAAATACCGCATCGCGGTGGATGGCTACGGCGATGAAATCGGATTCGTCACGCTGACGGTTTCGCCGGGAGCCGATGCGCCTTCCGCGCCGCAAATCCAGCAGACCCCGGCGGACCAGACCCGTTTTTCCGGCGGCGGCGGGGGCGGCACCAACGTGACGTTTCGCGTCGTCGCCACCGGCTCACGGCCGATGTCCTACCAGTGGCTGCGCAGCGGAGCGGTTCTGGCCGGCGCAACCAACGACGCGCTCACCGTGACCAATGCCGCGGCCGGTGACACCGGCACCTACCAGGTGGCGGTCAGCAACCGTTTCGGAGTCGTCACCACCGCGGGCGCGGCGCTGATGTTGTTCGCCACGCCCTTCAACGACGACTTCGCCAGCCGCATCTTGATCACCGGGACTTCCAACCAAGTGCGAGGGTCCGTTCTGGCGGCCACCAAGCAGCCCAACGAACCGAATCACGGTGGCGAGGCGGGCGGCCGCTCCGTCTGGTGGCGATGGGTCGCGCCCGCGAATGGCCTGGTGGAGCTGCATACTTTAGGCAGTTCCTTCGACACCCTCCTGGCGGTGTATCAAGGCACCGATGTCGGCGGCCTCACGTTGGTTGCCGAGAACAACGACATGCTGATTGATCGCGCCGCCGCCAGCCGCGTCCTGTTCAGCGCCGTGGCGGGGCAGGAATACCAGATCGCCGTGGATGGCCAGAAGACCAACCACACCGCCGGCAGCGTTCTGCTGACGGTGACCCAACCGCCGTCGGCACCCTTGATCGTGGTTCACCCCAAAAGCCCAAGCTCAGTTCACGTCACAAACACCGCCTTCACGGTCGGAGTGACCGCCGCAGGCCTGACCCCCTTGTTCAAATACCAGTGGTCCTTCAATGGCACCCTCATCACGAATGCGACGAATGCCAGCTACGCGCTGGGACTGCTAAGTCGCACCAACAGCGGCACCTACTCGGTGACGATCACCAACGAGTTTGGCAGTGTCACTTCCAGCCCGGCAAACATCTGGATCCAAGTTCCGCAGTTGCTGCTGGCTCCGCAGCGTTTGCCCGATGGCCGCGTTCAACTGCTCTTCAGCGATCCGGACGGAACGCTCTCCTCCGATCCCAGCCGGTTTGCGGTGCATCACACCTTGAACCCGAGCGGCCCCACGACCGTGTGGGTCACCAACCTCGGCGGGATTACCACGAGCGGGGGGCGGTTCCTCTATGAGGACCAGACCAGCGGATCGGTGGCGCGCCGCATCTACCGGGTGATGGAGCGATGAACGCGGTTGGACAGATGTTCCGGCCCGCCTGAATGGACGGGCGAAGCTGGGGCCTTCGTTGTCCAAGCATATCAGGTTCCTCGCTGTTTTCGGTGGGTAACCATGCGTCTTGCGGCTCCGAGTTGCTCTGGATTGCTCGACCGCGTTCTCCCTCTCCCAGCGGGAGAGGGCTGGGGTGAGGGAGAACGGCCAGCCAACCACGGGCGCGAACGGCCCCACCAACCCACTGAAAACAGCGAGGAACCAGAAATCCTTCCGGGCAGACACCCGGCAAGACATCCGATGGACCGCCGACCGCAGATTTGCTCCAGATCGCCCGCCGTAAACTTGATGGCCACAAATCGGATACAGGGTTGCCTCGCAATCGCTCCCTGCCGATAAACCCTCTCGTGATTCACGACCCCAGCGCGGCGAGGGATACTTTTCGACGGATCGCTGCCAACATCGCCACCGTAGTCAGCGGGCAGTCGGACACCATCCGACGGCTGCTCATCGCCCTTGGAAGCGGCGGCCACGTGCTGCTGGAAGACTATCCGGGAACGGGCAAAACCACGCTCGCGAAGGCGCTGGCCCGCTCGATCGACGCCCAGTTCAAGCGCCTGCAGTTCACGCCCGACCTGTTGCCGTCGGACATCCTCGGCGTCTCGATCTACAACCAGCGGGAGCAGCAGTTCCAGTTTCACGAGGGACCCGTCTTCACGAACATCCTGCTGGCCGACGAGATCAACCGCGCCTCGCCCCGCACCCAGTCCGCGCTGCTGGAGGCGATGGGCGAGGGCCAGGTGACGGTCGAAGGAGAACGGCGGGCGCTGCCGGACTTGTTCTTCGTCATCGCGACGCAGAATCCGGTGGAGTTCCGCGGCACCTATCCGCTGCCGGAGGCGCAGATGGACCGTTTCGGAATGGAGTTCACGCTCGGCTACGTCTCGGAGAAGGAGGAGGTGGCGATCCTCTCCGCCCGGCAGACGGTGAACCCGCTCGATTCCCTGAAGGCCTGCTCCACTTTGCAGGAGATCGTCGCGCTCCGGGCGGCGGCGGCGGATGTCCGCGTCAGCGATGAGCTGAAGCACTACATCGTGGCCCTGGTGGGGGGCACGCGGACCTTTGCGGGCGTCAATCTTGGCGCCAGTCCGCGCGCGTCGCTGTCGCTGATGAAGGCCGCGCAGGCGGCGGCCTTGCATGACGGGCTGGGGTTCGTGACGCCCGATCTGATCCGTGAACTGGCGCCGACCGTCATCGCGCACCGGCTGGCGCTGGATCCGCAGATGAAGTTCTCCGGGCTGACCGGCGTTTCCGTGGTCAACGACCTTCTCAAGAAGGTGCCTGTTCCCAAGTAGGCGGGCCGCATGGCTGTCGACACGATCAAGCGCCTGCTGTTCCGCAGCTTCCGGACGACCCCGGAGATGCCGGAGCGTTTCCGGAGGCGCTTCACCCTGGCGGGCATCTTCGTCTGGTGCGCGATGGCCTTCGCGCTGACCCTCGGTGCCGACACGGCGCGGACGATGGGCTACCAGGTCTTCACCGTGCTCGGCGTGATCATGTTGATCAGCCTGTGCTCGACCTTCCGCTTCAAGCCGCGTCTCCGCATGCGCAGGCAGATGCCGCGGTTCGGCACGGTGCAACAGTCGCTGCGCTACTCGATCCGGTTCCACAACGACGGCAAACACCCGGAGAAGAACCTCATCCTAATCGAGCGCCAGCTTGATCCGCGGCCTTCCTTCACCGAGTTCATCCACGCGCGCGAGCCCGGGGAGGAGAAGCGCAACGCGTGGGACCGGTTCGTCGGCTACCACCGCTTCCGCTGGCTGATGGAGCGCAAGCGCGGCGCGCGCATCCGCGAAATGCCTTTGCCTGATCTTCCCCCGGGCCGTGAGACCGATGTCACGGTCGAGATACAACCGCTCCGTCGTGGCCGCCTCAATCTGGTGACTTCCATCCTCGCGCGGCCCGATCCCTTCGGCCTCGTCAAGGCGCTGCACCGCGTCGCGCACCCGGACTCCGTCCTGATCCTGCCGAACCGCTACACGCTGCCGCCCATCGATCTGCCGGGACAGATGAAGTATCAGCAGGGCGGCGTGAACCAGGCCTCGTCCGTCGGCGAATCGGAGGAGTTCATCTCGCTGCGCGACTACCGTCCGGGTGATCCGCTCCGGAACATCCACTGGCGCAGCTTCGCCCGCACGGGCCGGCCGATCGTCCGGGAATTCCAGGACGAGTTCTTCGTCCGGACGGCGCTCGTGTTGGACACGTTCGGTGTCGATCTCGACGTCTTCGAGGAAGCCGTCGCCGTGGCGGCCTCCTTCGCCGTGGCGCTTGATACGCAGGAGGCCTTGCTCGACCTGCTCTTCGTGGGCACGGACGCCTACTGCTTCACGGTCGGCCGAGGCGTGGGGCAGACGGAGCTGGT
Organism: Verrucomicrobiota bacterium; assembly: GCA_043744715.1. GTDB lineage: Bacteria > Verrucomicrobiota > Verrucomicrobiia > Limisphaerales > CANJSG01 > CANJSG01. Next base: position 5,504 of record JAYTUE010000026.1, on the reverse strand, counting down.
CCTGGAAGTCCTGGCCGAAGTGCAGACCAGCCCGGAGAAACTTTTTTCCGATCTCACCAAGCTGGTCCTCGGCCATGGCCCGCAGGTCAGCGGGTGTGTTTGTGTCCTGCTTTCGTGGGATGAGCCGAGACGCGAGTTCGTTGGCAAGCTGCTGAGCATGCAGATCCCGACCATGGTCCTCGTGCTTGTTCCCAAAGGCGCGGACACTAGGCTGGATCTGGGCCCGATGCGCGCCAGTCCCGAACGCTTCAAGGTCATCCCCATCGACCGCATCCAGGAAACCCTGGCGACGCTGGGTCAACGGTGAGCCTCCCGGCACAGTCGTGCTTCCAAAAGAAAAGGCGCCGCGTTTCCACGGCGCCCTGGGGTCGATCAAGTTTTCGGGATTACTTCACCACCGAGGCATGGAACTCGGTCCAGTCGTCGACGTTGTTCAGGTCCACCGCGCCGGGATTGACCGAACCGTCGTCGGACAGGCCGGCGGCCTTGAGGATGCCATGGCGGACGTCGTCCTTGTGGATGTAGCCCTGCACGGCGGCGTTGCTCGTGTAGATGGTCGCCTTGTCCAGCTTCGCGCCGGGATAGGCCTTCACCCAGGCCTCGAACTGCGCGTAGGTCGGCTTGTTCGTGTGGATGAACTCGCGGGCCTTGTCCGGATCGATGCCGAGCGCGCCGAGGACCATCTGGTCGTAGCCGGGACCGATGTCCTTGTAGCCGTCGGCCAAACGACCGAGGCCGCCGAGAAGGGCCTTCTGCCAAACGCGCGGGAGATGGATGACGCCGAGAGGACCGGCCGTGCCGGAGCTGATGAGGGGAACGATTTTTTCCATGTTGATTCCTTTTGTTGAAAACCGGGTTCGCGCTAACAGTTGCGGCTCTGCAGGCGGTTTGTCTAACGGGAAAATGCCATCGCCGAAAACAGCCACCGAATTGCACGAGACGAGCGTGACCGGCCCGGACACGCGGCAGTGGATCGTCCGTGCGTCCGAATGCGCCGCGCTGGGCCTACACCACATCGCGCACGTCGGCGTGGCGGATGCCGCCGCGCCCTATCGCATGGTGCGGACCAATCTCCGGGGCAGCTACCTCCTGGCCTGCTTCGGAGGCGAAGGCCGCATCCTGCTCGACGGCCGTTGGCAGGTCTGCCGCGCGGGCATGGCGTGCCTTGCGCCGCCGCATGTGCCGCACGCGTTCCACGCCGTGCCAGGCAAGCGGTGGAGCTTCGCCTGGGTCCGCTACGAACAGCCGTTGGACCAGAAGCCCGTGATCAACTCCGCGTCGCCCGTGATGGCGCGGTTCGACGGGCAGGCCCTGGCTGCGGGGGTCACCGGGCTCTGGCACGAGGCCGGGGCCGGGGCCGGGGCCGATCCCGCCGCGCTCCACCACTGGGTCGAACTGGTCCACGGCTACGTCCTGCGCTTCGCCCAGCCCTGGAGCGTCGAGGACCGGCTGTGGAAACTGTGGGACAAGGTCGCCGCAAAGCTGGAGGACGGTTGGACGCTGGATCGGCTGGCGAAGGAGGCGCATTGCTCGTCCGAACATCTCCGCCGCCTTTGCCGACGCTCCATGGGCCGGAGTCCCATGCAGCAGATCACCTACCTGCGGATGCAGCGCGCGGCCGGCCTGCTCACCAGCACGAACGACAAGATCGAATCCATAGCCCACGTCGTCGGCTACCAGAACCCCTTCGTCTTCTCGACCACCTTCAAGAAATGGATCGGCTGGCGCCCAAGTGAATACCGGGTGCATTCCGGTGTGCGTAACCGCGGCTGAATCAGGCCGGGCCGGAGGAATTCGCCTCATCCTTTCGGCGTCTCCTGCCGATACCCTCGTGCCGGCAATGGATTGCCGGCGCACATCTATGAATGGATTCATCACGGTTCTGGCGGGCCTCGTCCTGTCCGGCGTCCTCTGCGCCGGTGCGGCGGATTCCAAGGACGACTCCTCGAAACTCATCAAGCTCCTGCAGACGAGCACGGTCTCGCTGCTCAAGGAGGGAAACGCCCGCTTCGCCACGGGCAAACCGCAGTATCCCAACGCCGATCCGGCACGACGCGCGGAACTCGCGGCCAACGGCCAGGAGCCGCTCGCCACCATCCTTGCGTGCTCGGATTCACGGGGCCCGGTGGAACTCATCTTCGACCGGGGCGTGGGCGATCTTTTCGTCGTGCGCGTCGCCGGCAACGTGGCGGGCATCAGCGAGACGGCCACGATCGAATACGGCGTCACCCATCTCGGCACGCCCATCCTCGTGGTCATGGGCCACACCAAGTGCGGCACCGTCACCGCCGTGGTCAAAGGCGCCGAACTCCACGGCCATCTCGTGGCGTTGGCCAAGCTCATCGAGCCCGCCGCCGTGAAGGCGAGGGCGAACACGGCCTCCGCCGAGGACGCGGTGCCCGTCGCCATCCAGCTCAATGTCTGGCAGCAGATCGAATCGCTCCTCACCCGAAGCTCCCTCGTCCGAAACCACGCCGCCGCCGGCAAGGTGGAGGTCATGGGAGCCGTCTATGACATCGCTTCAGGAAAAGTCGTCTGGCTGGGAAAACATCCCGACATGGACCGGTTGCTATCCCTTCCCGTGGCTCCGGGCGAGACCGTGCAGCCCACCGGGTTGACCGAGGCGGATTCCCAGGATTCCGGCCACCAACCCGCCGCAACGGCGTCTGTGCAGCATGGAGACAAGGATGCTGGCAAGGTAGCTGGACCAATGGCTTCGGCCAAACCTCTCGCCGCGACTCACGGGACTGCGGCCCCCGGCCCATCCGATTCCCGCGCGGGGAAATCAGCGGGCAAGAATCCTTTTGGCCCTCCGCCCGCTCCCGAGCCTTACGGCGAACCCGCCGCCGCCCCACCGGCCAAGGCCCACTAGCCGGGAGATCCAAAACGACCGACGGTGCATTGCCATGAAGGCGGACGTGGCCTAGGACTTCGGGATGCGTCGTTTGTTTCCACGAAGTTTTTGGATCGGTTTCATAGGTCTACTGGCCGGGTTGTCCGCCAATGGGGCGGATCTGACGGAGGCCATCCGGCTTTACTCCGGGCGGCAGCTGGCCGAGAGCCGCAGGGCTTTCGAGGGGCTGACCAACACGCCCGGCGTTTCGGCGGACGCGCACTACTGGCTCGGTCGTATCGCGTTGGAGCAGCAACGCGCGCCGGAGGGGGTGGCCGCGCTCGAACAGGCCGTCGTGCTGGCCCCGACGAACAGCGTCTTCCGCGAATGGCTCGGCCGCGGATATGGAACGCTCGCGGTCGAGGCGAACCTCTTCAAACGTCCCGGCTACGCCAAGAAGACCCTGGCGTCATTCCTCAAGGCCGTTGAACTCGACGGCTCCAACGTGCCCGCGCGGGAGATGCTCATCGCCTACTACAGCGGTGCTCCGGGTTTCATGGGCGGCAGCACGACGAAAGCGATGGAGCAGGTCGAGGCCATCAAGAAGCTGGATGCCGTCGCTGGTGCGGCGGTCCATGCCCGGCTCCATGCGCAGGATGGCGACAGGCTCCAGGCCGAGAAGATCCTCCGCCAGACGGTCGCCGATCATCCGACGAACGCCATGGCCCGGGTCCACCTCGGAACGTGGCTGCTCAACGAAGGGAGGCTGACCGATTCGTGGAAGGAGCTCCAGCAGGCGCGCGCCTTCAGTCCGACGAACGGCCTCGCCCAGTTCTACCTGGCGAGGACTGCATTGCGGATGGGGGAGCATTTCCGCGAAGGCGAGGGGGCACTCCGGGAATATCTGAGATTCCAGCCGGCCTACGGCAGCCCCACGCCCGCAACCGCGCACCACCTCCTCGGACTGATCCTGGAGAAGTTGAAACGGCGCGAGGAAGCCATGACGGAGTTTGTTCACGCAGCGGCCCTTGAACCGGGCAACCGCCTCTACACCTCCCGGGTGAAGACCAAGTGAGGAAGCCCTTTCCCGGAAAAGGAAAACCCCGCCGGGTTGAGCGGCGGGGTTTTTGAAAAATCGGCGGATGCTACTTCTTCTTGGCGGCCTTGGCCTCCGTCTTCTTGCGTTTCACGTAGGCTTCACGGCGGCGGCGCTTCTGGACCTTGTTCGATTGCTTCATAGATGACTTTACAAACGGAAATGAATTCGTTGTGTTCGCGACTATGCTAACGCGACTGGGACGGTTCAACTTCTATTTCCTCCTAGCCTGCTTCGTCGGCGTTTTGTCCGGCTGCAAAACCACGGAGGAGAAACGGGAGGCGAAGGAAATGACGGTCATCCGCTTCCACCGCGAAGCCCGGGCCGATGGCTCGCCGGCCGCTGTCAAGGCGCTGTTCCGGACCGGATTCGAGACGAGCGTTGACTCGTCCCCCATCCTGGACGAACGCAACATCGAGGGCGCGGAGATCGTGGACAGCAACGGGGAGTTCGCCATCCAGATCCATTTCAGCCGCCACGGCCAGATGCTCCTCGACCAGATCAGCACCGAGTCACGAACCCGTCGGCTCCTTGTCTTCTGCCAATGGGAGGAGGGCCGTTGGCTCGCCGCTCCCATGCTCAGGGCGCGCATCCAGTCCGGCTACCTGACCTTCACCCCCGACGCCACCCGTGAAGAAACCACTCGGATCGTCCGAGGCCTGAACAACATAGTGAAAAAGCTGAAGGCGAAGGACGGAACATGGTGAGCGGCGGAGTTCGGCGGGTTCTCCTTCTGCTCCTCTGCGGGTTCATCGGGACGGCCGGTTCCCAGGCCCAGCCTTTTTCCCTGCCGACCGCCAACCGCGCAGTCCTGGAGGCTGGGGCGGGCACGAAGGCGTTCGCGCCGACGCCCGGGCGTGATTGGCGCAGCGGCACGTTCGGCTGTGTCCGGAGCGACGGGCATCAGTTCCACGAAGGCATCGACATCCTCGCCGTGGCCCGCGACCGGAAGGGCGAGCCGACGGACCCCGTCAGGGCCGCCGCCGAAGGCACCGTGGTCTATGTGAACCGCAAGTCCGGCCTGTCGAACTACGGCAACTACCTGGTCATCGAGCACGTCGTTGAAGGCCTCCCAGTCTACACGCTTTACGCGCATCTGAAGGAAGTCGGGGCCGGAATCGCGCCCGGCACGAAGGTCAGGACCGGAGAGCAGATCGCGATCCTTGGCCGCACCAGCAACACGAGGCAGGCCATCACCAAGGACCGGGCCCATCTCCACTTCGAGGTGAACCTGTTTCTCTCCGACCGCTTCGATGCGTGGCACAAGAAGTTCATGCCCGGCACCCGGAACGATCACGGGATGTGGAACGGCCAGAACATGGCCGGCCTCGACCCGTGGCAGCTCTACCTGGCGCAGCGCAAGGAAGGCGCCCAGTTCAGCCTCCGACGTTTCATCCAGACACAGCCAGAACTCTGCCGCGTCGTTGTCAGGGAAAAGGAGTTCCCGTTTGTGCGCCGCTACGCCGCCCTGATCGACCGGAACGTGAAGGCGGAGAAGGAGGGCATCGCCGGATACGAGATCGCCCTGACCTGCCACGGCGCGCCGATCCGCCTGATACCCCGTGCGGAATCGGA
>JAYTUE010000025.1:0-11580 GCA_043744715.1 Verrucomicrobiota bacterium | reverse complement strand
GCTTGATCTCTTCCTTGTCCTTGACCTTCTTGGCGATCTTGGCGAGCTGCTCGGTGGCGGCTTCGACGGCCTTGGTGATGCCGCGCTGGAGGGAGATCGGGTTCGCGCCGGAGGTGACGTGCTTCAGGCCTTCGCGGTAGATCGCTTCGGCGAGGACGGTGGCGGTGGTGGTTCCGTCGCCGGCGGTGTCGCTGGTCTTGGAGGCCACTTCACGGACCATCTGGGCGCCCATGTTCTCATAGGGGCACTCGAGCTCGATCTCCTTGGCGACGGTGACGCCGTCCTTGGTGACCGTGGGGGAGCCGAATTTCTTGTCGAGGACCACGTTGCGGCCCTTGGGGCCGAGGGTGGCCTTGACGGCACGGGCCAGCTTCTCGACGCCCCGGAGGAGCGCCTGACGAGCTGCTTCGTCGAACAACAGTTGTTTTGCTGCCATAATCTTAAATCAGTAGTGGGTTAATGTTGAAAGTGAGTGGGTCGATCAGGCGATCACGGCGAGGATGTCGTCGGTGCTGACGATCTTGTATTCCTTGCCGTCAAGCTTGATGTCGGTGCCGCCATACTTGCTGGTGAGGACGCGGTCGCCGACCTTCACTTCGAAGGGAAGCTTCTTGCCGTCGTCGTTGGTCTTGCCGGTGCCGAGGGCGCGAACGACGCTCTCCTGTGGCTTCTCCTTGGCGGTGTCGGGGATGATGATGCCGCCCTTCTTGACTTCCTTCTCCTCTACGGCTTCCACGAGGATGCGGTCGCCGAGGGGTTTGATGTTGAGTGCCATGTGTTTGTTCTATTGGTTGGTTTCTACTGTGAGATGAACTCCCGCCGCACCCGCGGCCGGGGAAAGCTTACTTCTTCTTCTCGTCCACGACTTCGGCGTCGATGATCGGTCCGTCACCGGTCTTGCTGGTGGACTCTTCCTTCGCGCCACCGGCCGCCGATTCATTGGAGCCACCGGATGCCTTCTCCTTCTCGGCCTGTTCGGCAGCGGCCTTGTAGAGTTCCTGCGAGGCGGCTTGGACGGTTTCGTTGAGCTTGTCGAGGGCGGTGCGGATCGCGGCGGCATCGGAACCCTTGAGGGATTCCTTCACGGCGTTGACGGTGGTCTCGACCTTGGACTTGGTGTCGCCGGAGATCTTGTCGCCGCTGTCCTTGAGGAGCTTCTCGGTGCGGTAAATGGTGTTGTCGGCCTCGTTGCGGGTCTCGACTTCTTCGCGCTTGGCCTTGTCTTCCTCGGCGTGGGCTTCGGCGTCCTGGCGCATCTTCTCGATCTCGTCCTTGGAGAGGCCGGAACCGGCGGTGATGGTGATCTTCTGTTCTTTTCCAGTGCCGAGATCTTTAGCCGCCACATGAAGAATACCATTGGCATCAATGTCGAAGGTGACCTCGATCTGGGGCACGCCGCGCGGGGCGGGCGGCAGGTCGGTGAGCTGGAATTTGCCGAGGGACTTGTTGTCCTTGGCAAACTGCCGGTCGCCCTGGAGGACATGGATCTCGACGCCGGGCTGGCTGTCGCTGGCGGTGGAGAAGATCTGAGACTTGCGGGTCGGGATGGTGGTGTTGCGCTCGATGAGATTGGTGGAAACGCCGCCCATGGTCTCGATGCCAAGCGAGAGCGGGGTCACGTCGAGCAGGAGGACGTCCTTCACTTCGCCCTTGAGCACGCCGCCTTGGATGGCCGCGCCGATGGCGACGACTTCATCAGGGTTCACGCCCTGGTGCGGCGGTTTGGTGACGAGGGTCTTGGCCACCTCGACGACGCGGGGCATGCGGGTCATGCCGCCGACGAGGACGAGTTCGTCGATCTTGTCGGCGGACAGGCCGGCGTCCTTCAAACAGGCCTTCACCGGCCCGATCGTGCGCTCGAACAGGGTGTCGCAAAGCTGCTCCATCTTGGCCCGGGAGAGGGTCTTCTGGATGTGCTTCGGGCCGGAAGCATCGGCCGTCACAAACGGCAGGGAAATGTCGTAGGACTGCGAGGAGCTGAGGGCGATCTTCGCCTTCTCGGCCTCTTCTTTGATGCGCTGCAGGGCGTCGGGCTGCTTGCGGAGATCGATCCCGGAGTCGCGCTTGAACTCGTCGAGAATCCAATCCATCAGGGTGTTGTCCCAGTCGTCGCCGCCGAGGTGCGTGTCGCCGTTGGTGGCCTTCACTTCGAAGACGCCGTCGCCGATTTCGAGCACCGAGATGTCGAACGTGCCGCCGCCGAGGTCATACACGGCGATCTTCTCGTCCTTCTTCTTGTCGAGACCGTAGGCGAGCGAGGCGGCCGTGGGCTCGTTGATGATGCGGAGGACTTCGAGGCCGGCGATCTTACCGGCGTCCTTGGTGGCCTGGCGCTGGGTGTCGTTGAAGTAGGCGGGAACGGTGATGACGGCCTGGGTGATGGTCTCGCCAAGGCGCATCTCGGCGTCGGCCTTGAGCTTCGCAAGGATCATCGCAGAAACCTCCGGCGGGCTGAAGGCCTTGGGTTTGCCTTCGACTTCGACCTCGATGTGGGCGTCGCCGTTGCTGGCGCGAACGACCTTGTAGGGGACGCGTTTCAGCTCTTCCTGGACCTCGTCGAACTTGCGGCCCATGAAGCGCTTCACCGAGTAGACGGTGTTGCGCGGGTTGGTCACGGCCTGTCGTTTGGCGGCTTCGCCAACGAGGCGTTCGCCGTTTTTGGCAAAAGCGACGACCGACGGGGTCGTGCGTTTGCCTTCGGAGTTTTCGAGAACCAACGGCTCGCCGCCCTCCATGACGGACATGCAGGAATTCGTCGTGCCCAGATCAATGCCAAGAACCTTAGCCATAGCGTTCGTAAATTTTGCCGACTCTTGCGGCGCAATTCGTCATGCAAGGCATGTGCCGCCCAAGTGGGATACGGCTCAAAAACCTGAGGACCAATTGATTAAGGATGATTTACAGTCCATTTTCTCCGAAGAAGCGCCGATTGATTCGCGCCACGATGGCACAAATCGAGGAGGAATGTGCCAGAGAAGGAGCTGTTGTTGGCTCACTCAATTCGCCGATGAAGCGCCGAGCTCAAGGTTTTGCCCTCAACCGAATGGCGTGGTCCGAGGGAAACGCGCCGGATCGGAGACTGTCGCTCGAAGGCGTGAGCAGCCTTACAGGCTCATATCCGTGTTCTCGTAGACTCCCGCCTTCACTGTCTTGGTCTCGGATGACCCATTGGTGAAGCTGACCTTTCCCTTGCAGACGACGCCCTTCTCGAATGCCACGGGCCCTTTCACCGTGAGGCTGGCGCAGCCGATCAACGCCGGCGTGCCCTGGGCGAAGAACGGTTCGAAGCCGCCCATCGTCTTGTAGAACTTGCCGTCGAGATCGATCACGGGCGGTTCGCCATTGCGGCTGGCCACGAGCTGGAGGCGGAAGTCCGGCGTGACCTCGTAGGCGTCGGAGCGGACGGCGAGCAGGTCGGCCGTCGTCTTCACCGGCGCGAAGCGGCTGCGCGGCACGACCACGGCGCCCGTGTCCGGGAAACATTCGATGGCCGCGCCCATCGCGGTCTCCAACTGCACGACCTTGGGCGAGGACGCGGTGGTTGGATCCACTGTCTTGTTGTTCGTGATCAATGGCAGCGGAAGCATTCCGCCGTTGCGATCCAGCTCGGCCTTCAGATGGTCGAGGCGGAGCCAGAGGTTGTTCGTGTTGAAGTAGCCGTGGCGTCCGATGTCCTGGAAGGCGTCCGTATCGTCCGACGGGCATTGGGCGGATTCGCGGAGGACGAGCCGGTTGTCCGAAGCGCGCCGGGCGAGATGACCGCCCTTGCGGTCGGCGGCGGTGCGTGTCGCCACTTCCATGAGGAACGAGAAACCGGACGAGGCGAAATGGGCCAGCAGTCGTTCATCGACGGTCGCGCCGAGGTTGTCCGAGTTCGACACGAAGGCGTATTTCACGCCCTTGGCCAAGAGCTGGTCGAGGAGGCCGGTGCCGAGCAGCGAAGGATAGATGTCGCCGTGGCCGGGGGGGCACCATTCGAGTTCCGCATCAGCCGGCCACGAGATGGGTTCGAGCGTTGAGGCGTCGAGCTTCGGCACCTTGCTCTGGAGGAAGTCCACCGGCCCGCCGGCCATGAGCGCGGGATGACGGCCGCGCAGGTAGTCGAGCGTGTCCTGCTGGGTGGAAAAGCTGTTCATCAGGTAGAAGGCCAGTCCGCCCGCACCGTCGCGGGCGCGCAGATGGCCGACCTGCCGGGCGATGAGGTCGAGGAACGTATCGTCGCCCTTCACGCGGATGAGCGACTTGGCGCGGTCGAGCCCCATGCCGGTGCCGAGGCCGCCGTTGAGCTTGATGACGGCGAGCTGGCCGACGGGCGCGGCGGCGTTGCCGGCGGGGAGCGCTTCCAGCGTGGGCAAGCCGGTCGCCGGATGGATGGTGGCCTCGGGCATCATGCCCTTGTCGCCGTTCGCGAGACGGGTCAACGCGCTGCTGAAGGCGGCGATGACCGGCGGCATGGCCCGGATGCCGCGCAATTTGGAGACGGAGGCGCTGAGGACGTGTTCCACGTTCATGGTGATGAGTGTCGGACGAAACCCGTCCGGAGTTTCCGGGAAGCACGAGGAAGTTCCAGCAAAGGAAGAGGTGCGCCCACAGATGGATTCAGATCAGTCCAGAGGCTGTCGCTCCAAGGCCCTCGGGGCCCAAGTCCTCACACCTTGTCGCCGATCTTCTCGCCGTTGAGCACCTTCTTGAAGGTGGCGAGGGCGAGGAGCGGCCACGCGTTCCGATACATGTCGTATTTCAGGTAGAACACTTTCGGAAATCCGGTGCCGGTCACTTCGTCCTCGGTCCAGGAACCGTCGATGTTCTGGGTGCGGACGAGGTATTCGATGCCGCGCCGGATGCTCTCGCGGTCGGCGTCGCCGAAAGCGAGCAGTCCCATGACGGCCCACGCGGTCTGCGAGGCCGTGCTGGGGCCCTGGCCCTTGAAGACCGGATCGTCGTAGGTGTTGCAGCGTTCGCCCCAGCCGCCGTCGTCGTGCTGCACGCTCTCCAGCCAGTCGCGGCCCTTTACGAGCCATAGCTCCGTCATGTCGATGCCAAGCGCGGCCACGCCGCGGCAGACCTGCCAGGTGCCGTAGATGTAGTTCACGCCCCAGCGGCCATACCAGGAACCGTCCGTCTCCTGCTGACGTTTCACATAGTCGAGCGCATCGACGATCTGCGGATGCTTCAAGTCCCAGCCGTCGTAGCCCAGGAGCTCGAGGATGCGCGCGGTGATGTCGGCGCATTCGGGATCGAGCATGGCGTTGTGGTCGGCGAAGGGGACCTTCTCGAGGATGCCCTTGGTGCAGTCCTTGTCGAAGGCCGCCCAGCCGCCGTCCTTGCACTGGAAAGCCATCATCCAGTTCAAGCCGCGCCGGATGGAGTCGTCGCGCTTCTTGCGGTCGGCCAGGGCCACCTTGCGCAGGGCGAGGAGGACCATCGCGGTGTCGTCGACGTCGGGGTTCCACTCGTTCCTGAACTCGAAGACCCAGCCGGACGGCTCGACCTTGGCCGGGTTCTTGTGGACCCAGTCGCCCTTGAAGCGGATCTCGCGGTCGATGAGCCAGTCGGCGGCCTTCTGCATCTGCGGATGTTCAGCGGGAACGCCGGCTTCGCGGAGGCAGATGGTGACGATGGCGGTATCCCAGACGGGCGAGAAGCAGGGCTCGCAGCGGACGCTGTCCCCGGTCTCGTGCTGGAGCTTCTTGATCTCGTGCCAGGCGCGTTTGACCTGCGGATGTTCGGCGGGGTAGCCCAGCGCCTTGAGGGCGATGAGGGCGTTGAGCATGGCGGGGAAGATGGCGGCAAGGCCGTCGCTGTTCTCGAAGCGTTCCAGCATCCACTGCTCGCACTTCTTCAAGGCCCGGCGGCGGAAGGGATGGATGCCGCCGCGGACGAAGAGCTCGGCGAACTTGTGCAGGCCATCCAGCGAGAGGAAAAGATTCCGCCAGGTGAAGGTCTGCGGATCGCGCGGGAGCGCCAGGTCACGCTCGTGGTAGCCCTCGGGATAGAGCTCGTTCAGGTCGACGGCGACGGCGCGGGTGGGACGGAAATGGTTGATGATGGCCAGCGGCACGATCATGGCGCGCGACCAATTGCTCATGTCCCAGAAGTTCACGTGGAACCACTTTCCGATCATCATGACCTCGCACGGGATCGTCGGCAGCCACTTCCAGGGGAAGAGGCCGATGAGCGCGAGGTAGAGCTTCGAGAAGGTGTTCATCCTCGGCACGCCGCCGAGGCGCATGGCGACTTCGCGGGCCTTCAACATGCGCGGGTCAGTCGCGGACACGCCGGCGAGCTTGAGGGCGAGGTAGGCCTTGATGGTGGCGTTCACCTCGGCCGGGCCGCCGAAGTAGATGTTCCAGCCGCCGTCCGGGAGCTGCTTCGAGAAGATGTGGTGGACGGCCTTCTTCTCCCAGGCCTTGTCCACGGAACGGTCCCAGTGGTGGTAGGCCACCAGGTCGGCGATCAGGGTGACGTCGACCATCAACTCCCCGACCCAGTAGCCTTCGGGCCGCTGGACGTTGAGTAGATAGTTCTGCGACCGCTTGAGGGCGGTATCAAATTCGTTGAAGGGATGAAGAACCGGAGCCGGGTCGATGGCTGGCGATTTCTGCACCCGATCCGCGTGGGACTGCTGGACCTGCATTACGGGTTAAGGGTGCGAAATGGCGAAGAACGAGGCAAGGGCAACTTGGTTGAATGTCCCGGTGGCAAGGGGTGTCCGGCAGTTGGCTAGTTGGGCCGCTGCCGGTATCAGTGGCACTGCCGATGCTATTCACGAGCAATGAAATGCCAGGCGGCAAAGGTTTCCCACCGAAACCAAAAAAACCAACGCATGTCGTCCGGCTGCCTGAAACCGGGTGGCCGGACGGCTGGTTTGTGAACCGCAGGGGTCAGGCTTCAGCCAACTTCAGTGCCAGCCGGATCGCATGGATCATGCTCGAAGGATTGGCCACTCCCTTGCCCGCGATGTCGTAGGCGGTGCCGTGGTCGGGCGACGTGCGGATGAACTTCAAGCCGAGCGTCCAGTTCACCCCGGTCTCGAATCCAATCAGCTTGAGCGGCCCCAATCCTTGGTCGTGATACATCGCCACCACGGCGTCGTATCCGCCGACGAAGGCCTCGTGGAACAGCGTGTCCGCGCTCATGGGCCCAACGACATCCAGCCCCTCGGCCAAGGCCAGCTCGACGGCGGGCCGGATGATCCGGATTTCCTCGTCGCCGATGTGGCCGCCCTCGCCGGCGTGGGGATTGAGTCCGCAGACTCCGATCCGGGCGCGCGGCAGCTTCAGCAGGCGGCAGGCTTCGCCGGATCGCCGGATCGTCTTGAGGACGTTCTCGATCGTCAGCGCGTCCGGCACGGAGCGGAGGGGAATATGCGTCGTCACCAAAGCCACGCGGAGCCAGCGGTTCCGGTCATCACAACCGAGAAGCATCATGGCCGTGTCCGTCTGGCCACACAGCCCGGAGAGGAGCTCGGTCTGCCCGGTGAAGCCGTCATGGCCCGCCCGCAGGATGGTTTCCTTGTTTACCGGAGCCGTGACGAGCGCGGCCAGATCTCCGGCGAGACACCGGCGTGCGCCTTCATAGAGGAACGTCATCGCGGCGTCGGCCACCGCGGGGGCGCCGGTGGGCAGCGACTCGGGCATGGCGGCACCGACCGGGTCGATCACCACGACCCGGTTGAAAGCTTCGGAGGACGCCAAGGCCACGGGGTCGAGTTTTGTTCCCAGCTCGCTGTCGAGTGCGCGGAGGAAGTTGAGCGGTCCGATCAGGGCGAAGCGGGTCCGCGTTTCCGGCAGCAGGGCGGCCACGGCCTTGAGCGTTACTTCCGGGCCGATGCCCGTGATGTCTCCGACGGTGAGTCCGATCATGGCGCGTTCATTCCAGCTTCCCGGCATAATCCGCCAGGGTGACGGCGATGCCGTCGATGATCTCCCGGCCGGAAGGTTTGCCGGCACCGCCGGTGTAATTGTTGAGCAGCAGCGAGAAGGCGACGCGCTCTTTCGACGCGGTGGTCACGATGCCGGACAGCGACGCGACGTAGGCGAGCGCACCGGTCTTGGCCGAGACGTTGCGCTCGGCGGCGGTTCCCTGGAAGCGGCTCCGCAAGGTCCCGTCGACCCCGCCCAGCGGCAGGCTGTCGAAGAACGGCTTGGCCTGGGGATGTTTCGCCATGTGGCGCAACAGCGTCACCATGGCGTCCGGAGTGGTCAGGGCCGAGCGCGAAAGGCCCGAGCCCTCCTCAAGGTGCATGTCGGAAGGCTTCACGCCGATGCCGCCCAGGAATTTTCCCATGTCGCGCAGGCCGAGCGTCTCGGTCGTCACCAGCGGCGAATCCTCCGCCATGATCCGGCGTCCGGCCTGCAACAGGAGCAGCTGCGCGTAAAGGTTCTGCGACGGCTTCATCATGAAATACACGAGTTCGCTCATCGGCCGGGATTCGGTGAAGGCGATCTCCTTCCACGACGGATCCAGCGGCGCGACATCGCGGTCAAGACGGCCAATGGACTTCGGGGGCTGGTCGACGGGGATGCCCCTCGCCGCCAGCGCGCCGCGGAGCTGGGTGGCGAAGAAGAGCGCGGGATTCGAGAGCGTGACCGCGTCGCTCGTCGAACCGCCGACAGGCAGCGAGCCCTGGACATAGACGATGTTCCGGCCCAACGGGCGGTAGAACTCCACCGCGCCCTTGCCGCCTTTGGCCACGGTGGAGGCACGGTTGCTGAAGGCCAGATAGGAAGTCTCGGGTTTGAGCGAAAGACGGACCGGGTCGCCCGGTTTCGCGCCGGCCTTGGTCACGACGTCGACGACGTTGTCCTGGAGGGTCAACGCGGAGACTTCGGCCCCGTAGTAGTATTGGAGGTCGTCCGTGGTCCACGAGTTGCCGTAGGGCGGCGTGCGGAAATGGCTGTCATCCCCCACCAGGGAGCCCGTGATGCGTTTCACTCCGGCCCTTGCGAACGCGTCGACCATCGGGGCCAAGGCCTTCGAGTAGTCCCCGTTGTTGAAGCGGGCGGACATCGAGAAGTCGCCCCGTCCGTAGACCACCACGTCGCCTGCGACCACGCCGTCCCGGTCCGGAACCGAGGCGGCATAGACGGAGGTGCGGATGCGGAAATCCGGGCCGAAGCGGTCCAGGGCCAGAGCGCCGGTGAAGAGCTTGTTGTTCGACGCCGGTTTGCGGAGCCGGGATGCGTCCTGCTCGAAGATCGTCCGTCCGGAATCCAGCGCCACGATCTTCACGCCGAGCGCGGCCTGGCGGAGATGCGGCTGGTTCGCCTGCGAGGCCAGCTTGGCGATGAGTTCGGGCAAGGTCCGCAGCGGGGCATTGGTCGTGGCGGCGTTGGCGGCGGCAGCCGAGAGCCAGCCCGCGACGACGAGGACGAGCAGGCGCGTCGCGGGGCGGCGGCCTGATGCGATGAGGGCGGAATTCCATGCCATGGCGCCGGGATGTTCCTTCACGGAACAGGCTTTGCAACCCCGCACGAGGTTGCCGATTCTTCGTCCGTGGAAATGCCGAAGATTGAACCGCCCGACGCGCACCGTCTCAACGCCGCCATCGGCTGGGCGGAGCTGGGGCTCCACCACGAGGCGCACGGCGAGCTGGACCGGCTTCCCCTGGGATTGCTGGGCCATCCGCAGGTGCTCGACGTCCGCTGGAAGGTCCATGCCCTGGAGAGGAACTGGGAGTCCGCCCTCGTCGCGGCCCGCGCGCAGGTCCACGTCGCCCCGGACGAGGTGCATGGCTGGATCAACCAATCCTACACGCTCCACGAGATGAAGCGGACAGGGGAGGCCTTCGACGCGCTCTCGGCGGTCGCCGCCGAGTTTCCGGAGGAAGGCACGATCCCCTACAACCTCGCCTGCTACACCTGCCAGATGGGCCGGCTGGAAGAAGCCCGCTTCTGGCTGAACGAAGCCCGCCGCCTCATCGGCAAGGCCGCGGTGCGGAAAATGGGGAAGGACGACCCGGATCTGAAATCGCTCCGGTCGGAGCTTTGAACCAGCCGGGCCGGCAGCGCCGCTTCGGTCGCTTCACTCCTTCGGCAGGAAGAATCCCCGTTGCTTGTCGGTGATGGGCAGGCCGAGGCGTTCGAGGACCTTGAGCATGTCTTCCCACACTTTTCGTTTCTCTCCCAGCGCCTGGTTCCGCAGCAGGAAGTCCGGGTGATGCGTGGGCATGACCGGGATTCCCCGGAACGTCTGCCAGCTCCCGCGCAGCTTCATGATGCCGGTGAAGTTCCCGAGCAATCCCTCCACCGCCGTGCCGCCCAGTGCGACGATGGCCTTCGGTTTGATCAGCTCGATCTGGGCGAGGAGATAGGGCGAACAGGTCTTCATCTCGTCCAGCGTCGGATTGCGGTTGCCGGCGGTTTCGCCCGGGGTGTCCGGCCGGCACTTGAGGATATTGGCGATGTAGACCGTCTGCCGGCTGAGGCCCATCGTCTCGATGATCTTGGTCAGGAGCTGGCCGGCCTTGCCGACGAACGGCTCACCCTGGGCATCCTCATCCGCTCCGGGAGCCTCGCCCACGAACATGAGCCGGGCCCGGATGTCGCCCACGCCGAAGACCACGGACTTCCGGGCGGCGGCGAGATTCGGGCAACGCACGCAGGCCAAAGCTTTCTCGCGCAGTTGGGCCATCGCTTCGTCGAGCGACTCGGGCACGACGCCTAGGATGGAAGCGGCGGCCGAGACGCCGGGGAAAACGGTCGAGGCAGGAGCCGGTGCTGCGACAGGCCGGGGCTTTGCCGGTTCGGGACGGACATCGATCCGGGGTGCAAAGGGAACCGCGGCGGGTTTGGTCAAAGGAGATGCGGGCACCGCTGCGGCGACCGGGGCGGCGAGACTGGCCAGCGTGTCGGCTTCGACGGGGACAAAGCCGGAGCCCCGCGCCTTGAGCGACTCCAGATGATGGATCGTGCTGTCGAGAAGCTGACGATAGGCGTCGTTCACCCGTGCAGCCTAGAAGCCGGCGTCGCCCCAGGCAATCATGCCTCTAGGCTGACTTGAAACGACCCTCCTGCAGCCGTTTCTCGGCAATGATTGTCGCGAATTGGCCAGATTGTTTCCCGGCCGGCATCTTTCCGTCGCAGGAGACCGTGAATCTCAATGGCATAGGGGCTGCAACCTCTTTGAAGACGCGCAAGCGTCCTCAGCAATCCCAAGAACCTTTAGGCCGGGTAGGCGCAAAAAAACTACCTCGATCACCTGGGCTCACCGCTTAAAAATACTTCAACGAGCCTGCCCGGCCTTTTGGTTCTTGGGATCTCTATCTGCGCAGGTCAGCCCGTCAGGCGGGATAGCGCCGTTTGCAGCTTCTTCTCCACTTCGGCCTGGCGCTCCTGGACGGAGCCGGCGCCATCGCCCCCCCCCATCCCATGTCACTTGGCCGGTGAGGACTGGCCCCTTTACAATCGTCACTGTGCGTTGATTGGCACAGGACAGAGTTGGGTTGACTCACGAGCGGCCGCTCAATAAGAAACGTGTGCACCCCAAGAAGACGTTCCGCACTTCGCGGGTTCTGGGCATTTAGGGAAACCAAAACTCAACACCACAAGATTGATGAAACGACTGTCCCTCATCCTC
>JAYTUE010000024.1:0-38418 GCA_043744715.1 Verrucomicrobiota bacterium | reverse complement strand
ATAAGGGTTCCCGGATCGTCCGGCGCCCTGATCCGCCCGCACTGTTTGATTTCAGACCGGCAGCGCCATGGGCAGGCAAGATGCACTGCCCTACCTTGTCGAGTCCGCTTCGCGGCTCGTCTTTCAACTGCATGATCCCGGCTCAGTCATCTCTCCGTGCCTGCATTTCGCCTCAAAAACATTCCCACGCGTCTGTTTCTTTTTGGCCACTCAGGGCTGGGCTGGCCATTGATTCGCCCCTGTCTATCTATGACTGGGATTCATGCGCGGGAAGTTCTCCAGCAGAAAAACCAATAGACATGGGCCTTTCCACGTTTTGTGGACCTTCGCCCCACCTATTGGCACCTCCGTTGCTAAATGAAAGCTATGCCGTGGCATGAGTTCAATTTGAGCCTCGCTGGTCCTCCGGACGGTCGCGACCGACCATCCGGGCCGGCTGTAGTCGGGTTGGAGGGCTCAGGAGACGACGCCTCATGCTTCGGCACGTTCAATCCGCCAGTTTCCAGGCAGCAAACCACACCACATCACCAATGAAAAAAGTCGAAGCCATCATCAAGCCCTTCAAGCTGGAGGAAGTGAAGGACGCCCTAGGAGAAATCGGAGTCGAGGGTATGACCGTCAGCGAAGTTAAGGGATTCGGTCGCCAGAAAGGCCACACCGAGATCTATCGGGGCAGCGAATACACCGTGGATTTCCTCCCGAAGATCAAGCTCGAGCTCGTTCTTCCGGACGGCAAGGTCGCCGCCGCCGTGGCCGCGATCATCAAGTCGGCCAAAACCGGCAAGATCGGTGACGGCAAGGTGTTCATTTCACCCGTCGACGACGCGATCCGCATCCGCACTGAAGAAAAAGGAGACACCGCAGTTTGAGTCCAATGCCAACCACCCCGACTTCACCCGCTTCCATAAAATGAAAAAACTTCTCTCACTCATTGCGCTGACCGGCGCACTTGCGGCCGGAACGAGCTTCAGCAGCCACGCTGCCGACGCAGTTCCGAAACGTGCTGATCCCACGACCGAACAACGTCTTGCCGACCTTGAGGCTTACGTCAACAACACTGCCCGTGTCGCAGACGGAACTAATATTGTCGCGTCAAAGCTCGGCACATACGATGAGAAAACCGGCAGTTACGGCGCGAACTCGGGCCCCGGCCATAATGGGTTCATGATGGTATGCTCCGCCTTAGTGCTCTTCATGACGTTGCCCGGTCTGTTTCTCTTCTACGGTGGCTTGGTTCGGAAGAAAAACATCCTGTCCGTGATTGCCCAATGCTTTGGCATCGCCGGATTGGTGACAATCCTATGGGTGGTCTGCGGCTACAGCCTCGTCTTCGCGGACGGCACGGGACCGTTCATAGGAAATCTCAAATTCGCCCTGTTGGACGGTGTAGATTCAGCCGTCAACACCAGCTACGCCTACTGGATTTCGCACAATGTCTTCAGCATGTATCAGCTGATGTTCGCGATAATCACGCCCGCGCTGATCCTGGGTGCGATTGCCGAACGCATGAAGTTCTCCGCCATCCTGCTATTCGTCGCCCTCTGGATGTTTATCGTCTACTTCCCGCTCGCCCACATGGTCTGGGGCATCAACGGCCTGATGAACGGTGTTTGGAACGCCGACGCCAAGATCAAGGCTATCGACTTCGCCGGTGGAACGGTCGTCCACATGTCCTCCGGTTGGTCGGCCCTCGTCCTCTGCCTCATCCTCGGGAAACGCCTTGGATTCGGTAAGGACGCCATGCAGCCGCACAGCATGGTCATGTGCTCCATCGGCACCGGCATGCTCTGGGTCGGCTGGTATGGTTTCAATGCGGGATCTGCTCTCGCCGCTGACGGTGTCGCCGCCAACGCTTTTATGACTACAACCATCGCGGCCGCTGTCGCCTCCTTCGTGTGGCCGGTGCTCGAGTGGATTGTGCGGGGCAAGCCGTCCGTCCTTGGATTCTGCTCCGGCGCCGTCGCCGGTCTGGTTGTCATCACTCCCGCTTGCGGTTTCGTCACTGCTGGAGGAGCACTTGTGATCGGTGTTCTCGCCGGAGTCGTTCCTTTCATCGCCTGCACTTCGCTCAAGAAGATGTTCGGCTACGACGACGCTTTGGACACCTTCGGCGTCCACGCCGTCGGCGGCACCCTCGGAGCGCTCTTGACCGGCATGCTCGCCCGCAACAGCGCTAACTCCAATCTGGCGACCAACCTCAAAGCCCAGGTCACCGACTCGCTCTTCCAGCCCCTCGTGGTCGAGCAGCTCAAGGCCATGGCCCTGACCATCGTCCTGTCCGTCGTTGGCACCGCGGTGATCGCCTACATCGTCAAGGCCGTCATCGGACTCCGTCCGACCGAAGAGGTGGAACGCCAGGGCCTCGACCTCTCCGAACACGGCGAGGAAGGTTACCACGGCTGATCCCCGTAGAATCACAAACCCCGGCCGAGCAATCGGCCGGGGTTTTCTTTTCAGACCATCAGTGACCGACGTAGCCGTCGGGGTAAAGCGGCGGGCCTACCCGAAACCGCGGTGCTTCCGCCTCCTCACCTCGACGACTACGTGTTGGCCTGGTGATTTGTTTCGGCCTTTGGCCTCCGGCTTCCAAGGTCAGAGATACTTCGCCAGAAGCGGCTTCAACTCCGTGACCGTCTTCTTCGGCCAGGTTTTCGGATCCGTCATGATGGCGTTCTTGAGCGCGGAATGGCAGGGCCAGGTCGGTTCCGTCGGAATCTTCGGGATGACGCCGGCGACGACGCGTTTGGCGGTCTCGGCGTTGCGTTTCAGGTTCTCGATGACCATCTCCACGGTCACGTGGGCTTCATCGACTTTCCAGCAGTCGTAATCCGTCACCATGGCCATCGTGGCGTAGGCTATCTCCGCTTCGCGGGCGCACTTGGCCTCGCCGAGGTTCGTCATACCGATGACGTCGAAGCCGGCCTTGTGGTTCGAGACCGACTCCGCGCGCGTGCTGAAGGCCGGTCCCTCCATGTTCACGTAGGTTCCGCCGTCGTGGACGGTCGCACCCTTGGCCTTGGCCTCGGCGAGCAGGAGCCGGCGGAGTTCCTCGCAAACGGGATCGGCGAAGGCGATGTGGGCGACGATGCCCCGGCCGAAGAAGGTGTGGTTGAGCGACTGTTTGGTGCGATCCAGGAACTGGTCGGGCAGGACGATGTCGCAGGGCTTGTAGCGCGCCTGGAGCGAGCCGACGGCGCTGACGCTGATGATCCACTGCACGCCGAGCTGTTTCATGGCCCAGATGTTGGCGCGATGGTTCAACTCGGTGGGCAGGATGCGATGCCCGCGCGCATGGCGGGGAAGGAAGACGACCTCGCGGCCGGACAGCGTGCCGGTCAGCAGCTCGTCGGACGGCGAACCGAACGGCGTCTTCACCTTGACCCACTTCTGATTGGTGAAGCCCTCGATGTGATACAGCCCGCTGCCGCCGATGATGCCGATGCGTGCGGGAACGGACTTGGAGCGGGAACCGGTTTTCTTCTTCGTCGCCATGCGATGGAGAATCGGGGCGAGCGCCGGACTCGGACAAGTTGATTTCCTCAATTCACCAGCAGAGCACGCAGCCGTTCCACTCGCTTCCGATTCGCGCCCAGGTCCGATACGCCGATGCGGGAAGCCGAACGCACGTGGACCACGCCGTTCATCGGGTCGATGAGAAGTTCTAGGTCGTCACGGAAGCGGAAGAACGGGGTGACCGCGACGGCGTGGAGGTAGTTCGTCTCTTCCTTCACCACCGTCGTGCCGCCGAGGTGGGCGAGGGCGGCCTTAAGCTTCCCGAGGACCGCCGCAGGATCGCCCGTGAGCTTGAAAGGCTCGACCAGTTGGATCGCGTCTTCGGCTTGGCTGGAGACGCAGTTCTGGGTAGCGGGGCAGGGGGCCAACCGTCCAGCCACCACCCCACCGGCGACGGGCTTGCTGGCGAGGTTGATGAAAAAGACGACGAGCCAGCCGATGAAAAAGCCGAGGCCTGTTCCGATCATGGTGTTGGTGAGAGGGCGCGGCATGTGCGGCGTTGGGCGGCTGGGGATTTCTTGGACTGGTTGTGGTTTGAAAGCAGTCCCGGCTCAAGCTTGGTCAGCCTTCGGCACTGAGATTTCAAGGATGTAGTCGTCCATCACGAATCCGCCGCCGATGTCGACCGTGACCGGGCCCCGTTGGCGGAAGCCCCACTTGGTATAGGCGGCGATGGCCTTTTCGTTGCGCTTGTTGACCGCGAGGATGAGTTCCTTCCTTCCCATGGCACCGGCTCGGGTGAGGACGGTTTTCATCAAGGCCCGGCCGATTCCGCAGCCCTGGTGTTCCGGAAGAACGTAGAGCTTGTGGAGCTTGGCCGTGGGTTCATCCGAGGTCGGCCCCACAGCCGCGAAGCCGACACTGGTTCCGTCTTGCTCGGCCACGAAATAGATCGCGGCTCCCTCCGTCATCTCGGCCGTGATGCGCTCGGGCGCATAGATGGAGGCGAGCATGAACTCGATCTGTTCGGTCGAGATGATGCCCGGGTAGTGCGCGCGCCAGATGCGTTGGGCGAGCAGGATGATGGTGGGGATGTCGTCGCTCCCTGCGCGCCGGATGACGATGTTCCCGCTGGGTGCCGAGTCGCTCATTGCGACCTCAGTTGCTCTTGAGTTGAACCGGTTTTGGCGTGACCGGCTCCGGTTGCTTGGCTGGGAACTCAGGGAGGTCGCTTGGATGGGTTGACCTTGTGCCTGCCGACAATTCGATCAACGAGCGCAGTCCCCGGCTCATGGTGATCGCGCCGCCGGTAGAGAGGTAGAAGCGGTCGCCGGTCGGTCCCGCGTCGATGTTGTCCTTCGATTCCCATTCCGCGCCCGAGGCGGTGAAGCGGGCCTTGGTCAGCGGCAGCCACGCGCCCTGCGTCGTCCTGATCCACCCATTGCCGAAACTGGCGCGGCGATTGTCGCCCACGCTCCTGGTGTCGCGGCGGAAGTCTTCCACGAAGGAATAGAGCCCCTTCAACGGCGAGCCGTTCGACTCGGTGCGGAACGTGACGAGATGCCGCCAACGCTTCGTCACGGAGTCGAACACATGGCCGGAGTAGGCCGTCTTCGTGCCGTCCGGTTGGCCGCGCACGATGAAGCGGTTGGTCTGTCCGATGGCCCAGTCGAAGTCGGCCATGCTCTGCCCGCCCGTGCCTTCGCCACCGAAGCGTTTGATGCGGACGCCTTCGCCCTGGTGCAGGAGTTCAACCCGCTTTTCCATCGGAACGGCGTTTGCCGTGTCGCCCTTCGTTGGGTCCCAGACGGAGAAGATGATGACCTTCTTACCATTGCCGAGTTCCTGGATACCGAAGTAGCCGGTGTTCCAGCCGCAGGCCATGAAGTAGCTTCCTGCGGTGGACTTCTCGACGGTCGCCTCCAGGTAGAACAGCTCGGCATCCGGAGCCTGCCATCCGAGATGGACGGAACGGGCGGCCCGAGGCGGCTTCATGCTGGTCGGCTCAGCGGCGACAAGAGGCTGGATCAAAACCGCCGCGAGCGCGGCTGCGGCGGCTATCAGGCGAAGCGTTTTCATTTGGATCGGGTGGAGTCAGTCTGGCCGGGTTCGTAGACGGGAAGCTTCAGTTCCCAGCGGATGGCGGCAAGGCGGATGACGAGTGTCACCAGAATGCCGACGACAGGCACCCAAGCGGTCGCGGAGCCCGGTGGATTCGGCGAGCATCTCCAGCGCCTTCATGGAAGCCGCTCTCAGGGCAGCGCGGCTTCGGTCCACTTTCGTCCGGCGAATCTCCTGAAAGTGCGGTAGCCGGCGGCTTTGGCTGCGGCGAGCGATTTGTCGAAGTCCGAGCCGACTTCCTTCGGATCATGCGCGTCGGAGCCGAAGGTGATCGGCACGCCGACCGCGAATGCCAGCTTGAGGAAGCGGTCGCTCGGATAGATCTCCCGGCAGTCCTTGCGAAGTCCGGCCGTGTTCAGCTCTATGGCGCAGTCTGTCTTCTTGGCTGCGGAAAGGAATTTCTGGAAGAGCGGCGTGCAGTCCTCCTTCGGAACGTAGTTGAACTTCTTGGGCAGGTCCGCATGTCCGATGATCTCGAACAGTCCGCTGCCGGCAGCCGCCGTCAGCCGCTCGAAGTAGACGGACCAGACCTGGAAGGGATCGCGCTTCTTCCATTCCGAGAGTTTGAACGGGCTGTCGACGTCCCATGTGTCGGAGACGTAGTGGACGGACCCGATCAGGTAGTCCCACGGATGGAGCGAGGCGAGGTGGCGGATCCAATCCTCGCCGCCCGGCAGGTAGTCGACTTCCAAGGCGAGCCGGATCGTGAGCTGCGGGAACGCGTTCCGGGCCGTTTCAACCTTGTCGACGTATTCGGACAACTGGGAGTAGCGCATCCGCCAGTCATCGAAATCGTCGCGATTCATCGGCGAATGGTCGGAGAACCCGATCTCCGTCAGCCCAAGTTCCACGGCGCGGGCGGCATACTCGACCGGCTCTCCCGCAGCGTGGCGGCAGAGCGGCGTGTGCATGTGGTAGTCTGGCAACGGCGGCATCTTCACGAGTGTAGGGTCGGACGGCCCATTGGCTCAAGCAACGGCTCGGTGACTCCGCATCACGGGATCGCCGGCAACGCCCGTCTTTGCCGTTGGACCTCGAAGAGGAAGACGGCCGCCGAGCTGGAAACATTGAGGGAATCCACGGTCGGCGGCATCGGGATGGCCACGGGATGCGAGCAGGCCGCGAGCGCTTCCGGGCTCATGCCGTTGCCTTCATGGCCGAAGACGATGCAGCAGTCCTGCCGGAGATCGAAGTCGTAGAGAGAGCCCGCATCGGTGTGGGGATGGGCTCCGATCGTCCGGATACCCCGGGAGTTGAGCTGCTGCAATGTCCGCGACAAAGAGCTGACCCTGGCGAACGGCAGATGGAAAACCGAACCCATGGAACTTCGCACGGCCCGGCGGATATAGGGGAACACCGATGTCTCGCCCACGAGCAGGCCGTGGACGCCGAAGGCCTGGCAGTTCCGCATCAGCACGCCGAGGTTTTCCGGGTTGGACATTCCGTCGACCGCCACCAACAGGCGCGGAGGCGGTGCCTTGTCCACGATCTCCTGCCAGGTGCATGGGCGCGGCACGCGGGCCACGGCGATGACTCCCTGGAAGAACTTGAAGCCGATGATCGTCTCCAGAAGTTCCTTCGAGGCCACGAAGACCTCGATCTTCTCCGCGCGGGCCTCAAGCTCCGGTCGAAGCGTGTCCGCCCATTCGGCCGTCACCAAAAGGGAAACGAGCTCGATCCCCGTGGCCAGGAGCCGCCGGACGGTCTTGTCGCCTTCCACCACGAAGATTCCTTGGCGCAGATGGTCGTCCTGATACTTGAGCGTCAGGTAGGGCTGAAGTTCCGGAAGGTCGAGGGTCTCAATCGAACGGACGGTCAGCATGTCGGACGTGGTTAAGGCACACGAAGCATCCGGGCAAACCCGCAGATCGCCGAGAGTTCGGCTTTTGGCCTTCTGGCTTCGTCATTAATCCAAGTTTCCCCGGACAGCCGTTGTCCTGCTGGCTGGTTATCGTGTCGTCCGCATTGAAACCGATCCTCCAATCCGTGAAGCATCGCCGCGTGTCCGGGTTTCACCTTCATCGCAGCAACCGCCTCGAGTCCTTGGCGAGGAAGCTGGGCGGCGTGATGCGGACACCATTGGCGTCACCGTTCGTTCCGGAGACGGTCGTGGTCCAGAGCCAGGGAATGGCCCGATGGCTCAAGCTGGAGCTGGCCGCCCGTCTGGGAATCGCCGCCCATATCCGCTTCCCGTTTCCGCGTGCGTTTGCCCACGAGCTTTTCCGTGCGTTGGACCTGACGGTCGATGCGCGGCCTTCCTTCGATCCTGAGCTCCTCGTCTGGCGCATTTTCCAACTGCTTCCCGCAGCCGCCAGCCAACCCGGCTTCGCTTCGGTGGCGCGGTATCTTGCCGACGGGGATGATCGGAAACGCTTCCAGCTGGCCGGTCGTCTGGCGCGGCTCTTCGACCAGTATCTTGTCTATCGTCCCGATCTCATCGAGGCGTGGGATGCGGGAGGCCCGGACTGGCCGGAACGATTTGGCGCCGATCCCGGCGACGCCTGGCAGGCGCGGCTCTGGCACATGGTCGGCGACGGCTGGGCGACGGGACATCCGGCAGCGTGGCATGGCGAGTTTCTCCGTTTGGCCCGGGATGGCCAGTTGCCGCAAGGGCGCTTGCCGGAACGGGTATCCGTTTTCGGCGTGTCGAGCCTGCCGCCATTCCATCTGGATCTGCTCACGGCGTTGGCCACGGTGTCCGAAGTCCACGTCTTCCTGCTCCAGCCGACGGAGCACTACTGGGGCGACGTGCGTTCGCGTCGCGAACAGGCGCTGCTACGTCGGCGGGGCGGAGCGCACACATCGGGGCCTCCACAAGAGGAAGGCCATCGTCTCGTGTCGTCGCTCGGACGCACGGGCAGGGAGATGCTCGACCTGCTTCTGGACCGCGACGCCCATGACGAGGAGGAGGACTTCACGGCTGCGGACTCGGGAACCATGCTCGGCAGACTTCAGGACTCGATGCTGTCACTCCGGCAACGAGGCGTCGGCGATCCGAAGTTGGTGATCGAGAATCCGGATGATTCGATCCGCGTCCATTCGTGCCACAGTCCGGTGCGCGAAGTGGAAGTGCTCCGCGACCATCTGCTGGCGTGGTTGAACGACGATCCCGCCCTTCAGCCACGGGACATCGTGGTCATGGTCCCGGATCTGGAGACCTACGCGCCCTTGCTTGATGCCGTCTTTTCGCTTCCAGAACACCCGCTTCAATTCATCCCCTTCTCCATGGCCGACCGCAGTCCGCGCTCCGGCGGGATTGGCGCGGCCCTGTGGCAGGCGCTGGAATTGATGGGCGGGATGTTCGGCGCTTCGGAGGTGGTCAGCCTGCTGGAACGCGAGCCCGTCCGAAAGAGGTTCGGACTGGATGAAGACGACGTCGAGACCTGCCGGCGCTGGTTGCGGGAGGCGGAGATCCGATGGGGCCGCGACTCCGCCCATGCTTCCGGGCATCAGGCATCGGACTCCAACTCGTGGCGCGCCGGATTGTCGCGTCTGCTGATGAGCTATGCGGTCGGAGGCGACGCCGAGGTCGTGTCATGCGGAGTCTCACGGTCGGTGGATGTCGATGGCGGGGATGCGGATTGTCTCGGGGGCTTCTGCCGTTTTGCGGAAACGCTCCTTCGATTCTCCACGGAAGCCGGGCAGGCCGCGGAACCTGGCGAATGGGCGCGACGCCTCGACGGCCTCTCCGCCGGCCTGCTCGATGCGGAAGGCGTGGCCGCAACCGAAGCGGAAACGGTCCGCACGGCCATTGCCACCTTGCGGGATGCGAGCCGGTGGGGCGGATGCCGTGAGCCGATCAGCTTGGAGATTGTCATGGAGCATCTCGGCGCCGTGTTGTCCGAAGACCGGCGCGGAAGCGGCTTTCTCCACGGTGGCGTCACGATCTGCGGACTGAAGCCGATGCGAAGCATCCCGTTCAAGGCGGTCTGTCTGCTCGGGATGAACCAAGGGCTGTTCCCCAGGCAATCATCACCGCTCGCATTCGACCTCTCCGCCCGACGACGGCGTGCCGGCGACAGTTCACCGCGCGATGACGACAGGCATCTCTTTCTGGAGACGATCATGTCCGCCCGCTCGCGACTCCATATCAGCTACGCCGGCCAGTCGCAGCGTGACGGCAAGGACATCCCCCCGAGCGTGGTCGTCAGCGAACTGCTGGATCATCTCGACCACGAACTGGAACTCCCCGGCGGCGCCCCTCCCAGCCGCGAGCTGGTCGTGAAGCACAAGTTGCAGGCTTTCAGCCCCGACTATTTCAATGGCGGAAAATTGTTCAGCTTCTCTGTCGCAAACGCCGCCGCCGCCCGGGCGCTGGTCCGGCGCAGGATCCTGCCAAAGGCGGCGCTGTCCGGCGTTGTAGGCGGCAAAACATCGGATGAGCCCGTTGACCTTGCGACGGTGGCCCGTTTTTTTAGGAATCCCGCGCGGCACTTTGCCGAGCAGATATTGTCGATGAGGTTCACACGGGCGGAGGAATCGTTGCAGGAAGAGGAGCGCTTCAACGTGGATCGGCGCGATAACCACGGGCTGATCGAGGCCGGCGTCTCGGCGTTGCGTGCCGATCGCGACATCGGCGAGGTGCTGGACTTCCAAAACGCGGCGGGACGAATTCCGACTGGTCCGTTGTTGAATCCAGAACGCAGCCGGATCGAACGAGAGACACGCGGTTTCTGGAGCCGATGCCAGCCGCATTTCAAACAGGTGTCACGACGGGCGACAGGCGAGTTCAGATCCGTGGCAGGCAGGGCTCTCGTTGGCAGTGTGGAGATCTTCGGAAACGCCGTCGTCCTCGCCCGGTATTCCAAGATCGAGTCACGGCCGGACATGCTTTTGGCGGCATGGATCGATCTGCTGTTTGCGGCATCGTTGGGGGAGGCGGTGGAGCGGGCGGTGATCATCGGTCGTGATGAAACCATCGTCCTGCGTGTTCCCGATGATCCGGCCGCGGTGTTGAACAGCCTCCTCTCCATGTATGAGGAGGGACAAATCGCGGTGCTGCCGTTCGCCTGCAAATCATCGTTCGCCTATGCCACGAAGGCGCTGGGCAAGGTCAGGGACGAATCCCAACGCGAAAGGCTCTGCATCACTGCGGCGCGTGGCGCGTGGAATCCAAGCCGCCAGAACGACGATGCGCCGCCGTCCGAGTCCGAAGATGAAGCCATGCGGCTCGCGTTTGCCGGCGAGGAATTGCCGACGTGGCCGGAGTTCGCAGAGACGAGCCTCACGGTCTTCAAGCCGTTGCTGCAACATCGGGAGGACGCGCCGTGAACCGCTTTGACCTGCTCAATGATCCGTTGGTTCCCGGCGTGGCTGTGGTGGAGGCGAGCGCCGGCACGGGCAAGACGTTCACGCTGGCCGGCCTTGTGTTGCGGATGTTGCTGGAGCCTTCCGGCGATGCGGCCCCGCCGGGCATCGACCAGATCCTCGTCGTCACCTACACCAACGCCGCCACCGATGAATTGCGGGATCGCATCCGCTCGCGGTTGCGATCCGCGTTGGATGCCTTCGAATCGGGCGATGCCTCCGATCCTCTTGAGCGCGCGCTGCTGCAACGCTTCACCCATGAAGAGGCGAGGGCTGAATGCATCCAGCGTTTGCAGGATGCGCTGACGCTCTTCGACCAGGCGGCGATCTTCACCATCCACGGTTTCTGCCAGCGCGTGCTGAAGGACCGGGCCTTCGAGACCGACGGGCTCTTCGATGCCGAGCTGGCTGCCGACACGTCGGAGCTGGTGAGGCAGGCGGCGCTCGATTTCATCCGGAGCAGGATCTCCGAGGCGGAGCCGGATCTGATCGCCTGCGGATTGGTCCATCTGGTCACTCCTGCATTCCTGCTGAAGGTGGCTAGAGCAGTTGAATCGCAGGCGGAGTTCGAAACCGAGCCCGTCGCGGATGAGGGCAGGGCGGCCGAGGTTGTTCGGCGTCGACGGGAGCTGCTCGAATTTTGGGGCACTGGTAGAGGCGCGATTCTCGGCCTGTTCGGTGGAGGCCGAAAGAACGCATGGTTCAACACGCCCTACAGCAAGGACGACTACGCCTCGAAAGTCGTATCCGTCCTTGATCGGCTGACAGCCGGAGAAGCGTGGACTTCGGATCTCGCCGCCGGATTGGAGGAACTCGCCTGGTCCGAAGTCGGCTTGTGTCTGGGCAAGGGGAAGACCGCACCTGATTCAAGGTTCTTCGAATTGATGGAAGGGTTCCTCAACGAAAGGACGGCGTTGGGACGTTCGCTCCAAGCCGCCTTTGCTCATCAACTGAAAGACGACCTTGCGGACAGGCAACGTCGTTCCAAGACCCAGTCGTTCGACGATCTTCTGCGGCGCACCGATGCGGCATTGGCCGCAACTTCGGGCAGTCAACTTGTCGAGACGCTGAGGCGCGGCTATCGAGCCGCTTTGATCGACGAGTTCCAGGACACGGACCTGTTGCAGTGGCGGATTTTCCGGACCCTCTTCGCTGAAAGCACGGGCGGCCATCGCCTGCGGCTTATCGGCGATCCGAAACAGGCCATCTACGGCTTCCGCGGCGCGGACGTGGCCACCTACCTGGCCGCGCGCGAATCGGTGCCGGTGGAGAACCGGCGGACGCTGGGAACCAACTGGCGTTCCGAGACCGGCCTTGTCTCCGCCGTGAACCAGATCTTCGCCTCTCACCCGGACCCTTTCGCGAACGGGCGCATCGCCTTCGATCCCGTGGCCTCGTCCGGTCGCGCCGATGCGGAGGCCTTGGCCGATCCGTCCGGTGGTGCGCCATTTGAGGTCTGGCTTCTCGGCGAAGAGGACGGCGATGTCGGCCTGGCCAAGGAAAGGGCGGCGGCCCAAGCCGAGGAGTCCGTGCTTTGCGAGGTCGAGCGTCTGTTGGTCGATCCCTCGGTCCTGCTGGGTGGAAAGCGGGTGCAGCCGCGCGACATCGCCATCCTTGTTCCGCAGAACTACCAGGCCATCGCGTTTCAGGCGGTGTTGCGTCGGCGCGGGATTCCCAGCGTGTTGCAGTCGGCGGAAAGCGTGTTTGCTTCGGAGGAAGCGGTAACGCTGGAGCGCTTCATCGCCGCGCTGGAGGCCCCGCATTCGGACGGCAGGCTGCGGCTGCTCCTAGCTTCTCCGGCGACTGGTTTTGGCGTGGATGAGTTTTTGAGGATGGATTCCGACGCGGCCTTCGCCGCCAAAGTTTCAGAAGACTTCAGCCGCCATGTGAAGCGGTGGGAGGTGGACGGATTCTCCGCCGCATTCCGGAGCTGGCTCGACGGCGAGGGCGTGCGTGGTCGGTTGACGGCCTGGCCGGACGGAGAACGGCGGCTGACGAACCTGCTGCATCTCGGCGAGCTTCTGCAGAAGGCCGAACAGGACGGACGCACCGGCACGGGATTGTTGCGCTGGCTGGCCGCAAAAAAAGAAGACGGCGCGCGCGCAGCCGAGGAGGCGGAGATGCGGCTGGAGAGCGACGACAGCGCGGTGCGATTAGTGACGGTCCACAAGAGCAAGGGCCTGGAGTATCCCATCGTCTTCTGCGCCTTCCTCTGGCGGAGCGTCGAGCCATCGACGAGGCGGCAGGCGGATACGCTGGTCGTTCGCCGGCCGGGCCAGCCGCCGTTGATCGATCTCAATGGCTACAAGACGTCCCGTCATCGTGCCGAAGCGGATAATGAGACGTTGCAGGAGCATCTGCGCCTCCTCTATGTGGCGCTGACGCGAGCGAAGAACCGATGTTATCTCCTGACAGGCCCGGTCAAGGGCGTGGAAGCATCGGCTCTCGCCTGGCTGCTTCATGGCCGGGAATCCGCCGGTGGCGCGCGGGATTGGGAGGCTTTGAAGGCTCAAGTGGCCTTGATGCGCCGGTCGGTGATGTCCCAGGAGTTGAAGCTGTTGGCGGCTGGTTCCGGTGGGACAATCCGTGTAACGGACGAGTTGCCGCAGCTTCCCGCCGGGATGAGCCGCTGGAACGAGCAGGCGGAACAAGCCGGCTCAGTGCGGATGTTCACCCGGAATGGATTCGATGCCTGGGGAATCCAGAGCTACTCGGGCCTCATCGCCGGCGCCGCCGAAGAAACTCCCGATCACGACGCGGTCGAGCTGGCCTCGCCTTCGGCGGAAGACGGCGCCCCGGATGAATTCTCCAAGCTGCCAAGAGGGACGGCGCTGGGAACCTGCATGCACGAGATTCTTGAGAACGTCGATTTCACCGCCGCACCCGACGCGTGGGCGGCGACCGTCTCCGAGAAGCTGGCGAAACATCGTCTCGATCCTGCTGTCTGGGGCACAACGATCCTGAAGCTTGTCGAACGTCTCACGGCCGCACGACTGCCATCGGCTTCCGGCGGATTTTCTTTGGCGGAAACATCGCCCGACTGGCGGATCAACGAGCTGGAGTTCTTCCTGCCCACGAAGCGCTTCAGTGTTCCGGCCCTGCAACGCGCGTTCTCGCGGCACGAATCCTCCATGCCGGTGAAGGATTGGCCCAGCCGGGTGGCGGACCTGGGCTTCGTCGAAAGCGGCGGGTTCCTCCGCGGTTATGTCGATGCGGTCATCGAGCACGGCGGAAGGTTCTATCTCTTCGATTGGAAAACAAACTGGCTGGGCCCGAACGCTGGCGCCTACGACGAAGCCACCGTCGGCAAGGCCATGCGCGGAGGATTCTACGTGCTCCAGTATCATCTCTACGCCGTGGCGCTGCGCAGGTTTCTACGCCTCCGGCTTGGGCGGCCGGATGTCGGGGGGCTTTGGGGCGGCGTGTTTTATTCGTTCCTCCGTGGGATCGATCCGGCCATGCCGGGGCAGGGATGGTTCTTCGACCGGCCGGGGGACGAGTTGCTGGACGGGCTGGAACTCGCGCTCGAACAGGGAGGCCAGTCATGAGCAATGGCGGATCGAAGACGGAATTGCCGGCTTTGGCCGAACCATTGGGGGCGTTCCTCGCGGGCCTGGCCCGGGTGCACCATGAGCTCGTGCGCTCGACGGTGGAGGCGCTGGTGGCGGCGGAAGCCGGGGGCCATGCCTGCGTGGTCTTGAAAGAAGGGGGCGAGCGCGAGGCCTTGCTGGAATCCGGCGTGGCCGGCCTCCCGGGCCGGATACTGCCGATCATCGTCGATGGGGATCGCGCGTATTTGCGCCGCATGTTCATCAATGAAGGAGCGGTGGCGCAGGCGTTCAAGTTGCGGATGAACGCACCGGCATTGGACGTGGATGCGCGAAAGGTCGGAGAATTTCTCCGGGAATGTGGGTTGCTCGCAGAGGCCGGTGTGGACTGGCAG
Source organism: Verrucomicrobiota bacterium (assembly GCA_043744715.1). Lineage (GTDB taxonomy): Bacteria > Verrucomicrobiota > Verrucomicrobiia > Limisphaerales > CANJSG01 > CANJSG01. The sequence goes on along the minus strand of JAYTUE010000024.1, from coordinate 23,594 downwards.
GCGGTGGCCGTGATCGCGGGGCTGGTGCGGCCGTTGGTCGTCGTTTCGGGCGGTCCCGGAACGGGAAAGACCCGCACGGCCGGGGTGCTTGTCGCGGCGATGCGACGCTTCCAGCCGGGCCGGCGAATCCTGCTGGCGGCGCCGACAGGCAAGGCCGCAGCCCGGTTGAGCCAGTCGATCTCATCGACTCTGGCGGCTCTTGGATTCGCCGAAGGCGAGCCCGTGACCGCCTCGACCATCCATCGGCTGCTGGGCGCATCGGCGGATGGCAAACGCTTCCGCCACGGCCCGGCCAACCCGGTGCCGGCAGACGTCGTCCTCGTGGACGAGGCAAGCATGGTGGATCTGGCGCTGATGGGCCGGCTGGTGTCTGCGCTCAGGACCGATGCGCGACTGGTGCTTTTGGGAGACAAGGACCAACTGGCCTCCGTCGAAGCCGGCTACGTTCTCGGCGACCTTTGTGAGGCCGCCGGGTTGAACCGTTTCTCCGAGCGTTTCGCGGCGCTGCTCGGAGAAGCGACGGGAACACGGCCCATGTCCGGAAGCGGCGGAAGTGATACTGCGGTGGAGCTGCGGCGCAATTTCCGGTTTGGCTCCGGCAATGCGATCGAGACAGTGAGCGGCCTGGTCCGGCACGGGGATGCGACGGGCGCGATGGAGGTGTTGTCGGGGTTGGGTCCGAAGGACGCCGTGGGTTGGGAACGGACGCAGAAGGCGGTCGAACTGGAGGAGCTTCTCGCACGGAAGTTCGATCAATCGCTGCGTGTCCGCTGGAATGCGACCGGTCCACGGGAAGCTCTTGAGGCACTCGGACGATTCCAGATTCTTTGTGCGATCAAGAAGGGACCATTCGGCCGGGATGCGGTGAATGACGCGGTGGAACGGATGCTGGAGGGCATCCAGGTCCGGCGGCGCGGGCAGACCTGGTATCGCGGCCGGCCTGTGCTGATCACCGCGAACGCCCCGCAGCTGGCCCTTTTCAACGGCGACCTGGGCGTGGCGTGGGAAGACGGCGCGGGTTCATTGCAGGTCTGGTTTGCCGGCCCCGAAGGACCGAGGGCCGTTTCTCCTGGGCGATTGCCGGCCCATGAGACCGCCTTCGCCATGACGGTGCACAAGAGCCAGGGCTCGGAGTTCGACGAGGTTCTGCTGATCCTGCCACCGGTGGATTCGCCGGTCTGCACGCGGGAACTGGTCTACACCGGGATCACCCGCGCCCGGAAGCACGTGACGGTGATCGCGGGTCCGACGGTGTTGAAGGACGCAATCTCGCGCGGCTGCCAGCGAACTTCGGGACTCAAGGAACGACTCAGGTAAGCAGATCGAGGAGCCCCGTCTGGATCACTTGGGTTCTTTCGGCGGCTCTTCTTTTTTCTCTTCGACGAGGAGCTGGGCGCGGTCGTGGAGCAGGGGATCGAGCGTCCACTTGGAGACGGTGTAGGTCCAGCCGTTGACTTTCTTCTCGGCCTTCAGACGGTCTTCGAGCTTGGCTAGGGAATCTTTGAATTCCTTGTCGAGCTTCTCCTTGTCCTCGGGTTTCTCGTCCTTGCCCGGGGTCCGGGTTTGGGTGAAGGAGCCGCCGACGGTGGCGATGACCGGGTAGTTTTCGTCGGCGGCCTTGCCGATCTGGAGGTCGTAGGTGAATCCGTCGAACGTCGTCAGAGTTGCTTTGGTCGGCTTGTCCAAGCCGAGCTCTGAGGACACGCCGCCGGAGACCACATCGGTGAAGCTGGGCATCGAAAGCGCGTTGGCCGAAGCGGAGACTTTGGAGGCATCGACCTTCTCGGTGGGCTTGGCGTCGGCGAGGACCCAGTCGTTCGTCTCCGTGGCGCGGCTGACGGACCAGGAGTTCGAGGCAACGGCGGAGACCACGGTGATGCTTCTGGCTTTCTCCACCTTGAAGAAGTCCTTGTTCAACCACGCGGCCGCCTTTGGATCGAGATTGTTGAGCGCGTCGGAGACGATGGCCACACGGTCACCGGCGGGCAGGCTGAGGACGTAGCGGCCGGCGGGGAATCCTTCATCGCCGAAGGGCGAAGGCTGGCCGCTTTGTTTGGTGTATTTCTTGCCGAGGAGGACCGACTTCAAGGTCTTGCCGGAGGCATCCTTCAGTTCAACCAAGGTTCCCGAATTCGTGCCGGTGGAGGGCTCGCCCAGTTCCAGCTTGGGACGTTGCGAAGGGCCGACGGGAATCGTGCGGATGGACTTCAGATCGGCCAGTTTGGTCAGCGAATCGGCGATCTCGGAGAAGTTGGCCGGATAACCGCCGCGCTCGCGGACGGTCCACATGTCGTTGCTCCGGACGAGCGTCAGCGTGTTGGTGTGCTGCTGGATCGTGATCTGGACGACGGCGTTGACGTCGAGGTCGCCGAGGATCTTGCCGCCGGAACCTTCGGCGGACTTGCTCCAGGAGCTCTCGTTGCGCTTGTTGAGAAGCAGGGCGGCCGCGCCGATCACGACGAGGGCGGCGATGAGGAGGACGAATTGCTTGCGTTTCATTTCGCGGCGGTGCGTTTGCGTTTGGCGACGGCGAGGGCCATTCCGAAGACGGCCACGACGGCCGGCATCCCAAGGATATTGGTCCACTTGAGCCGGTTCTCGAGCGAGTCGCGCTCAAGGTTCAGGTCGCGGCGGACCTTCTTCAGGTCCTTGTTGGCCTGGGCCTGTTCCTTGCGGAACTTGTCGAGCTCGACCTTCTGCTCGGGCGACAGGATGAAGCGCTGGTTGGCGTCCTTCTTGGACTGGAGATCGTTCAACTTCTTCTGGGCTTCGGCGAGGCCGTCCTCGAGGGCCTTGATCTTGCCACGATACTGTTCCTGCGCGCGCGACTCCATCTCGCGGATGCGGGTGAAGGGCCGATTCATCGTGGCCCGGCTGCGGATGGAGATGAGGTTGTTGTCGCCGGACAGCTTCTCCACGAAGCTCTGGATCAGGTTCAGGTTGCCGAAACGCGGGGTGACGATGCGCTGGCCCATGAACTCCTGGATGTCGGCGACGATCTGGTCGTTCATCATGTCCGTATCGCCGACGAGGATGACCTGCGTGTCGGTGGTGGACTCCTTCAATGCTGCTGCGGCTGGGGCGTTCGTTCCGGCGCCGGGCTGGCCATCGGGGAAGGCGGTCTTGAACTTGCCGGCGAGCTGGATGGCGACGGCGAATTCCTTGTTCTCCGGCTTGAAGTCCTTGCCGATCTGTTCGCCGGACATCGCGGCCATGAAGCCGTCGGCCAGCATCGAATTGGGCGAGGAATGGATGAGGACGGTCTGCTTGAGGCCGTCCTTGGGGGTGCCGGAGAAGGTTCCTGCAAGGAGCATGACGAGGTCGTCGATCTGCGACGTGGCCACGTCGTCCTTGTTCATCGCATCGGTGGTGAAGCGCAGGACTGCGGGCTGGTCGCCACCGCGGTTCTTGGTCTTGTAGGTCATGTCGGCCAGGACCTTCGAGGACTCGAAAGCGACGCCCCAGGCGGCGAACAACTTGTCGAGCGAGGACTTGCTGCCGGGCATGTTGGCGAACATCGGATTGGAGGCGGCCTGCGGATTCTTGTCGAAGACGGGGCTCGGATCGACGAAGGCGATCAGCTTGCCGCCGCGCAGGACGAACTGGTCGAGGGCGAACTGGGCCGCGTCGGTGATGTCCTTGGGATGGAAGACGACGAGAACCTTGATGTCGTCGTCGATCTTCTCTGCCGTCATCTCGACCGGCTTCACGGTGAAGTCGCGCTTGAGCTCGCTGACGAAGATCCACGGCTCCTGCGGCTGCATCTGGCCCATGCGCATCATCGCCGGGTTGACGCCGCCGTTGACGGGCAATCCGCTCATCAGACCGATGACCGGCTTCGTCGGGTTCCCGACGATGGAGATGGCGCGGGTCAGGTCGTATTCGAGGAGGCGCTCGCGGTCCGGGCTGAGGAAGGGCAGGGCGACCTTCTGGTCGAGCATGTTGATGGCGATGCCGAGGTAGAGGCGGTCGCCGGTCGGGAGCGTTTGAGGTTCGACGCCGTCGAGCTTGGCGGAGTCTTCACCATCGGAATCCGGCTCCGGGTCCATCTTGGTCACCTCAAGTTTGCCACCGGAGATCTGGCTGTATTCGTTGAGCAGATCTTCGACGCGGGAGGCGTAGTTCTTGAGCACGACCGGCATGGCGTTGTCCTTCTGGGAAACGTAGAGCCGCACTTGGACCGGGGTGTCGAGTTTGCGGAGAACGGCCTTGGTGCCTTCGGACAGGGTGAAAGCTTTGTCGGCGGTCAGGTCGACGCGGAACTTGGCCCGTGAACCGATGAAGTTGACCGCGACGATCACGGCGAACAGGGCGAGGACGCCGCCGGCCGAATAGAGGACGGTTTCGAGACGTTTGTTTTTCATCGCTGGGAAAAGAAGGGGTTCAACCGGCGCGCTGGCTGCGGATGATGACGCCGGTGGTGAAGAGCGAGAATCCGATGACGGAGACGAAGTAGAGGAGGTTGCGGCTGTCGATGACGCCGCGCTGCGCGTTTTGGAAGTGCGTCATGACGCTGAAGGAAGTCACGAAGTCCACGAAGCCGGGGCTGGCCCAGCGCACGAGGAGATTGGTCACGGGCGGGAAGCCGCAAAGGATCAGGAACAGGCACAGGACCACGGCGACGATGAAACTGACGACCTGGTTGCGGCTCATGGCGGAGGTCATCGTGGCGATGGCCAGATAGGCGCCGGCCATCAGGAAGCTTCCGACGTAGCCGCAGAAGATGGTCCCGTTGTCCGGAGTTCCCAGATAGTTGACTGTGATCCAGAGCGGAACCGTCAGCACGAGGCCAAGTCCGAGGAACAGCCAACTGGCGAGGAATTTCCCGACGATGGCCTGCCAGGTGGTGATGGGCATGGTCAGGAGAAGTTCGAGGGTGCCCATGCGATACTCCTCAGACCATAGGCGCATGCCGATGGCCGGAACGAGGAAGAGGAAGAGCCATGGATGCCAGACGAAGAAGTCCTGCAACGAGGCCTGGCCGCGGTCGAAGAACGGGCTGGCCATGAAGGTGAAGAATCCCGTCATCAGCAGGAAGATGACGATGAAGACGTAGGCGACGGGCGACGAGAAGTAGCCGCTCATTTCGCGCTTCGCGATCGTCTTGATGTTGGACCAGGAGTTCATTTCGAGATGTCGGAAAGGGTGATGTTGCGGAAGACCTCGTCCAAGCGGCCTTCGTCGGTGTGGAGTTCCTCGATTTTCCAGTTTTCGCGGCGGGCAAGGTCGAAGACCGAGGCGGCCAAGTCGCCGTTCACAGCCGAACCCTTTGGGGTGATGCGGAAGGAGGCCTTGCCTGGCGTGTTGGCGAGCGCGGCGACCTTTTGGGCGAAGGGAAGTCCGCCCAGCTTTCCGGCCATTCCGCCGGCAACGTCTCCGGAAATCCGGACGTGGACGACGCCCGCGTTCTCGGAGCGGGACTTGAGTTCCGCCGGAGTGCCGTTCGCCACGATGCGGCCTCGGTCGATGATGATGGCGCGGGAGCAGACGGCTTCGACCTCTTCGAGAATGTGCGTCGAGAAGACGATGGCCTTGGTCTCGCCCATGCGTTTGATGAGCTGGCGGATCTCGTGCTTTTGATTGGGATCAAGACCGTCGGTCGGCTCGTCCATGATCAGGACTTCCGGGTCGTGGATGATCGCCTGGGCGAAGCAGACGCGGTGTTTGTAGCCCTTGGAGAGCGTGTCGACGCTCTGGTGGACGACGCTCCCGAGGAAGCACATGTCGATCACGCGATCGACGGCCTGCTTGCGCGCGGTGCCGGATAGTCCCCGGAGTTCGGCGATGAAATTGAGGAAGCCCGTCACCGTCATGTCCGCATACGACGGGGCGCTTTCGGGAAGGTAGCCCAGCAGCCGCTTGGCCGGGATCGGGGCGTCGGCGATGTCGTTCCCGCCGATGGTCACGGATCCGCTGGTCGGCGGCGTGAAGCCGGTGATCATCCGCATGGTGGTCGACTTGCCGGCTCCATTCGGCCCGAGGAAGCCGAGGACTTCGCCTTTCTGCACGGTGAACGACACATCGTTCACCGCCAGCTTGGGGCCGAAGGCCTTGGTCAGATTCTTAACGCTGATCATGTTTGGTTGGACAGGGTCGGGACCTTACAGCAGGTGTCAAGATTCCCGGCGATCTTGGGATGGGACATAAACCGGGCAGACGTGTTCAAAGTTTTCCCCCGGCACACCGACAGGGCTCGTCCCCAAACGCATGACAGCCCGGAAGCAAAAGCTCCCGGGCTGCCGTAACCTGAACCAACCAAATTTTTTAGCGTGCCGCGATCGTGGCAGTCTTCGAGGCATCCGCTTTTTTAACGGAGACCTCGAAGTTCAGGGTCGTTTCGTCGTCTTTCGTCAACTGGCTAAGGCTGACGACGGTCATCCGGCTGCTTGGCGTGACGCGGACGATCGACCCCGGGAGGCCGTCCTTGAAGATCATGACGTCGACGGTTGAACGGTCGTTGGTCTCGATGACATCGAGGGCCTTCAATTCGCGGCCGACCTCGACGGCCTGTCCCTTCGCATCCGACGAACGGCCGCTGGCATTGATGACCTTCACCTTCACCTCTTCGGCATGGGAGGCTGCTCCGATGGCGGCGAAGGCTGTGATGGCGAGGAGGAGCGACTTGATGTTCGTCTTCATGGAAATGAGAGACGCAGCGCATGTGCCAGATTGCGGAACAACGGGTCGATCCGCCGGATTGGACAGGTGTGTCCAGTTGGACCCAAGAATACCGACTTGATGAGCAGGCAGGCCTCAACTCTGCAAAATGATGGGGATCGGGCTCTTCGAGGACTGTTCCCAAGGCGTCAGGGATGAGAATGTCGGGAGCGATCCTCAGAGGCCGAAGCGGTCTTCACCGGCCTCTTCGAGTTCTCTCCAGTATTCCACCGATGTCTCGGACCTTTCCCAACAGAGAAACACTTCACGCCCCTCGCGGATGGAGGGGAAGTCGACCTGGCCTCGTTCATGTCCCCGAAGGACCAGATCCAGACGGGAGAATTCTTCCAAGACCTGGGAGCGCTCAAGTCCCAGGCGGACCCGTTCGTTGACGGTCGTCCCGCCGGCGTCAGCGCCGGATGCGAGGATGGAATCGATCGACCGATCCGCCGACTGGAGCTGGGCGTGGAGAAGATCCAGCCGGGCCAACCAAGTCCGGATCTTGGGCAGGAGCGCCCGCGCTTCGTCGACCGTGTAGTGGTGTTGAAAGCGGGTCATGGTTTCGGATCACCCGGTTCAGGAGCCGGAAAGCTCCTTCAGTTTCTTGCGGACGTCGTCGTTCGGTTCGATTTCAAGCGAACGTTCCCAGGCCTTGCGGGCGGCGCTGCGGTTTCCGTTGGCGAACTGGATGTCACCGAGGTGGTCCTGGAGCGTGGCGTCGGGTTCTTCGGTCAGCTCGATGGCCCGGAGCATGGGCTTCAACGCTTCCCGGGGTTTACCCAGTTTGAAAAGAACCCACGCGTGGCTGTCGAGGTAGGCGGCGCTGTCCGGTTGGAGCTTCAGCGCCTTCTCGATCATCTCCCTGGCGCGATCGAGCTTCTCCCCACGGTCGGCCCACATGTAGCCGAGATAGTTCAAGGTCTCCGCCGACTCCGGTTCGAGTTCCAGTGACTTCAGCATGTATTCCTCTGCTTTGGCGAAGTCCTTCAGCCGCTCAAGCGCGGCTCCGAGCTGGAAATAGAATCCCCCGGTCAGACGGCGTTTGTCCCCGGTCCTGGCCTGGAGTTCGGCCGAGGTGAGGTAGCTCACGGCGTTGGTGTGGTCCTTGAGCTGGCTGTAGGCCATGGAGGTCAGGTAATCGAGGGAGAAGCTTCTCGGAAAGAGGGCCCTGGCCTGGTTCAGGATGCCGAGGGCGTCGCGCGGTTTCTGGGTGCCGAGGAGCATTCCCGACAGGTCGTAGTAGGCCTGCTCGAAGTTCGGGTTGAGCAGGAGCACGTTCTTGAAATGGTCGGCCGCCTTGGCGAATTCCCTAGCCTCGTAGGCCATGACCCCGAGCGTGTAGTAGGCCTGCGGGTAGCGGGTGGGGTTGTCACGGACGATGGACTGGAGCTGGGCCCGGGCGCGTTCCTTGTCGCCTTTCCGCAGGTAGAAGTTGGCGAGTTTTTCCCGGATCGCATCGCGCAGGACCGGTGATTCGTCGAGGGCCTCCACCAGGTCCTCGTAGATCGCCGCCGCCTGGTCCTGTTCGTTGATCAGGAGTGAAAGGTCGGCGATGCGGGTCAGCACGAGGGGGCTCTCCGGCTCAAGGGCGAGGGCCCTGCCCAAAGCGGATCGGATTTGGGGAACGACGCCGTTCGTCTCCTTCGGCGCGACACGGAGGTAGTCCGCGTAGAGGTCGGCCACGCCCGTCAGAAACGCGGCGTCGGCGTTGGTCTGGGCCGCGGCGCGGTTGATGACGTCGAGGGAATTGCTGACCGAGCCGGAGCGGAAATGGATCTCGGCCAGGTTCTGATAGGCCTCCAGCAGCAGGGGATCCTTCTGCAACGACTTCAGGCTCGCGGTGATGGCGTCGTTGGTTGCGCCGGAGAAAAGGCAGGCCCGTCCCAGCAGGCTGAAGACTTTGGCGGAAGCATCCGGTCTTGAGGAATTCTTCTTCAGGATGGCCGCGGCGCGCTGCGGCTTGCGCTGCTGGAGATACCGCTGGGCCAGCTCGATCGTAAGTGTTTCGTTCGCGGGATCCAATGCGGCCGACTTCTCGAACTCCTCCAGCGCCTCGTCGGGCTCGGCATTGAGGTCGCGGCTGATTCCGGCCGCGAACCGGGCGAAGGATTCGGCTCTTTTGGAGGACGCCGGTCCCTCCCTCGCAGTGGGAATTCCGTTGGTGGACCCAGCCTGGCCCGAAGAACCATGGCCGAGCCGGGATGCGGACGGGGTGGAACAGGCGGTGAGGCCGACCAGCAGTCCCAAGATCCCGGAGAGTATCGAAGTCCGCACGTTCATTGCCGGGCAGTGTGCCCAAAGAAAATGCAGCCCGCAAACCGCGGGCTGCATTGTCGTGTGAAAATCTTTGGGGAAACGGGACGGGTCCTACTTCTGCCAAGTGCGCTTCTTGTGGCGATTGAGACGAAGCTTCTTCCTGCGCTTGTGGCGGTTGATCTTGGCTTTCCGGCGTTTCTTAATTGAACCCATATCTTTCGGTTGGCTGCGCTTAGTAAACTAGCTTGTTTAACGGATACTCGATGATCCCTTCCGCTCCTGCAGCCTTGAGCCGGGGGATCATTTCGCGCACGATGTGCTCGTCGAGAATCGTCTCGACGGCCACCCAGCCCGGCTGGCTCAACGCGGAGACGGTGGGATTACGCAATGCAGGAAGAGTTTGCAACAACTTTGGCAGGTTTTTCTGCTCCAGATTCATCTTCAAACCCACCTTGGACTCCGCTTCAAGGGCCCCGCGGAGGAGCATCGAGATGGTCTCCACCTTTTCGCGTTTCCAAGGATCCTTCCAGGCGTCTTTGCTGGTGATGAGCCAGGGCGTCGAGACGAGCAGGGTATCCACGATGCGGAGCTTGTTGGCCCGGAGCGAGGATCCGGTTTCGGTGACATCCACGATGGCGTCCACCAGTTCGCGGGCCTTCACCTCGGTGGCGCCCCAGGAGAATTCGACCTCGGCCTTCACCCCGTGCTTCTTCAGCCAGCGTTTGGTCAGGTTCATCACCTCGGTGGCGATGCGTTTGCCCTCGAGATCCTTGGGAACCTTGATTGGCGATTCCTCGGGCACGGCCAGCACCCAGCGTGTGGGTTGGCGGCTGACCTTGCTGAAGATGAACTCGTCGACCTTGTGGACCTGCTTGGTGACGCCGCTCTCCTCGATCCAGTCGAATCCGGTCAGGCCGGCGTCGAGGTAGCCGAGGGCGACGTAGCGGCCGATTTCCTGGGCGCGGATCAGGCGGATGTCGAGTTCCACGTCGTCGACGTAGGGCACGTAGGAACGGCTGGTGACCTGGATGTTCCATCCGGCCTTGGCCATCTTCTCGATGGTCGCGTCCTGGAGGCTGCCTTTGGGAAGGCCGAGTTTCAGTTTTTTGGTCATTCGGGAGTGCGTTCAACCGATTTGGTCTGGCTGGGAATGAGCTTTGGCCAGCCGAACGGAACGGTTGATTTGCCACCGCCGACACGGGCTTGCGACTCCTTTTTTGCCTACTCGTGTCGCAGCGCCTCCACCGGGTCCATCTGGGCGGCGCGGAGGGCGGGGTAGATGCCGAAGACGATTCCGACCAATCCCGAGATGGTGAAGGCGAGGAAGGGCGCCCAGTAGGTCACGATGGTCCGCATCTCGCCGAAGTGGCTTACGACATAGGGAATGGTGATCCCGAGCAACACTCCGAGGATGCCGCCCGCGCCGGACAGCATCACCGTCTCGACGAGGAACTGCACCACGATGTCGCGGCGACGCGCGCCCAAGGCACGACGGATGCCGATCTCGCGGGTGCGCTCGGTCACGCTGGCCAGCATGATGTTCATGATGCCGATGCCTCCGACGAGCAGGGAGATGGCCGCGATGGAGCCGAGGACGATGTTGAAGTTGCGTTTGGTCCGTTCGGCTTCCTTGAGCAGTTCCAGCGGAACGACGATCTCGTAGTCCTTCTTCTTGTGGGAATGTTCCAAAACCTGCCGCACCGCTTCCGCGACGGACTGGACCTGTTCGGGCGATTCGGCCTTCACCGTGACCTCGTGCAACTGGACGCGTTCGGCCTCGGTGCTGCCGCTCCGTTGTTTGATCAGCGTTTCGCCGTAGCGGTCCCGGGCCGTCTCCAGCGGGATGAACATCTGGTCGGCGCCTGCGCGGTTGCGGTCGCCGGCGCCGGCATCCTTCGGTCCCTTGGCCCGGGGCTCCATGATGCCGATGACCCGGTAGTAGGCGCCCCCCACGCGGATGTCCTTGCCGAGGGGCTGGTCCAGCGGGAACAACGCCCGGCTCATCTCGGAACCGAGGACGCAGACGTTGGCCTTCGTTTCCATGTCGGTCTCCGCGAAGAACCGGCCTGCGGCCACGCGGTGGTTCCGGAGCGAGGGATACCACGGGACCGTGCCGACGATCTCCGCGTCGAAGCGCCGGCTTATGTTCCACACATAGTCCCGCATGATGCGGGACGGCAGGAGCACGCTGACGCCGGGAATGGTGCTGCGGATTCGGGCGACATCCTTGTAGGTCAGACCGTATTGGAGGACGTAGCTGGTGCTGCCCTTGTCGGAAATCTTCTGCTCCTCGGGCGGCTTGGTGCTGCGGATGATGATGTTCTGGCTGCCCAGGTTCTTGATCCGTTCCTGGGCCTCGAAGCTCGCGCCTTCGCCGATGGCCAGCATGGCGATGACCGAGCACACGCCGAAAACGATGCCGAGCACGGTGAGCAACGACCGCAGCCGATGGAGCCAAAGGCTCTTCACGCCGAGCCGCACGGCGCGCTTCAGCCGGAGGAAACTCCAGCCGGGTGCGACGAGCGCGTGTTGCTGGAGGTTATTTGCGGACATCGGATTCAATGTTGCCGTCCTTCAGGCGGATGGCGCGGTCGGCGAGCTGCGCGATGTTCGAGTCGTGGGTGACGAGGATGAGGGTCTTGCCCTGGCGGTGGAGCTCCTTGAAGACGTCGAGGATCTCGCGGCCGGACTTGGAGTCGAGGTTGCCGGTGGGTTCGTCGGCGAGGATGACGAGCGGGTCGTTGACCAGGGCGCGGGCGATGGCGACGCGCTGCTGCTGGCCGCCGGAAAGCTCGAACGGCTTGTGGTCGATCCGGTCGCCGAGCCCGACGAGTTGGGCCAGTTCGATGGCCCGGGCGCGGCAGCGGTCCTCGGGCTCGTCGCGGTAGTAGAGCGGCACCTCGATGTTCTCCACCACGGTGAGCTGCTGGATGAGGTTGTAGCTTTGGAAAATGAAGCCGAGCCGTGCGCCCCGGACCATGGAGAGGAGGTCGTCCTCCATCCGGGAAACATCGTCGCCACCGAGGAAGTAGTGTCCGGAAGAAGGCCGGTCGAGGCAGCCGAGCAGGTTGAGCAGCGTCGATTTTCCGCAGCCCGACGGACCCATGATGCTGATGAACTCGCCGGGCATGACCTTGAAGCTGATGCCGCGCAGGGCTTCGACGGTGTTCGGCCCCATCTGGTAGGACTTCCGGACATCTTCGAAGTGGACGATGGGCTGGCTCACGTGGATTCGGGCCGTCAGGCTTTTCCGGCGGCGTTCGCTGGTTTCGGAAGTTCTTCGGTGTTCTTTGCCGGCTTGGCGCTCCCGCCGTCGGGCATGGATTCCGCCGACCTCAGGACGACTTTCTCGCCTTCCTTCAACCCGCCGCGGACGACGATGAACTCGTCGTTGAACTGCCCGATCTCGACAAGCCGCCTTTCCTGGGAACGGCCGTTCAACACGTAGCAGAAATGTTTTCCGTCTTCCGGGATGATGGCCTGCACCGGGACGTGGACCACGTCGTCCAGGTGCTCGACGAACACTTCGACCTTGGCGCTCATGCCGGGTTTTACCCAGTCGCTGGAGCCTTCGATCGTGATGGAGGTGAGGTAGACCTTGAGGTCGGGATTCATCCAGCGGTTCGCCGAATCGGGCAGCACCGCGACCTTGGTGATCTCGCCTTTCAAGACCTGGTCGGCGAACGCATCGACCACGATCCGGGCCTTCTGTCCCTTGACGATCTTTTTGATGTAGCTCTCGTGGATCTTCACGTTGACCGACATCTTCGCGAGGTTGGGGATGGTGATGATGGCCTGGCGTTCCCGGACGGTGGCGCCTTCGCGGATGGGTTCCTGGTTGCCGTAAAAGACGTCCTGTCCGCCGCCATAGACGACGAGGCCGGGCTTGGTCGCCTTGATGACGCATTTCACGATCTGTTCGGTCATGTCCGTCCGCTGGCGCGACTGGATGTTGAACTGCGCCTCCGTCGAACGGAGCTTGGACTCGGCCTGGGCGAGCTTGGAGACGGCCGCTTTCTTGGCGCGGTCGAGTTCGCGGACGGCCTCGGTGAATTTCGAGAGGGACTCCTCGGCCGACTTCACGAACTCATACTTGAGATAGAGGTCGCGCGCGGTCTCCGCCGTCTGGACCTTCAGGCGGCTGTTCTCGAAGGCGATTTCGTCACGCTGCAGATCGGTGCGCGTGACGAAGCCCTTCTCGTGGAGCCTGCGGGTCCCATCGATGGTCGATTGCGACTGGCCGAGTTCCTTTTTTGCGACCTGCAGGTCGTCCTCCATCTTGCGGAGCTTCTGCTTGGCCTCGCCGATGCCGAGGGCTTCGAGGGTGGCGTATTGGAGGAAGTCGATCTCGACCGGTTTCGGCGGGGGTTGAACGTCGATGGCCGGAGCGCTCGCGGGGCTAGCGGCAGTTGGAACCGAGGGTGTAGGGATGGGCTGTTTCGATGTTCCATTCGTCTGACCCGGGGAAGTTGCGCCCAGCAGCTTGGAGAATTCCGATCCGCCGACGATGACGGTTGGATTGCCGGCGGGCGCGTTGGTGGAGGTGGGCTGCGCGGTATCCTTCGGCCGGCTGAGCAGGACAGGTTTGTCCAAGGAGTGCCGTGCGATCAATTCGTCGGTCAGGGACGAACCGAGGAACTTGTCGAAATCCATCCGGGCGAAACGGGCCTTCTGTTCGGCCGCCTTGATGTCGCTGACATTTTGGTTGAGCTGGATCTCATACGTCTGCTGGGAGTCCGTGAAGGCGGCCGAGGCGGACTGGAGCTGGATTTCCTGTTGGACGAGTTGTTTTTGGATCTCCGACGAATCGAGTTCCACGAGCACCTTGCCGTTGGCCACGTCCTCGTCCGTCACCTGGTAACCCTCCTCGACGATCTTCAGGATCTTGGTGCCCTGATAGCCCACGCGGACCTCGCACTTGATCTCCTGGGATTCGAGCGCCTGGAGGCTGCCGCCTTCGATCACCGTGATGTCGAGCGGGCCCCGGCGCGCGGTGAAGGTCGCACCCTCGCCCGTCGTTTTCCCGCCGCCGCGAAGCAGGAGGATGAGCCCGAAGACCGCCAGGACCGCGACGACGACGATGCGCCAGCGCGGTTGTTTCCGGATGAAGCCGGTCAGTTCAGTCAGCTTTGCCATGTTCGAGTTCCTCCCAGCGTCCGTTTTCCTTGATGTAGAGAATGCCCATGTTGTTCCAGAACTGCAGGCGGGCGATCGTGTGCGTGACGAGGGCCAGCGTGCGCGAATTCTTCGAGGCGTTCAGGGCGTTCTGCGCGTCGACCTGGTCCTGGGCCTTCGCCCGGCCAAGCTCGGCGAGGAGGTTCTGCTCCTCGACGCGGCGCTCGGCGATCTTCACGCCGAGTTCGCTGATCTCGTGGCTGCGTTTGGCCTGGTCCAAGGTGCGCCAGCTCTCCCGGACACCCAGCCGGATCTGGTCCTCGAATTGTTCCAGCGTCCGCGCGGAACGTTTTTCGGCGATGAGCGCGCCACGATAGCCGTTGCGCTCCGCCTTTCGGTCGAAGGGCAGGTCCACGTCGAGGCCGGCGCTCCACCGGTAGCGGGCGGGGTCGGGCACGGCGAAGCGGGCGTTCGTCTCCTGCCTGCTGTTGAATCCGGCGCTGGCGACGAGGTCGACCTGCGGCTTGAGGAAATTGGAGGCGATGCCGACCTGGCGCATCGCATCCTCATGGCGTTCGCGGGAGTTCAACAGGTCCAGCCGCGAGGCCATGGCGACCTGGATCGACTCATCCACCGGGATGCCGGGATGCCGGATCGTGAGCATCGCAAGCTCCTGGTCATCGAGCACGATGCTCGTCGCCACCGGGATGCCGAGCTGGAGCAGCTTGAAATTGTCGAGGGTCTGCTTGTAGTTCCGCACCGCGCTGATCCAGGCGTTTTCCGCGTCCAGTTCCTGCTGTTCCAGCCGCCCGAGATCGGCCTGGGTGATGCGGCCTTCCTGCGCCAGGGCCCGGGTGCGCTCGGCGTTCTTCCTCGAGCTTTGGAGATTGAGGAAGCTGTTGCGGACAGTGTCGCGGTTTCCCAGCACGCCGTAATACGCGGTGGCGACCTGCACGCTGAAATCCTTCCGGAACTGCGTGAACTCGCGCAAATCGTAGAGCAGGTCGCGTTCGGCCTGGGTCAGGTTTTCCATCTGCTGCTTGAACCCGGCGTTACGGAGCAGGGGTCGGGCGAAGGTGGCTCCCACCTGCGAGGACGTGACCGTCCTGGGATCACCCGTGATGAAGCGCAGGAAGTCTGTGGAGAAGGAGGCGGTCAGCCGGCCGATGTCCCGCATGAGCCAGCCGGTGTTGAGGCCCAGGTCGCCCGTCACTCGTTGTTGCTCGACGAGGTTGTCGCTCAGGAGGGTCCTGGGCTGCTGGGTCACCGGGTCCACGATGACATCCACCGCCTGCTCCGTCTGTCCGGCGATACGGACGGCGGCGCGTCCTGAAAGAAGGGGGGTGAACTGGTGCCGGGCAAGGCTGAGCCCGAGGGCCGCGATGTAGAGCTGCTCCTTGCGCGACTGGTAGGTGCGGTTGTGCTGGACGGCGATCTTGAGCGCTTCTTCGAGGGAGAGGACGCGGGCCCCGATCTCCGTGGCCGCGTCCGGTCCGAGGAACTCGGCGGTGGTCCTGGCCCCGGGCAGGTGGTCGAGGACGACGTGGTTGGTCTGTTCGATGTCGAACGCGGTGCCGGCGTTCTTCACCAGGGTGGATTTGGCCTTCAGGAGCGAATACGCCTCCTTGTCGGCTGACTTGCGGTAGTGACCCGCCGAGCAACCCGCCAACGCCAGCAATGCAACTAGTCCCGGATACGTCAGCCGGTAGACAGATCTCATGGTTTTATGGGAACAGTGACATGGGCTACGACGACGGAGACGCGTTCAAACTTCTTGCGCATGGCTGCCAACTTTCATCCATCCGCGGCCTATCCTTGAAAACCAGGCAGCCCAAATGGTTGCAAGAATCTTGGCGAGCCGATGCGGGAACCGTGGTCAGACCACGCACAAGCCCAACCCTCACGGAGGTTCTGGGGATTTTCTTGGGCCGGGTTACAAGGTTTTTACGGAAGACCCGCAGAGGAGCGGCCGTTGACCCTGATCTGGCCGGAGGCGAGTGCGGCCACCACGCGGGGATACAGGGAGCGTTCCGCCACCTGGATGCGCTCGTGCAGGGTGGTTGCGCTGTCGCCATCGAGCACCGGGACGGCGGTTTGGGCGATGATCGGACCCGTGTCCACGCCTTGGTCGACGAAGTGGACGGTGCATCCGGCGACCTTGACGCCGTAGTCAAGGGCCTGTTTCCACGCCGCAAGACCGGGAAAAGCCGGAAGCAGTGAGGGATGGATGTTGATGACCCGCTGATCGAAGACGCGGAGAAACTCGCCCTTCAATATCCGCATGAACCCGGCGAGCACGACGAGGTCCACTTCGGCCGTCTTGAGGGCGTCGATGTAGGCCCGTTCGGCGTCTTCATCCAGCTTCGTGCGGAACTTTCCCGGCGCGATGAAGTGCGCGGGAAGTCCACGGCTGCGGGCGTGCTCAAGGAGTCCGGCCGTCTCGACGTCGCTGATCACAGTGACGATCTGGGCTGGGACATCGCCATGGGCGATGGCGTCGGCGATGGCGACCATGTTGGAGCCTTTGCCCGAGCCCAGAATGCCGAGGCGAAGCGGTTTAGACATGGGCCGAGTAGAGTCGGGCGCTGGTGGCCAGGGCAAGCGGCGTCATGGTCATCCGACGATGAAAGAGGGAGGCCTCGCGCGGATCGGCGCCCGCCGGAGGACTTGATGGCGGTGATTCTGAACAATCTCCCCCTACAGCCGGTCTCACAACTGCCCGACCATCCCTTGGCCCGTGAAGGTGCTGTTCCTTGACGGTCAAGGTTCGACTGGTAGTTTCGCCCGCACGCCGATGTCGAGTTCATCATTCAAGACGAGTCACGGCGTGATCCACTCAATGAAATTCATTCCGACCACCCTTGCAGCCCTCATGGCGATCTCCCTCAACGCCGCCGAAACCACACCCGCGTTCAAATCCGACAAGGAAAAGAGCAGTTACGCCATCGGCATCGATGTCGGAAACAATCTCAAGAAGAACGCCCTCGACCTGGACGTCGACCAGTTCGCCGCCGGGTTCAAGGCCTCCTTCACCGGCGGCAAGGCCCTCATGACCGACGAAGAGGTCCGCGAAACCCTGACCGCCCTGACAGCGGGTCTCCGCGAGAAGGCGATGGCCAAGCGCAAGGAGGCCGGTGCCTCGAGCGTTAAGGAAGGCAAGGATTTCCTTGATGCCAACAAGAAGAAGGAAGGCGTCGTCACTCTTCCCAGCGGACTGCAATACAAGGTCCTCAAGGCCGGCACGGGAGCGATTCCCAAGGCCACGGACACCGTGAAGACCCATTACCGAGGCACCCTCGTCAACGGCACCGAGTTCGACAGCTCCTACAAGCGGAATGAGCCGGCCGAGTTCCCGGTCGGTGGTGTGATCAAGGGCTGGACCGAAGCGCTCCAGCTCATGAAGGCCGGTTCCAAGTGGCAGCTCTTCATCCCCTCCGAGCTCGCCTACGGTGAGAACGGCGCGGGCGCCGACATCCCGCCGAACGCGGTCCTGACCTTCGACATCGAACTGCTCGAAATCGTAACTAAATGAGATTGCCCGCTGAAGTCCGGAACTGGACGGCCGCCATCGCCGCCGTCCTCCTCGCCGCCGCCGTTCTCCCGGTCCGTGCCGGGGAACTGCCGCCGCCCACGCACCTCGCCCCGCCGGGGGTGACGGAATCGAGCGCGGGGCGGTTCGTGGCCGGACTTCTGCAGAGCACCCATTTCTCCAAACGACGCCTCGACGACGAGGCGTCCTCCAAATTTCTCGACCGCTACCTCGAGGCTCTCGACGCGTCGCACAGCTACTTCACCAAGGGCGATCTCGACGAGTTCGAGAAATATCGCAGGAAGCTGGACGAGCTGACGTTCGCGGGCGACACCACGCCGTCGCGGGTCATATTCGAACGGTTCCTCCAGCGCGTCGAACAGCGCGTCAGCTACGTCACCAACCTGGTGAAGACGGCGAAGTTCGAGTTCGACGCGATCGAACGCTACACGCCCAACCGCAAGGAACTGCCCAACCCCAAGGACCTCGCCGAAGCGCGCGACCTGTGGAAGCAGCATGTCCGGTTTGAATACCTCCAGGAGAAGCTGGGGAAGCCATCGGTGACCAATGCTCCAGCCAGGATCAAGGAAGTGGTCGTTGATAAGGATGGAAAGACCAACAAGGTTGAAAAAACCGCTCCGCTCACTCCCGAGCAGCTCGTCAAGAAGCAGCACGAGGACATCGTCAAGGCGCTCACCGCCCGCTATTCCCGCTTCCAACGCAACATCCGAGAACTGAGCGAGGACGAGGTCTTCGGCATCTACCTGACTTCGTTGGCCCACGTGTTCGATCCGCATTCGGACTACATGACCGACTCGCAGTTGAAGAACTTCGAGATCGCCATGAAGCTCTCCCTCTTCGGCATCGGGGCCCTGCTCCAGCAGGACGACGACTACGTGAAGATCGTCGAGCTTCATCCCGGACCGGCCCGCCTTAGCGGAAAGATCAAGCCCGGCGACAAGATCGTCGCCGTCGCGCAGGGCGACAAAGGCGAATATGTGGAAGTCGGCGGCATGAAACTCCAGAAGGTCGTGGAGATGATCCGTGGTGAGAAGGGTTCCAAAGTCCGCCTCAACATTCTGCCCGGTGATTCCGCTGATTCATCGGCCCGCAAGGAAGTCACCCTTCTGCGCGACGAGATCAAACTGGAGGATTCCGAAGCCAAGGCCCGCGTCTACGACCAGGTTGATTCCAGGGGTAGGACCAACCGCATCGGTTTGATCGATCTTCCCTCGTTCTACGCCGACTTCCAGCTCACGGGCGCGACTCGCGGAGAACAAAAGAGCACGACCAAGGACGTCTCCAAGCTCGTCACCAAACTGAAGGCCGAGGGGATGAACGGCTTGATCCTCGACCTGCGCCGCAACGGTGGCGGATCGCTGGATGAGGCCGTCAATCTCACCGGCCTGTTCATCAAGAAGGGCCCGGTTGTCCAGGTGAAGGATCCGAGCGGCGAGGTCTTCGTCCTTGAAGACCCCGACGAGTCGGTCCTCTACGACGGGCCGCTCATGGTGTTGACCAGCCGGTTCAGCGCCTCCGCCTCCGAGATCGTCGCGGCGGCCCTCCAGGATTACGGCCGCGCCTTGCTCGTGGGCGACAGAACTACGCATGGCAAGGGGACTGTCCAGCAGCTCCTGCCGTTGGATAAGATGATGGCCCGGAGCAAGGATTACCCGGTCACTTCTAACCCGGGTGCCATGAAGCTCACGATCCGGAAATTCTACCGGGCCAACGGCGCATCGACCCAGCTCAAGGGCGTCACGCCGGACATCATCCTTCCCTCGGTCAACAACCACGCCGAGCTGGGCGAAGCATCGCTGGACGATCCGCTGCCGTGGGATGTGATCAAGGCCTCGGTCTATGAGCCATTGAACGAAATCAGTGGCCTGGTTCCCGACTTGAAGACGAAGTCCGAACAGCGCGTGGTCTCCAGCCGGGAGTTCGAGCTGGTCCGCGCCGACATCGCCCGCTACCAGAAGATCATCAAGGACAAGAGTATTTCCATGAACCAGGCGGAACGCCTGAAAGAGCGCGAGGAGAACAAGCAGCGTGAGGAGGCCCGCAAGAACGAGCGTCTCAATCACCGCAACGATCCCAAATTCTACGAGGTGACCCTGCGCAACTCCGTCGAAGCAGGGCTCCAATTCTGGCAACCCAAGACCAATCAGGTCGCCCGCATCCAGGACCCCGACGACGATGTCGATCCGGCCGATGCGGAATTGGAGAAGCTCCCCGCCCTCGACATCCATCTCGACGAAGCCAAGAACATCATGGTCGACCTCATCCAGGCCGTCACCAAGAGCAAGGCCGGCATGGCGGTCTCCAAATGACCCTGCAACCGAAGCCCGAGGACATGCCGATGACAAACCTGCTCTCACTTTTCCTCGGCGCAGTCCTTGCCACCAATCCGGTCGAAGCGGCCAGCAACCTTCTGACGGGAAAGGCCGTTTCGGTGGCGCCCGCTGCATCCACGGACCCGGTTGAGGCGGCCTACGAGAAGCTTCTGGAATTCGACGACTCGGCCGACACCGACATCGAGAAATGGATCCAGGACGCCGCGAAGTTTGCCGAGGCCGGGGCGGGTGCCAACAACGCGACCCTCCGGGCCAAGGTGGAGCAGCGGATCGCCGACGTGGACAAGGCCTACAAGAACTTCATCGACCAGCATCCGAACCACGCCCGTGCCCGTATCGCCTATGGCAGCTACCTGAACGACAACCACGACGAGCCCGGCGCCGTGAAGCAGTGGGAGGAGGCCAAGCGGATCGATCCAAAGCTCCCGGCCGCGTGGAACAACCTGGCCAACTACTACGGCCATCGTGGTCCGGTCACGAACGCGTTCGCCCATTACCAGAAGGCGATGCAGCTGATGCCGAACGAGGCCGTCTATCCGTGGAACTACGCCACCACGATCTATCTGTTCCGGAAGGACGCGATGGAGTTCTTCTCCATCTCCGAGACCGAGGTCTTCGAACGCTCCCTCGGTCTTTATCGCCTGGCCATCAAGCTGGACCCGGCGAACTTCATCCTCCGTTCGGACTACGCCAACAGCTTCTACGGGACCAAGCCCCAGCGTTTCGAGGAAGGGTTCACGGCCTGGAAGGAAGCCTTGGAAATCGCCCGTGACGATGTGGAAAGGGAAGGCGTCCAGATCCATCTGGCCCGCTGCAAACTCAGCCTCGGACAATTCGACGAAGCCGGACGCCATTTGAACCTGGCCACGAACCAGATGTATGTCGACATGCGTGACCGGCTCCGCCGTCGCATTGAGCGCCTCAAGTCCGGTGAGGAAAAGCTCCCCATCGACAAGCCCCAGCTGCCGGCGATCGTCCTCGACGAAGCGAAGAAGTAGACCGGTCTCAGAGAGCCTGGTCGGTGAGGATCAGGCTTGTTGTCCGCATCCGCAGCAACCGGGCCAGACTGGAGGTTCCTTCCGCCGACACTGAAGACCGCAGCATCTCCGCCTTGTCTCCCGCTGCGACGATTATCCAGACGTTCTTCGCCGCCGCCAGCAGGGCATAGCCCATCGTGATGCGTTGGGACGGGGGTTTGGGTGAATCCGTGATCGGCAGGAAAGGTTCCTTGGATTCAACGATGGCGGCCGGAGCCCCTGGAAAAAGCGAGGCCACGTGGCCGTCTTCCCCCATTCCCAGCAGCACGAGATCCAAGACCGGAATGCCGTCCGTCCCGGCGGCGATGTTCTCCCTGACTTGCATGGAGGCGAGCTTCGCCCCTTCCGTCGGGGTGAGTTCTCCCTGGAGCCGGAAAATGTGATGTCGTGGAACGGCCAGGGGACGGAGCAGCGCTTCGTCGGCCTGGAAGAAGTTGCTGTCGGCATGGTCCGGAGGAACGCAGCGCTCATCCGCCCAGAAGAAGTCGACGACATGCCACGGCACCACCGTTTCGGAAGACAGCCTGACCAGCTGGCCGTAGAGGCTGGTGGCGACGCGCCCGCCCGAAAGCCCGACGCTGAAGCGCAGGTTCCGCTGCCCGGCGGATTTCACCTCGGCTATGAGCTTCGCGGCGGCCGCGGCGACAAGTTCGTTGGCCGTGTGGAATCGTTCCAACACGAAGGGAGTGGAAATTTCGGACATTGCCTCAGTTCGTCGGGTGTGGTTTGCGCCAGCGATGGTTCATCTTCGCGAGCAATTCGTCGGCGGCGGACGGGCCCCAGGAACCGGCGGCGTAGAATTCCTTGTCGACCAACGCTTCCTTCGTCCACGCCTCGCGGATCGGATCGATCAGGCTCCAGGCTGCTTCCACTTCGTCGCGGCGGATGAAGAGCGTGGCGTCGCCGGCGATGGCCTCGAGCAGCAGGCGTTCGTAGGCCTCGGGCGTGTAGGCGCCGAACTCCGAATCGTAGTCGAAGTGCATCCGCACCGGCCGGATCTCCATGCTGGTGCCGGGAACCTTGCCGTTGATGTGCATGAAGATGCTCTCGTTCGGCTGGAGGCGGAGGGTGAGCGAATTGCTGTCGAGGTTCGTGCCGCACTGCGCCGCGAAAAGCACGTTGGGCGTCTGGGTAAACTGGATGCGGACCTCGCTCGCGCTGACCGGCAGGTTCTTGCCGGTGCGGAGGTAGAACGGAACTCCCGCCCAGCGCCAGTTGTCGATGAAGAGCCGCAGGGCCACGAAGGTCTCGACGCTGGAATCGGCCTTCACCTTGGGCTCCTGCCTGTAGCCCGGACGCGCCTGCCCATCGATGGACCCTGCGGTGTATTGGCCCCGGACGGCATTGGCTGCGACCTGGCTGGAATGATACTGCCGGACGGATTTCAGGAGCTTCACCTTTTCATCGCGGATGGATTCGGCCTCTAGGTTGACCGGAGGTTCCATGGCGACGAGGGCGAGCACCTGCAGGAGATGGTTCTGCACCATGTCGCGGATCGCGCCCGCGTCCTCGTAGTAGCCGCCACGCGTGCCGACGGCGTGCTTCTCCGAGACGGTGATCTGGACGTGGTCGATGGAGCGGCGGTTCCAGAGCGTCTCGAAGATCGAGTTCGAGAAGCGGAACATGAGGATGTTCTGCACCGTCTCCTTGCCGAGATAATGGTCGATGCGGAAGAGCTGGCGCTCGCGCGCATACTTCGTCAGCTCGGCGCTCAAGGCCTGTGCGCTGGGCAGATCGGTGCCGAAGGGCTTTTCGACGACGAGCCGTTCCCAGCCCTGGCCGGTGGCTTCGCGATGCAGCAGCTTGGCCGCGGAAAGGTGGCTGGCGACCTCGGCGAACTGCGTGGGCGATGTGGAAAGGTAGAAGAGCAGGTTGCGACGGAGGCGTTCGTCGCCGAAGGAATCCAATATGCCTTCCAGCTTCTTGTAGGCGTTCGGGTCCGTGAACTCGCCCTGGCAGTAGTGCAGCCCGGCGGCGAACTCGGCCCACTTGGCGTCGTCGACCGGCTTGGTGCGGGAGAACTGCCGGAGTGCCGTAAGCATCTCGTCGCGGAAGCTGTCATCGCTCTTCTCGCGGCGGGCGAAGCCGATGACGCGGACGGGGCGGGGGAGCTGGCCTTCGATGTGGAGGTGGTAGAGCGCGGGGATGAGCTTGCGGGACGTCAGGTCGCCGCTGGCGCCGAAAATGATGACAGTGCAGGGCTCGACGGCCTTCCTGCGGGAATCGAGCCGGCAGGTCAGGATCTGTTCGAGAGGGTCCGTTGTTTCCATTGCGGCGAAACTGTGGGCAACGCCATCCGGGGAATCAACCCCTGTGAAGTCGCCGACGATGCAACGAATTCAGAGGGCCGATGAATCGCCTTCAGCGTCTGGCTTGGCAAGGAACTGCCGAAGAATCATCGCCAAGAGGCCGATGATGGCGAGGACCACGAGCAGCTCCACCAAGGTGAAGCCAGTTGTCGGGCCTCCTCTCCCCGGCCCTCTCCTCCGCTCGGCGCGGAGGAGAGGGTGCCCGGAGGGCGGGAGAGGCGGTGCCAAGTCGCGGGCAGTCTTCATAGTCAGGCCAGTTACGGGTTATATTCCGGTTATTAAGGCGGAGGCGCGCCTTGCACGGCGACAAATCCGCGCGGGATGCCGTAGTAGTAGC
>JAYTUE010000023.1:0-2956 GCA_043744715.1 Verrucomicrobiota bacterium | reverse complement strand
GGCTGTTGCGGCTGTTTTGTAGTTTGCCGGCGATGATCTGCCGGGCGATGGCGGCGCACTTGGCCGGATCATCGGCCGCGCGGAATTGCGTCCGGCGCAGGGTCACGCTGGTATCGGCCACTCCGGTCAGGCGGGCGTGGAGTCGCCCCCATTCGTTGAGGTAGTTTACGGCCACGCCGTGTTCCCAGCAGAGATCAAGGGCAGGCGGGCTGATGGTGCTGGGGCCGAAGATGCAGATAGACTCCAAGTGATGGATGGGGATGGCGATCTTTCGCTGGCCGGTGGCGGTGTCCTTGGTGCGTTTCTCCGGCGGGAGGTCCTCGGGGAAGGTCGGCACCTCGACCTGGAGCGTGAGGTGGTCTCGGGCCACGTAGGTGCCCGGGGTGGTCAGGTAGAGGGTGTTCTGTTGGATGGCGTCCATGTGGCGTCCCGTGGTTGGTGTCTGGGGTCTTGGAGCCAATCAGGTTTGGAAAAGCTGCTTCGCCAAACGGGCGGCGCGATTGTCCTCGCCCGTGGCCCTGGGCAGGCAGGCCTGGTAGAGGGAGCACTCCTCACACGCTGGCTTGTAAACGGCGGGAGGCACCTGCCCGGTTTGCAGCAGGCCATGCAATCGCCGGGCCGTCGTCTCCGTCTTGGTCCTCAGTTCGGCGGTGAACTCCACCTCGCGACGGCGTTTGCTGTCGGCGTGGAAGATGGCTCCGCGCGGAACGACGGCACCAAACATCTCCTCCAGACAGATCGCCTGGGCGCAGAGCTGCACGTCGTCGTTTTCCCATTGGCGACGCTTGCCGAGTTTGAACTCGACGGGGAACAGCGAGCCCTCACCCGGCCTCTGGCCACCCTCTCCCATCGGATGGGAGAGGGGCTGGGGGTGAGGGCGCACTTCGACGATGTCGCACTTGCCGTTCAATCCGAGCCGCTCGGACCAGACGGGTAGAGCCCGCAGCAGCGTCACGCCCTTGACCACGTCATAGCCGGCGAGGTCGGCGTGTTCATGGACGATGTCGCCCCGGTTTGTGTGCTGGTTCGCAGAACGCGAACCCTCGACGACCTTCAGCGCGGCGCGGCGTTCGCAGTAGAGCAGGTCGTTGAGGAGCGAGAGGGGCAATGGCTCCCGCTCCTCCGACGGCTGCGACCCTGGATTGCTCGTGTTCAACGAAGTTCAGAGGAGATCCAACACCTCGATGCCCGCTGGCAGGTCGTCCCGATTCACAACGGTCTCGTAGTCCGAGAAAGCCCGGGCCACTTCGACTCCGGCCCTGCGTTTCACGGAAACGCGCTCGAACAGCTTGTGGGCAGGGGCATTTCCCAGCGGGGTCTGGTGCTTGAAGACGACGAGCTTCTGCGGAGCCATCGTGCCGCGACTGGCGGAACGGTCGTGGTCGAACATCTGGGCGAGCGATTGCCAGAACAGTTCCAGATCGGCCTCACTGAAACCGGTTTCGCGGGCGAGGTGGGCGCTGATGAAGCCGTGGCAGCGGTAGAGGCCGTAAGGGATGAGGTTTTTACGGCCCATCGTTTGATTGGGTGAATCCGCTTCCTTGGCTTCGGTCACGGCCATGCGAGTGATGCTCAGGTCGAGTGGCAGGATGGGATCAACACTTCGGCTGAAACTGACTTGGACCGGGCCTCTCACCTGGCCCGCGTTCGCACCGGTGGACATGACCGCGCCGAAGGTGCGGACATCGTAGAAGCGTTTGCACATCTCCGCCCGCGCGGAGCCGACTTGTTCGCGGGTGGCTTTCTTCTTCTCGGACTTGGGGTCCACATCGTGGCCAAGATCCTTGTGAGCTTTTGCGATGCTCTCGTTCAGAACGCTGCCCTGCTGAACGAAGATGGCGTAGCCGGGCGCAGCTTCTTTCGCGAGAAGCGCGAAGTTGCGGACCTTGCGCTTGAGGCACACGTCGGAGACGAGACCGTGCATGTCCTGCGGATCAATGCGCGGCGAGTTGGCGGCATCGGGATCGCCGTTGGGATTGCCGTCTTTGCAGTCGAAGAGATAAACGAAGTCGTAGCGGTTGTTCATGGGTCGGTCTGTTGAGTGTGAATGGTTGAAAGTGGGCGGCTCAGGCTTTGGCGGTTTCGGTGGATTGCTGTTCCTTCCGTTCGGCGGTGCGGCGGCGGTAGTCGGCCTTCTGGTGGTAGTAGCCGAGGGCGAAACGGCCCTGGCCTTCAAGGTCGAGCGAGGATGGGAACTTGTCGCCCAAAGCGCAGGTGACTTCCTCGAAGTCCTTGCGGACGTTTTCGGCGATGCCGCCACCGGCCTTGGCGAGGTGGAACTGCGAGTTGCGGAACATGCGGCCCATGACCAGCGCGGGGGTGACGCTGGCGCTGGCGTAGAAGCGTTCGGCCACACCGGCATTCACCGACCCAAGGGCCAGGTATTGCAGGCGGTCGAACACGGCGAAGAGACGACCGCACAGGTAGGCGGCGTCACGGGACTCGGGGTTGAGGCATTCAGACATGGCATCGGATGGGGGTTGAGGGTTGGCGGTGGCGAGATTGGGAGAGCGGAGGAGACAGGCTTTGATGAGAGCGAAACGGGCGGGATTGGGCTGTTCACCGGCTTCGATCTGCTGGCGGCGAAGCGCGGCGGCGAGGGCGGTCAGCGGCAGCGGGGTGCCACGCAGGGCGGCATAGAGGAGTTGCGTGGGCAACTGGGGCGGCAGTTCGTCGATCTTATCGCGGACGAGGGCGTAGAGCAGGCGACCGAGTTTGAAGGCGCGGTCCGTGCCGGTGCCTTCCGGATTGATGATGGAGAGCGCCTCGAACCACTTCCGGACGTTGGCCTCCACTTCGGGCACGGTGGATTCGAGCCAGTCCCGCACGACGATTCGCCCGCCATTGCCCGAAAGACTCATGGCGTAGTAGGCGTTCGCCTGAAGGCGGCTCGGTGCGTGGCCTGTCTGGGGCGCGGTGAGGAGGTTGTGGACACCGGCCTCGCCGGCGGATTCGA
>JAYTUE010000022.1:0-38551 GCA_043744715.1 Verrucomicrobiota bacterium | reverse complement strand
GGGGTGATGCGCACCTTGGATGCGGGCCTGCCACGACTGGCGGCGGACCGGGACCGCGTGCGCAGTATCTGCGCCTGGCCTTGGATAGTTAGTCTCATCTTGAAAGCGAACTAGAATTAGTGGGCACTGGCACTGGCTTACCCGAAACGAAAAGACTCAGGCCAAAGCCCAAGTCGAGAGGCAAAAGCACCATGTATTCCCGAGGCTTCTGATCGAGGTTCCTCACGATGATCGTAGCGTTAACCGGCTCTCCTACTTTGTAGGTGGGATTCTCCAGTCTGATGGACATCTGCATCCCTGATGACGGTTCCCCCAGTTCCCTTCCGGATCGAGATGCGCTGGCCGGGATTCCTTGGTTTTCCTGGCCGCTTCAAGCTGCCAATTCTGCAAGACGGCTTTCCCCGTTGGATCGGTTGAAATCATCCCATCGTCGGTCACAAACACATCCACAGTGGATGCGGTCTGCGCGATCACCACGTCTGACATCAGTGCCGCGACCAAGATCAGCGAGGCCAGCAGACGAACGGGGTGTCGTGTCCACCAGTCAGTCAAATCACGACCTTCCACTCCGCCTCCTCAGCACCCAAAGGATTGATCCGATGAACGCGGCCATTGCGACGAACAGTAGTCCCCATGTCCATCCCTTCGCCGTGGTCGTCCGGGCGGTCGAAGTGTCGGCCAAGGGGGGAACTGCGGACGAAGGAGGCATGGCGCTAGATCCAGAAACTGGTGAGGTAACACCCATCATCTGTTGAAAGCTCGTGGCGGGGATTGCACGGGGCTCACCCGAACCTGCCGGAGACAAAATGGGAGGCGAAACCACGCTTCCCGGCTGGATGTTGGTCCGGCTGTCCTGGCCGCCCCCTGATACGATCTCGAACGTGGCGAATGTCGTGGAGATCAGGCTTTTGCCGCCGGTCTCAGGATCATCGATCTCCCGCGACGCCATGATCTGGTAGGAACCGGGCTGGATCAGATCGTAAAACCAATCCAAACACATCTCATGCTTTCTCTGTTCTTTGGGAGACAGGCCAAAGCTACGTCCCCCCATGATGAGCCTCGACAGTCGTTTTCCGAAAGCATTGGGCTCACGGGCCTCTGACTTAGTTGGCACTGGCACTGGCTTACCCGAAACGAAAAGGCTTAGGCCAAAGCCCAAGTCGAGAGGCAAAAGCACCATGTATTCCCTAGGCTTCTGATCGAGGTTCCTCACGATGATCGTGGCGTTAACCGATTCACCAACTTTGTAGGAGGACTTGTCCAGTCTGATGGACATCTGCATCCCTGAGGAGGGTTCGCCCCAGTTCCCTTCCGGATCGAGGTGGGCCGGCCGGGATTCCTTGGCCTTCTTCGCCAGTTCAATGCGCCAGTCCTCCAAGACCACTTTGCCTGATGAATCGGCAGAAATTCTCCCGTCGTCGTTCACAAAAAAACCAAACGAAGGCCTCTCCTGATCGCAAAATCCATCCACGGCAAACATCAATGCCGCGACCAAGACCAGCGAGGCCAGCAGACGAACGGGGTGTCGTGTCCACCAGTCAGCCAAATCACGATCTCCCACTGCGCCTCCTCAGCACCCAAAGGATTGATCCGAAGAACGCGGCCATTGCGACGAACAGTAGTCCCCAGGTCCATCCCTTCGCCGTGGCCGCTACGTCCGTCGAAGTATCGGCCAGGGGCGGAGCTGCGGTCGAAGGAAACGCCTCGCCAGAACCGGATGCTGGAGAC
Source organism: Verrucomicrobiota bacterium (assembly GCA_043744715.1). Lineage (GTDB taxonomy): Bacteria > Verrucomicrobiota > Verrucomicrobiia > Limisphaerales > CANJSG01 > CANJSG01. Next base: position 36,823 of record JAYTUE010000022.1, on the reverse strand, counting down.
GCGGGATCGATTTTCTGGGGAAAGCTCGTCGCGGGGATTGCACGGGGCTCACCCGAACCTGCCGGAGACAAAATGGGAGGCGAAACCACACTTCCGGGCTGGATATTGGTCCGGCTGTCCGGGCCGTTACCCGCAACGATCTCGAACGACGCGGATTTCGTGGAGATCAGGCTCTTGCCTCCGGTCTCGGGATCATCAATCTCCCGCGATGCCATGATCTGGTAGGAACCGGGCCGAGCCAGATCGTAGATGGCGCTCAGGGAGACTTCGAATTTCTTCTGTGTCCCTGGTGACAGCCCAAAAGTGTGTCCCTTGTAAACCGATCTGGCCATCCGTCTCATGAATTCGTCGGTCGCGCGGGCTTCCGCCATTGTGGGCAAAGGGGCCGGCTGACTGGATACGAAAAGGCTCAAACCAAAACCAAGTTCGAGAGGCCAGAGCACCCTGAATTCCCTGGGCTTCTGATCGAGGTTTCTCAAGATGATCGTAGCGTTGACCGGCTCTCCCACTTTGTAGGTGGGTTTCTCCAGCCGAATGGACATCTGCATTCCGGCGGAAGGTTCGCCCCAGTTCCCTTCTGGATCGAGATGCGCTGGGCGGGACTCCTTGGCTTTCCTAGCCGCTTCAAGCTGCCAATTCTGCAAGACCGCTTTCCCCGATGGATCGGTTGAGATCATCCCATCGTCGGTCACGAACACTTCCATCGTGGATGCATCCTTGGCCTCCGCAGCCTCCACGGGCCGGTTCGCAAGGAGGAACACCGCCCCTAGCAGCAAGGCCACTTTGCTTTGGAAGTGTTTTGGCATTTGACGGATGCTTAGTGTCACAAAGTTGTGAACTGTGGTCACCGATGGCTCACTCGGGACTGAAGACCTTAAAAGCGGGATCGATGTTGCTCGTCCATTCCGGATGGTTTGTAGAGTTGGAGTCGACTCCAAAGTTTTGTGCGGGCTGGCTCAGATAAAAGGCTCCGTTCGACAAAATCGCCCGACCGGACCAGCTCCACGAAATCTTCCTCAGTGGAACCCATGATGTCCCTATGGCGGGAGATGGGTTAAACATGAGGTGCATTTCAAAGGAATCGTCCCTGCTGTATTCCAAAACCCCGTTCACCAGCCCGATACCTGGGGAATCGCCTGCGTCCGCAGTCACTATGTTGTTAACACGAAGTTTTGGGTAGGGGTAGTATGTGTCCAAACCGCTACCGTGAGCCCGATACCAAGCATTGTCGGTCCCGTTTTTGTAGCGTGTTGTAACCGATCCCAACTGGACCCACTGATAGGCTCCTTGGCCACCTTGTGGTGAATAGCTGAAATGGATGCCCGGTGTTCCCGGACTACCCAGATGAAGCGCCGGGCTTACGTCCCAGTCGCCATCCACGGCCACGGACTTTTGAAACACCGCCGTGATCGTCGCCGTGGGCCGTTTCACATCGAAGATCACTTTTGAGGTCACGGTGAATCCGTTGACCATGGCGGAGCATTGGACCTCCGTCCGGGACGTTCCTTCGATCCAGATGAAGCCCACGGTGGCGTTGGTCCTCGAGTAGTCGCGGAACACCTTTCCCAGGCTGGCACCCGCGACGTAGTTGGAAAACGACGTGCCCGGAATGGTCCACTGGATGTTGCTCAAGGTGCCGACAGATGGGTTGAGCTGGCACTGGAGGTTGATGGGTTCGCCCACCCAGACCGTCTGGAAGGTTCCCGCGATGTCCGCCGATCCACGGAAGATCTGCAGCTTCACCTTCTGCGGGACGACGACGAAACTGTAGTTGGTGTAGGGCGAGGAAACGACCGGAGTCACGTCTTCGGCCCTGTTGTCCGCGATCATTTTCCAAATTTTTCCATCCCCGTCCGGATGTTCCCCCAGCACGGTAATGCTGGAATTTGGAACCGGACCAATTGTCACATATCCCGGTGGATCGTCCCGCCGCTGCACCTCGGAGACGGCCACGCCGAGCACGAACAGGTTCTTTTCCTCCGAGAGCCCCTTTCCGCCGGTCGCCAACTCGATCCTGGTATCCATGAAATTCGTGGATCGGGTCCAGTTGGTCGCATCGACCGGGACATAGGAACTCTCCAAGACATGCGCCCATGATGTCGTGGGCATGGCTCCATACGCCGCATTGGTTCCGGAAGTAACTGCCCCGGCACCGTTCCACGTCACCTGTCCCAGCAAAGTCAGCGCGCCTGCTCCAAAACCAACGTAGCTGTAGCGCTCGTCTTGTCCCCCTTCACCTCGGGTCCATTCCGCCCTGACCAGAAAGTCCTGGTAGAAATCATCGCGGACTCGTTGGACTTGGTTAGTTCCGCTGAATTTTTTCACCCGAACCTCGGCGGCAACATCGGTCAAATACTGGTAGGCGGGGTTGTCTGCCGCGATGGTCGCCAAGGCATTGGGGACCGTCGGGTCAAGGCCCGCCACAAGCGCCTCAAACGCATCCGGCAGGGAATCCCCGTCGGTATCGGTGGTATCGGCCAACCTGAAGAACTCCATCTCCTGCCCGGTCGCCGTGATCGTGATGTTGGTCCGCCCCGGCAAGAGCCGGCCCACGTAGCGCCAACCGTTTGTCGCTGCGACATTGGTGGAGGAATAGAGGTCATAGGCTCTTTCCGGATCGTTCCCGGCGATCTTCAGGGTGAGCTGGTTTCCGGAAAACTCCGGCACCAGGAGTATCAGCCCATCTTCAGCGGTCAGCCTGTTCATCCCTCCCGGAGCATCGTCGGCCACCCCATCCTTGGCGGAAATCTCGCCCGCAGACTGGTGTTTCGGCGGCGAATAGTCGAAATCCAGATCGTCATAGATGAACTTTCCACGGGACATTTCCACGACTGGCAGCGCCGGGAATGGATTGAACGGCAGCGGCGGCAGCCCAGGTTTCTGAGCCGAGAAATAGGTAGGGGGAGGCCCCTTGCTTTTCCCTGGTTTGCTCGTGGAGGGCTGGCCAAAACAGGCCAGCGCACAGGCCATCAGCAGCGGGATCAAGGGGACGTTGGCCAAGAAAGAACGATGGATTTTTGACATAGCCGCGTGAATTCAATCCGGATTTTCGAGCCACAAAACCTACCGTCTACCGTAATACTCAAAGGCGTTCGTAAACCACAAGTAGAAACACAGTATAGGGTGTGGCCCGAACCCTGCCGCCTTGTTGCGGTGATGGGCGGTGCCATCGAAACCGCCACATAGACGACTTGTCGGAGACCGAATCCGGGAATGTCGGAGGGCGGCGGGCCTGACCCAGGAGAAGCTGGCCGAGAAAGCGGACCTGCATCACAACTTCATCGGACAGGTTGAGAGGGGAAACCTCAACATCTCCCTGGATTCGATGGTGAAAATTGCCAGAGCCTTGGGACTGAAAGTAGCCGACCTCGTTGATGGGTTTTGAGTTGTTCGGAAAACTTCCCGCAAAGGTCACGCCACGCGCCGGTTCGTCTGCTAGCGCAGTTACAGGAGCAACATCTTTGACCTCCGACTTCGGCTCCACTGAGCTATGGACCATCGCCCTGTTAAGTTTCTCCGCCGCACATCCCGCGCGCTCCGGCTGGGATTCAGCCGAGTTCCGAGAGGCGCTACCAGAAACGGTCGACCCTTTGGGATTGGCTCCGTCGAGGCGAATCCGGCACAAGTGCCGGGCCTGATGAGGAACATCGTCTACTTCGACCTGGAAACGCAGAAGTCCTTCGACGAGGTCGGAGGGCGGACGCCGAGCCATTTCCGCCAGCTCAAGATGAGCGTGGGCGTGACCTACAGCACGGTCCGGGGCGACTACATGATCTATCCGGAGAGCCGTGTGCAGGAGCTGATCAAGGAACTGCTCCGCGCCGACCTGGTGGTGGGCTTCAACCACAGGGGCTTCGACTACGTCGTGCTCCAGGGCTACAACGACTTCTTCGACTGCGAGCAGGTCCACACCCTCGACATGATGGTGGAGCTGGAGAAAACCCTTGGCCACCGCGTCTCTCTCGATTCCATCGCGAGCGCCTCGCTCGGAGTGGAGAAGACGGCGGAAGGGTTGCAGGCCATCCGCTGGTGGAAGGAGGGCAAGATGGCCGAGATCGCCGAATACTGCTGCTACGACGTGAAGATCACGAAGCTGGTCCATGAATACGGCCAGTCGCAGCGCCAACTTTTCTTCAACAACCGTAACGGCCAGAAGATCCGTGTGCCGGTGACGTGGTAGGCCGGGCGTCCCCGCCCGCCCAGTCGCTGTTCATCCACGAAGAGCACGAAGGCCGGTAGGGCGCACCACTCCGTGTGCGCCGCGAGATGGGTGGCCGGATTGGGAACGTCCGTTTACCGGCGGCGGGCAGAGGACTGCCCGCCCTGCCCGAAGATGGGGCGCCGAGCTCCGGCTCGGCATGAGAGTCGTGAAGGATGGGAACATCGAACATCCAACGCCGAACATCGAACATCGAACATCGAACATCGAACATCGAACATCGAACATCGAACATCGAACATCGAACATCGAACATCGAATGGAGCGCCAAGGTATCAGGCTTTTGGATGGCCTGAAGTGTTGCCGCCGACGTGGCGAGGCGGAGGGCTACGACCGCTTGATCGGAACGATTTAGTAGAAGGTAGGGCGGGCTTCCAGCCTGCCCCGTGCTGACCGAGGTTCGCGCTTTGTCCAAAGTCCCGATACGTCCGCACCATTTGGTTCCATGCCTGGAGCGCCTTGGGCAGGCAAGATGCACTGCCCTACCTTGAAGCTGCGTCCTCATGCCGGCGGCTACCAACGATCCAGCCTTGTCCGTCCGGGAAGCCGGGCGTATCCCTGAGCCATCGCATGAAAGGACTGAAGTGGTTGGGCATCGTTGGCGGGGTGATTCTGCTGCTGGTTCTGGCCAGCTTGGGATTCCGTGCCGTGCAGGAGCGGGGGATCGCCGGAAAGCTGGCCAAGCTGCGGCAGATGGGACATCCGACCACCATGGCGGAGCTGAACGCGTGGTATGTCGCCGTGCCGGCGGAGAGCAACGCGGCCCTCGGTGTCCTGGCGGCGGTGGAGATGTTCCCGTCTGACGCGTCGGACAAGCTGCCGATCATGGGTGCGAACGCCCCCAAAGTGGAACCGTTCGCACCATGGAGTGAAGAGGCCAGGACACTTGCCGGGGACTACGTCTCGTCGAACTCCGCCGCCTACGCCGCGTTGCACCAGGCGTTGAAGCTGCCGGCGTCGCGGTATCCTGGGACATTTTCCATTAACAAGCTGCTGCCCCATCTTGCCCCGGTCAAAGGCGCCGCCCAGAAGCTTGCGCTTGCGGCGCAGTTGGCGGCGGAGCAGGGGAAGCTCGACGAGGCAACGGCGGCGATCGAGGACGGGTTCCACGTTGGCCGGACGTTGGAGCCGGAACCGCTCTTCATCTCCGCTCTCGTTCGAAATGCCTGCGTCGCGATCGGGGCGTCCTCGGCTGAGCGCGTGATCAATCGGCTGGAGCTGACAGACCAGCAGCTCGCACGAATCCAGGCTGTGATCGGTTCGGCACTGGCGACCAATTCGCTGGCTCGATGGTTGGTCGGGGAAATGACCTTCGGGATGGACACCTTCTCCCAGGTCGCGGCGCAGATGGCACAGATGATGAGTGCTGCGGGTGGCGTGACCACAGGGCCATTTTCCGGCGCGAGGTTCGGATATATGATCTATGCCGCATCGGGTCTGATGGGCGCGGACGAGGGCGCGTATGTGGATGCGATGATCCGGCTGCAGGAGGCGGCCAATGAGGAGTTTCCCCGGCGGCTGACCACGGTTTCCAACATCGCCTACGAGGTCAGCGGTGGGACCAACGGCTGGCCGTTTGTGAAGGTGATGACGCGGATGACGATTCCGTCTTTTGCGAAGGGCTTCCAACGGGATGCCTCCAATTCGGCCACTCTGCGTTGCGCTTTGGCGGCACTGGCCGTGGAGCGCTACCGGATGGCGCACGATGGAAAGCTCCCGGCTACCTTGGCTGATCTGGTTCCCCAGTATCTCGCGGCTGTTCCATTGGATCCCTACGACGGGAAGCCGCTCCGGTTCAAACCGCTGGTGAAGGGGTTCGTCGTCTACAGCCTCGGCGAGGACGGCGACGACGATGGCGGGCGTCCGAGGAAGGTCGGTCAGAAGGTGGTGGGCGGCTATGACGTGACCTTCCGGATCGAACGCTGAGCCGGATTCATGCAGTAGAAGGTAGGGCGGGCTTCCAGCTTGCCCCGAGCTGACCGTGGGTATTCCTTGAACCAGCGTCCTGATAAGCCCGCACCGCTGGGTTTCACGCCGTGAGCGTCGTGGGCAGGCAAGATGCCCGCCCTACCTTGATGCCGCCGCTTTATGGCCGCATTCTCACCGCATAGTTCCGGCTGAGGTGCTTCGGGCTTGGGGCTTGGTGCTTCCTTTGGCCTTCGTGGATTTGGCCTTCGGCCTTAAATCCCCAACCGCTTGGCCACTTCCTCGGCCAGCACTTCGTAGGCGGCGGAACCGGCGCTGTATTTGTCGTAGTGGATGATCGGCTTGCCGAAGCTGGGCGCTTCGGCCAACCGCGTCGTCCTTGGAATGACCGTCTCAAAGACCTTGTCGCCGAAATGCTGACGGACTTCGCCGGCGACCTGGTGCGACAGGTTCGTCCGGCCGTCGAACATGGTCATGACCACGCCGAGCAGTTCGAGGCCGGGATTGATGCCGGTGTCGCGGAGCTGGTTCCACAGCCGGGTGATCATCGAGATGCCTTCCAGCGCGTAGTATTCGCACTGGAGCGGGACGAGGAGATAGTTGGCCGAGGCGAAGGCGTTCAGCGTGAGGATGCCAAGCGACGGCGGGCAATCGATCAGGATGATGTCGAAGCGTCCGGATTCCGCGATCGGCTGGAGGGCGTTCTTCAGCTTTTGGAGGTAGTTCTCCTGGCGCGACAGTTCGATGTCCGCGCCGCAGAGATCGAGTTCGCTCGGAATCACCCAAAGGTTCTCGAAGGCGGTCTGCTGGATCTTGTCGGTCAAGCCGCCTTCGCCCAAAAGGACACGGTAGCAGGAGGCGCCTTCGGTCTTTTCAAGGCCGACGCCGCTGGTCGCGTTGGCTTGGGGATCGAGGTCGAGCATCAGGACGCGTTTGCCGAGCGCGGCAAGGCAGGCGGAGAGGTTCACGGAGGTGGTGGTCTTTCCCACCCCGCCTTTCTGATTGGCGACGGCAACGACTTTCGTAGGCACGGGCGGATTTAAGGAGCGCACCGTCATGGGAGCAAGGGCGCATGTTCGCCTCCGGTCGGGCTGCACGGATGCTACTTCGGGACCGCACGACTTTCCGGGCTTGGATTTCGTGCTTTGCCGGGTGGAATATGAACCAGAGCAGGGCGGCGGGGTTTTCCAGACCGCAAAGCACTGCCAGAATGCATGAGTGAAGTCCTCGTAATCGGGCACAAGAATCCGGACACCGACGCCATCTGTTCCGCCATCGGGTATGCGGAATACAAGCGCCGCACCGGCATGCCGGAGGCGGTGGCGGCCCGCTGCGGCGACATCAACGACCGGATCGACTTCGTCCTGAAACGATTCGGCGTCGAGCCGCCGCGCTTCGTGCCCGACGTCTCGCCGCGGGTGCGGGACGTGATGGCGGCGAACGTCGTCAACGTCGGTCCCGAAACCACCGTGGCCGAGGCGTTGGCCATCATGGAGGAGCGTGGCATCCGTGTCCTCCCGATCCTGGACCCGGCCCGGCACTGCAAAGGCCTGCTGTCGCTCTTCAAGGTCGCCAAGTTCTTCTTCCCCGCGCCGAACCGGCCGTTCGATTCCCGGCGCGTCTCCGCCAGCGTGAGGAACCTCGCGCGCACCCTGAACGCCAAGATGCTCTTCGCCGTCGAGCCGGACCGCGAGGAGCAGCTCATCCTGATGGTCGCGGCGATGAAGCAGGAATCCTTCGCCAAGCGCATGCCGCAGTATCCACCGGAGAAGCTGATCGTCGTCGTCGGCGACCGTCAGGGCGTGCAGGAGATCGCCGTCAAGGGCCGGGTCCGTGTCATCGTGGTGACCGGCGGGCTGGACATCGAAGCGTCGGTGATGGATCTGGCGAAGAAGAACGAGGTCAGCGTGCTGCTTTCGCCGCATGACTCGGCCACGACCGCGATGCTTTTGCGGTCCGCAATCGCCGTCCACCACATGATGGACGAGCATTTCCTCTCCTTCCGCGACGACGAACTCTTGTGCGACGCCGAGCGGCTCGCGGTCGCCTCCCAGTTCCAGGCCTTCCCCGTCGTGGGCGACACCCAGGAGGTCATCGGCATCGTGACCAAGACGGACTTCCTCAAGAAGGTCGACCGCCAGCTGATCCTGGTGGACCACAACGAACTCACCCAGGCGGTGAACGGCGCCGAGCAGATGCGGATCATCGAGGTCATCGACCACCATCGGATCAACACCTTCAGCACGATCCAGCCGATCCTTTTCCGCAACGAACCCGTCGGTTCCACCAGCACCATCGTGGCCGACTGCTTCCTCCGCGAGGGAGTGGAACTGCCCAAGGCCATCGCCGGGCTGCTATTGGCCGGACTCGTGTCGGACACGTTGAACCTGACGTCCCCCACGACCACCGAGAAGGACGCCCGTATCCTCCAGAAGCTGGAGGCCATCACCGGGATCAACGCGACCGAGTTCACCGAGCAAATCTTCTCCTTCGGTTCGGTCCTCGTCACGCGGACGGCCGAGCAGGCCATCACCACCGACTGCAAGGAATACATCGAGCAGGGCCGCACCTTCAGCGTCGCGCAGATCGAGGAGGTCGGTTTCGACCAGTTCTGGAAGCGCCAGACCGAGGTGCAGGAGGCCCTCGACGTCTACCGCCGCAAGAACAGCTACTACTTTTCCGCGCTGCTCATCACCGACGTCGCGACGCAGTGCTCGATCCTGGCCGTCGCCGCCGACGAGAAGTTCCACGCCACCATCAGCTACCCGGAGATCGGCCGGGCGCTCTACGAACTCGACGGCGTCGTCTCCCGCAAGAAGCAGCTCATGCCCTTCCTGACCGATTGCCTGGAGAAGCTTTCGTGAGTTCCTGCGGGGTCCTCTGAAAGTTTTCTGAAAATTTCCCGTGGCGCTAACCCCTTAATTGGGCGAATCGTTTACCCGTAGCACCTAAACAAACGCATGAAGCTCATCCTCTCCACACATAACCTGACACTCACCCAGGGAATCGAGGACCACATCCTTTCCAAGATCGAGAAGCTCGACCATTTCGAGAAGCAGGCCATCGACGCCCGCGTCACGATCGACCACGACAACACACGCTCCCCGGCGAAGGCCTTCGGGTGTTCCATCCGCCTCGCCGTTCCCGGCAACGACCTCTTCGCCGAGGACCACGAGAGCGACCTCTACGCCGCCATCGATATCGTCACGAAAAAGATCGAGCAGCAGATCCGCAAGCGGCACAACAAGACCAAGGCCAAGAAGCACTCCGTCGCCGCCACCCTGAAGCTGAAGCGTCAGGCGACCGCGTAGTCCTCCGCTTTTTCTCAAACCAAGGATCGGGTCGCTTACGTGGCCCGGTCCTGTTTTATTTCCGGCCAGACAGATGCTCCTCCTCCGCGCCAAAACCGTTCTGCCCATCAGCCGTCCCACCATCGACGACGGGGCCGTGCTGGTCGACGGCAACCGCATCCGGGCGGTCGGTCTCTGGAGTGAATTCCAGGCGGCGGATCATCAGGTCGTCGACCTCGGTGAATCGATCCTCTTGCCGGGCCTGATCAACGCCCATTGCCATCTGGACTACACCGGCATGGCCGGACGCATCGCCCCCGGGCGCGACTTCGCCCAATGGATCAAGGCCATCATGGCGTTGAAGGGCACATGGACCGATGCCGACTACGCGCGCTCCTGGGCCGAGGGCGCGCGGCAGCTGGTCGAGTCGGGCTGCACCAGCGTCGCGGACATCGAAGCCGTGCCTACGGTGCTTCTCGAGGCATGGAATTCCACGCCGCTCCGGGTCACTTCCTTCATCGAGCTGACCTGCATCCGGGCCCAGCGTTCGCCGGCGGAGATCATCGCCGAGGCTGTGCGGATCGTCGAAGCCCTGCCTCCGGGCCGCTCCCGCGCCGCGCTCTCCCCCCATGCGCCCTACTCGACGCTGCCGGAGCTCCTCCAGTTGGCGACGGACGCGTCCCGCGAGCGGTGCTGGCCCGTCACCACGCATGTCTCGGAATCGGCCGACGAGTTCGACATGTTCATGTATCGGCGCGGCCCCATGTTCGAATGGCTGAAGGCCCAGCGGGACATGGGCGACTGCGGCAGCGGTTCCCCGGTCCAGGCGTTGAACCGCGCCGGCCTGCTTGGCCCGAACTTCCTCGCCGTGCATGTGAACTACCTCTGGGAGAACGACGACTATCTGCTGGCCCGGTCCGGCAGCTCGGTCGTCCATTGTCCGTTGAGCCATTCCTATTTCGGCCACCGCGCTTTTCCCCACGGCCAGCTGGCTTATGCCGGGGTCAACCTGTGCCTTGGCACCGACAGTGCGGCGAGCCTTCCGGCCAACCGGGGCTGCGCGCCGCGCCTCAGTCTGTTCGACGAGATGCAGGAGTTCTCCCGGCAACATCCGCATGTTCTCGCCGAACAGGTCCTGCGCATGGCGACGATCAACGGGGCCCGGGCGTTGGGCCGTTCCGGTGAACTGGGCGAACTCGGCGAAGGCGCTCTCGCCGACCTGATCGCCATCCCCATGGGCTACGGTCCCGACGCCTACGGTGCCGTGGTCCATCATCGTGGTCCTGTGGCCGCCTCGATGATCGAAGGCGCATGGGCCATTCCCCCCGGTTATCCAAGCCGATGAACGGGGCCTCCGAAAACATGAGCCACCCGGTCGCGCTGATCACCGGAGCCGCTGGTGGATTGGGTAGGGCTTTGGCCAGGGAGTTTCTTCGCAACGGCTGGGCGGTTGTGGCGGCGGCCCATCGTCCGGGGTCGTGGGAGGCCGAGCCTTTGGAACCATCCGCAGATCCAGCCCTCGTGTGGTTCACCTCGCTTGATGTCACCGACCGCGCCACCTGCCAATCGGCCACCAAGTCGGCCGTCGAGCGCTTCGGCCGTCTTGATTGCCTGGTCAACAACGCCGGCGTAACGGCCGACGCGTCTATCGCCACGTTGTCCATCGACGAGTGGCAACGCGCCCTCGACGTGAATCTCAAGGGCGCATTCCTCTGCTCCCAGACAGTGGCGCGTCCCATGGCGTCGGCCCGGTCGGGACACATTCTGAACATCTCCAGCTGGGCCGCGCGCAACGGCACGCGGGGACAGGCCAACTATGCGGCGGCCAAAGCCGGCTTGATCGGTTTGACCCAGTCCCTCGCCCGCGAGCTGGGTTCACGGAACGTGCGTGTGAATGCGGTCCTGCCGGGGATCCTGCCAACCGGAATGACTGCGGAACTGACGCCGGAGCAACTCGCTGATCTCTCCGCCGCGAACGCTCTCGGTCGCGCAGGCACGCTTGAAGAAGCCGCCCGCTTCATCGTCTTCCTCGCCGGCTTGCAACACGTCTCCGGGCAGGTCTTCCAGCTCGACAGCCGCATCGGCCGTTGGACGTGAAATTCCGGCGATGGCCCCGGACTCCGGATCGCCGTTCAGATCCGCTTCTCGTCGGCGTCGATGTAGTCGACGAACGTGGTGACATCGGCGCGGTGATGAAGGCCTGACTGCTCCATCCGCATCTTCAAACGGGCCACCGCTTCCGTCGCGGTGGCCGGAGGATGGTTCAAGAGCCTTTCGGAATGCGCCTCCTTGTCGGCGGTGGACTTCTTCACGTTGGTCCGAACCCAATCGCAGACCTGCCCGTCGGTCACGGAGTGGCGGACGACCTCGATGAAGTCCTCGTGGTTCACCCCGGCCGCCTCCAGCCACCAGCCATCGAATCCCTTGCCGAAATTCGCCTGGTAGTCCGTGTGGAGTTTCCCGGCCAGTTGCAGGCGCGCCTTGTCGACATAACGGGGCAGGTAGGACCAGCCATCCATGGTTTCACGGGGACTGCGCGGGAAGATCAGTTCACTGCTCATGTGTGCGAAAGCTGCCGGGCCGGCGGCGACGGTGTCAACGCTGCCGGCCTTGCGCCGGTGGCGGGGCGCGGCGAACGTCGCGACATGGCTGAGACGCATGATTTCGATGTGGCGGTGATCGGCGGCGGCTCCGGGGGCTATGCCGCCGCCCGGACCTGCGCCGCCTCCGGCCAACGCGTGGCCATCATCGACGGAGCGAAGGAACTCGGCGGGCTCTGCATCCTTCGGGGCTGCATGCCTACGAAGGCGCTGCTCTGGGCCACCGACGTCCTCCACCTCGCCCAGCAGGGTTCGACCTGGGGGCTGCGCCTGGACAAACCCGCGTTCGACTTCAAAGCCGTCATGGCGCGTAAGGCCGCGGTGATCGAGGAGTTCGCCGGCTATCGGCGGAAACAGCTCGAGAGCGACCGTTTCACCCTGTTCCGGGCCGTGGCGAAATTCATCGATCCGCACACGGTCGAACTCTCGGACGGAAGGAAAGTTCAGGCGGACCATTTCGTGATCGCCACGGGTTCCATTGTTTCGGAGCCGCCGCTGCCCGCGCTGACACAGATCGGCTACCTGACGAGCGATGACGCGCTTGCGTTGGAGGCCTTGCCGAAGTCGCTGATCGTCCTTGGGGGCGGAGCGGTCGCCGTGGAGTTCGCCCAGTTCTTCCAACGGCTCGGCGTGGCGGTCACGCTGGTCCAACGCAGCGGGCATATCCTGCGGGACAGCGATGGGGACGCCGCGGAGGCCGTCACAACGCAGCTCCGTGACGAAGGCATGCGGGTGCTGACGGGAACCCGCCTCGTCTATGCGCGTGTGAACGCCCTCGGATTGAAGGAGATCGTCTTCACGCATGAAGGGGGTGAGAAGGTGATCGCCGCCGAACAGATCCTCTTTGCCCTGGGAAGGTCGCCCAATACGAAGAACCTCGGCCTCGCATCGATCGGAGTTGCGACGGAAGCGGACGGCCGTGTCCGCATGGATGCGCAGATGCGGACCACGGTCCCGCACATCTACGCCGCGGGCGACTGCGCCAGCCCGTTCGAGATCGTGCATGTCGCCGTGCAGCAGGGGGAGATCATCGGCCACAACATCACGATGCCCGCCAAACCGAGGACCATCGACTACCGGCTCCTCATCAACGTGGTCTTCAGCGATCCGGCGCTCGCCACGGTGGGACTGACCGAGAAAAGCGCGCGGGCGGCGGGGGTTCCCTTCGTCGCCGCGAGCTATCCCTTCAACGACCATGGGAAGTCGATCATCATGGCCGTGAAGCACGGTTTCGTGAAGCTGCTGGCCGCGCCCGACACGGGGGAGATCCTGGGAGGATGCTGCACCGGACCTCAGGCCGGTGAATTGATCCACGAGATCGTCGTGGCGATGGCCAAACGGATGAGCGTCCGCGAACTCGCCTCCCTGCCTCACTACCATCCCACCCTGGCCGAGATATGGACCTACCCCGCCGAGGAACTTGCCGACCAGATCGGGATCTGAGCGACTCGCCGGTCATGCCTCGCTCTGTTGGATGGACCACCGTCTCGGCTCAGACCCCGGGACTTCGCGGAACCTCGGATACATCCGCGCCCGCCGGCGCCGGCACCTGCGCCTTCGACATCTCGACCTTGATGTAGTGGAGGATGACAGGCGCGAGGATCATGCCGGGGATGCCCATCAGACGCTCACCGATGAGCAGGCCGATCAGCGTGAGCCACATGGGATTCTTGATGCGGCTGCCTATGATCTTGGAATTGAGGAAATATTCCCCCTTGTGGATGACGACGAGGTAGATGAGGGCGATCAGCGCCATGTGCGAACGGTCCGGCATGGAGAGGCCTACGCAGACGATGATCGTGTTGCTGACGAGGTTGCCGATGATGGGCAGCAATCCACAGGCGAAGGTGATTACCGTCAGCGTGATCGCGTGGGGAAAACCGGCGACCACGAGGAACACCCCTGTTGCCGTGCTGTTTATCAGCGAGATGATGATCTGCGCTCCCATGACCATCCTGAAGCTGGCGAAGAACATCCGGAACCGCTGGAATATCTCGGCTGAGGTCAGCGCGTAAAGGCTGTCCTTGCTGGAATTCGGATCGGTGTCGAGGTTGAGTTTCGAGTTGAAGAAAAGGCTCACGGCGACGACCCCGCCGATGATCAGGTAGACGAGTTGGAAGATCAGCGCGCTGACGAATCCCTCCAGGCTCTTGAAGTTCTCCATGCTCGGATATTGCCCGGCGCTCTCCTTCTTCACCTCGTCGACAAGCATCTCGTAGTTGTCGGGCAGATCGAGTCCGAAGTGGTGGGCCAGCTCATCAAGGACGGGCATCGTGTTGTCCACTATATTGGGAATCGTCACGTAGGCCTTTTTTCCGAAATACAGGGCCCCGATCGAAACACCCACGACCATCACGGCGAATAGCGTCACGGCGAGCATCCGGCTGCGCCCGAAGGCAAAGGTCTTGAGCGCCAGGTAGCCGAAAAGCGTGGCCAGCAGCAGCGTCGCCATGTGCAACCAACCCACGAGCACAAGCAGCACGGCCATGAAGATGTATGAGATTTTCTGCGAACGGCTGGTCATTGCCCACCACTTCAATCGCTGTCGGCCAAACTGCAAGGTCCAATCTTTTCCGTGGCGCGGCTCAGTGCGTCAGCGCGTAGAAGATGATGTTGATGCCGAGGGGGAAGTTCTTGTTCTCCGAAAACGTGTGGAAGAACCAGTCCGCCGTCGTCTCCTCCTCCCAGCCGTCGCCGTTGTCCGTGTTGTGGCAGATCATCACCATCAGGCGGCCCTTGTTGTCGAAGATGCCGCGGAAGTGGATGTCGCGGGTGTTCCCTCCCTCGTGCTGGTCCTCCCAGGTGATGCCTGTTCCCTGGCTGTTCCTGGCCGACATGATGTTCGGCGTCTGGAGCGACAGGTTGTCGTCGATGTCGTAGACGGCGTGGAAGATCGGATGGCTGCGAGGGATGTCCTGCGGCTCCAGTTCCGGGAAGACCAGCTTGATGGCCGCGTAGAACCCGTCCCATTCCGCCTGTCCCCAGAAGTCGTCCACCATCATGAATCCGCCGTTCAGGAAATACCTTCGCAGGATCGCCGCTTCCTTCTCGTCGAGCGTGATGTTCCCGGCTCCGCTCATGAAGATCCACGGATAGTCCGTCAGCTTGGGGTCCGTGATCTCCAACACCACCGGCTCGGGGTTGACCTTGATCGCGGTCAACTGCTGGAGGCGGAAGGAGAGGTTCAAATCCGCGTCGCGATAGTCGGTGAACCAACCGAAGCTCGAACGCTCGGGCCGGTCGGAACGGTATTTCAGCCGGGCGAAGGTGAAAGACTCCCTCGCAAACTTCGGATCGACCGGCCAGTTCGGAACGCTGCCCCTCTCGGTAGTCACTTCGACCAGGCTCCTCCCGCTGCGCCCCCCAAACCCGCGCCCACCCCGCATCTGGGCGAGCACCGTTCCTCCGACCAAGGCGGTAATGGCGAGAAGGGTCCAGAATTGGCGGCGCTGAATCATCTGGCGACGGAGGTCTGCTGGAAAAGACGGATCACGGCAATCGAGACAGGAGGAAACGCCTGTCAGTTACAGGAGTCTCCTCAATAGCCCGCCGCCATGCCGTCCTTGCGGCTTTCGCTCGCACCGATCCACACGCGGTGCGTGCGGTCCCACATGACGGCCTGATAGCCGCCGAAGGAGGGGATGCTCGCGGCGCCCAGCTTGTGGCCGAACTTCTGGAGATCGCGGACGCTCTCGCTGGGGAAGCCCGCTTCCAGGTTTACCGTCCCCCCGTCGCTCATCGACGAACCGTCCGGCTCGCTGGAGCCGGTGTGGTAGATGCGCGGGGCGTCGCCGGCTTCCTGGAGGTTCATGCCGAAGTCGATCCAGTTCACCAACACCTGCACGTGGCCCTGGGGCTGCATGTCGCCGCCCATCACGCCGAAGGCCAGGACCGGTTCGCCGCCCTGCGTGACGAAGGCCGGGATGATCGTGTGGAACGGGCGCTTGTGAGGTGCGTAGCTGTTCGGTCGGCCGGGCGTTAGGTCGAACGCTTCGCCACGATCATGCAGGCCGAAGCCGAGTCCGGGCGGCACCATGCCGCTGCCCATGCCGCGATAGTTGCTCTGGATGAACGACACCATCATGCCCCGCTCGTCGGCGACGCACAGGTAGATCGTGTCGCTCGTGCGCAGCGCGGGAATGCCCGGATCGTAGCGGTTCGCGGCCCGTTCCGCCTTGATCAACGCCCGACGCTTCGCGGCGTAGTCCTTCGAGTTCAGCTCGGCGACGGGTGTCTTGAAGAATTCGGGATCGGCGTAGAGCCGGGCCCGGTCCTCGAAGGCCAGTTTCTTCGCCTCGATGAACGTGTGCAGGTGGGCCAGGCTGCCGAAGCCCATCGTCTTCAGGTCGAATCCCTCGAGGATGTTCAGCATCTGCAGCACGGAAAGACCCTGTCCGTTCGGCGGCAGTTCCCAGATGTCATAGCCGCGGTAGTTCGTCGAGATGGGTTCCACCCACTCGGACTTGTGTTCGGCGAAATCGCGTTCACCGAGGAAACCGCCCTGCTCCTGGATGAAGGCGCTGATCGCCTTCGCAATGTCGCCCCGGTAGTAGGCGTCGCGGCCGCCGGAGGCGATCTTCTCCAGCGTGCCGGCGAGCTGGGGATTGCGGAACATCTCGCCCTTGCGGGGCGCATGTCCGCCGGGTGCCCAGAGGTTCGTCACGTTCGGCCACTTGGCGAGGATGGCGACATTCCTCGCCCAGCCTTCGGCGATGACTTCGCTCAGCGGGAAACCTCCGCGGGCGTAGGCGATGGCGGGCGCAAGATTTGTCGCCATCGATACGCGGCCGAATTTCCCGTGCAGCGCGAACCACCCGTCGACCGCGCCCGGAACCGTGACGGGCAACGGGCCGTAGCTCGGCATGTTCGTCAGGCCCCGCTTCTTGAACTCGTCGAGGGAAAGTCCGAAAGGCGAACGCCCGCTGCCATTGAGGCCGTGGAGTTTTTTCGTGGCTGGATCCCAGACGATGGCGAAGAGGTCGCCGCCGATTCCGCAGCCGGTCGGTTCCATCAGGCCGAGGCAGGCATTGGCCGCGATCGCGGCGTCGACGGCCGAGCCGCCGGCCTTGAGCACCTCGAGCGCGGCCTGCGTGGCGAGCGGATGGCTGGTGCAGGCCATGGCGTTCGGCGCGATGGTTTCCGAACGGGTGGCGAAGGCGCGGTTGACGGGACGTTGGGTGGCCATGAGGGAAGGCAGCACGAAGAGAATGGCGAGTAGGATCAGCCTCTGCATGGCCAGATGGCGTAGCATCGACCATGCGGCATGGCGAGAGGAGTCTCGGAGACCCACGTTGGCGCTTGCCAGCGGCGGGGATGGACGGGGAACTCTAGGGCATGGAACTGACCGAGGCCGGATACACGCTGACCGACGAGCGCAACCGCGTGGACTTGGACGTGGTTTGCCGCCTGCTGGCCTCGACCTATTGGGCCGGAAAACGCAGCCGCGAACACATCGCCACGAGCATCCGCCACTCGCTCTGCTTTTCCGCGTTTCACAAGGGACTCCAGGTCGGATTTGCCCGCGTCATCACGGACCAGTCGACCCATGGCTACCTGTGCGACGTGGTCCTCGACGAAGCCCATCGCGGAAAGGGAATCGGCCAAACGCTGCTGAAGTTCATCCTCGACCACCCGCAGTTGCGCACCTGCCGGATCGACCTTTTCACGCGGGACGCTCAGGGGTTCTACGAGCCGTTCGGCTTCGGCCCGCACCGTTTCGAGTGCCTAGTGCGCTATCCGCCGGACTATGCCGGAGGGAACGCTTCCTCCACCGCTTCGTAGAGAGCGTGAACCATTCGCCGCGCCTGCATGGGCGTCGTGCAGTAGGGCGGCATCAGCACCACGACATTGCCGACCGGCCGGGTCAGGACGCCGCGCTTGGCCATCGCTTCACAGACGCGGATGCCGGCGCGTTCCTCCAGCCGGAACGCTTCCCTCGTGCGCCAATTGCGGACCAGCTCGACTCCGGCCACGAGGCCCTGCTGCCGGACATCGCCCACCTGCGGCAAGGCCCACAGGCTCTGCAGTTCATCCCGCAGGATCGTCTCCAACTTGAAGCGGGCCTCCGTCGAGCCCGCAGAAGTCAGCAGCTTCAGGCTGGCGAGTCCGGCGGCGGCTCCGAGTTGGTTGGCCGTGTAGCTGTGGCCGTGGAAGAACGTCTTGAACTCCTCGTAGTCCCCGAGAAAGGCGTCGAAGACGGCCTGCGTCGTCAGCGTGGCCGCCATCGGCAGATAACCTCCGGTCAGCCCTTTCGCGACGCAGAGGAAATCGGGTTGGACGCCTTCGACATGGGATCCGAAGAACGTAGGCCGGGCGTCCTCGCCCGGCCAGGAGTGTGTCTTGCCCTGAATCTTCTTCCCCATTCCTCGGATAGCTTTGCTTGGAGACAACTGGCCGGGCGCGGACGCCCGGCCTACGACGCGGCCGAATCCCGTCATGACCTCGTCGGCGATCAGAAGCGCGCCGTGTCCGCGCGCGATTTCCGCCACTTTCCCAAGCCATCCGGCGGGCTGCGGGACCATGCCGGCCGCTCCCTGCATGAGCGGTTCGTAGCTGAAGGCGGAAAACGGTTTCCTCGCCTTGGCCGCCTTCGCGAAGGTCTGCTCGACTTGTCCGACACATTCCCAGTCGCACTTGCGGTAGGTCCGTGCGTCGCCGCGCTCCGGTTTCGCCCGGTTGAACGGGCACCGGTAGCAGTAGGGCGACATCACCTTGTCGGACTTGAAAAGCAGGCCGGCGTAGGCTTTGTGGAATAAACCGATGTGCCCCAGGCTGACCGCGCCCACGGTGTCGCCGTGATACGCGCCGTCGATTGCGAGGAAGCGCGGGGACTTTACGCCCTTCGTCCGGCGCGTGAATTCGTAGGCCAGCTTGATGGCCACCTCCAACGCGGTGGAGCCGTTGTCGGAGAAGAAGACCTTGGGCAATGACGAAGGCCAAAGGCCAAAGGCCGAACTTTTTCCCCCTTCGGCTTTTCGGGCTTCGTCATTCGCGAGCTTCACGAGCGCGGCCGCCAATCGACTCGCCGGCTCGTTCGCGAAGCCCAGCGCCGACGTGTGGGCCACCTTGCCGAGCTGCCGGTTGAGAGCGGCGTTAATGGCGGGATGATTGTGGCCGTGCAGGTTCGTCCAGATGGAGGAATTGGCGTCGAGGTATTCGCGGCCTTTGACGTCGGTCAGGACCGATCCTTTTCCCGAAACGAGGACGATGGGCTCGTGCTGGAGCCATGAGCGCATCTGCGTGAACGGATGCCAGACGTGGGCGTGGTCGAGCTTGGCTAGGGGATTCATGGCGTGACGGACAGGGCGGCGAGCGCGTCGTTCAGCCGTGCCACGTCCTCGACGGTATGACCGGCCGTCAGCGTGACGCGCAGCCGGGCACCGCCCCGGGCGACCGTGGGGAAACGAATGGCCGGGATGAACAAACCCTGTTCACGAAGCACGGCGGCGGCCTCCATCGTCCGCGTTTCATCGCCCAAGATCACCGGCATGATGGCCGGCCGGGCAGCAGCCCCACGAAGACCCCCGGAAGCTTTGGCCGTGGCCACCTCCGCGATGCGCGATTGCAGCGAGGCCCTCAGGGAACACCCTTCGTCCGAAGAGCAGATGCCCACGCCGGCGGTGGCCGCGGCCACCTGGGGCACCGTCGGCGCGGTGGAGAAGATGAAGCTGCGGGCCTTGTTCACGAGGAAGTCGATCAACGTCCTCGAACCGCAGACGTAGCCGCCGGCGGAACCGAACGCCTTGCCGAGCGTGCCCATCTGCACCTCGACGCGGTCCGCCACTCCGAGCTCGTCCGCCAACCCCCGCCCATTGCTTCCCAACAACCCGGTGGCGTGGGCTTCATCCAGCAGGAGCCACGCGCCGAAACGGTCCTTGAGCTCGACGATCTCCCGCAGGGGAGCGGTGTCGCCGTCCATCGAGAAGACGCTTTCTGTCACGATCAGGATCCGGCTGCTCGCGTGGTGGTCGAGCGCCCATTGGAGCGTTTCTTCCAGATCCGCCAGGTCGTTGTGGCCGAAGACGCGGAGCCTCGCCCCGCTCTGACGGGCGGCGTCGACGCAGCAGGCGTGGGCGAGCTTGTCGATGATGATGACGTCGTCCTTCTCCAGGAGGGCGCAGATCGTGCCGACGGCGGTGGCGTATCCGGAAGAAAACGTCAGGGCCGCCTGGGCGCCCTTGAAAGCGGCAATGGCTTCCTCCAGCTCGTGATGCGGCTGGAGCGAGCCGCAGACCAGACGGGAAGCCCCGGACCCGACGCCGAAGTCGCGCATCGCCCGTGCGGCGGCTTCCTGCAATGCCGGGTGGGTCGCGAGACCGAGGTAGTCGTTCGAGGAGAAATTGAGGAGCGGGCGGCCGTTGAACCGGATCGTGCGGCCCTGGGCGGACTCGATCCGGCGAAGCTCGCGCAGGAGCCCGTTGTCGCGCAGGATGCGGAGCCGGTCGCTGAGGTCGTGTTCAAATCCGTTCACTGGCGGCGGAAACTACGGTGAACAATCCAAGGAACCAAGCGCGTTGCGCCGGATCATGAGGCGACCCTGGAAGAGCCCGTCCCTGAACCAGGAAGCCGCCGTTGCCTGCTTGGAGGTGCGGCGAGCGGCAACCACACCAGGCCCCGAGTCCCGCGACACTTTGAAAACGTCGTGCGGAGTTTTCCTTGCAAGCGGACGACGGCAAGAATTGTCATCCCGTCATGCCAGCCGCCGTCAGTTCGATGCCCGAACCGGACTTTGTCTCGCGACAGGTCCGTGAGGCGCGCCGATATTACCTGAACCTCGGCCCGGCCGGTCCCAGGACCGATCTTGTGCGCTGCGGCGGTTGTGAGCATTGCGAACCGGACTACCGCGTCGACCGGCCCAAGGGGTTCCAGTTCCACTGCGTCGAGCTGGTCGCCCAGGGCGAGGGGACCGTCCTCCTTGGAAAGACCGAATTCCGCCTCCGACCGGGCGTGGTTTTCTCCTATGGCCCGGGCGTTCCCCACTGGATCAGGAGCGCGGCCAAGGCCCCGATGGTGAAGTATTACGTCAACTTCGACGGACCCATGACCCAGAAGCTCCTTGCGCGGGGCCCGCTGGGAAACGGCAAGGCGGTGCAGGTGCCCGATCCACGGCAGGTCGTCGAGTTGTTCGAGCTCCTGCAACGGAACGGCTCCGGCGACAGTCCGCTTCGTCATGCCATCTGCGCGTCGCTGCTCGAATCGCTGCTTCTGACGATCGAGAGCCAGGCGATTCCCGTGGCGGATTTCGAGACCCGCGCCCTCGCCACCTACCAGCGGGCGCGCGGTCATCTGGAGCAGAACTTCGCGCGGCTCCGCACGCTTGAGCAGGCAGCTGCCGAGACGCACATCAACGTCTCGTATCTGTGTCGCCTCTTCCAGCGGTTCGACCGCCAGAGCCCCTACCAATACATGACGCGGCTCAAGATGAACCACGCCGCCGAACTGCTCCTCGTCTCGGGAATGCTGGTCAAGCAGGTCGCCGAGGCGGTGGGTTTCGCCGATCCCTACCATTTCAGCCGCGCGTTCAAGTCGGCGGTCGGTCTTTCGCCGGAGAAATTCGCGAAAGGGGAGCGCGGCCGGGGTGCGGCGGCCGGCAGGAGTTGAGTGGTCGATGGCTGTCGTGTCGGTCAAGAATCCCCATCCCATGGTCAATCATACCTATTCATGGTTCCAGGCCGCGTGCCTACACTTTGGCAATCCATGAGCAGTCCCTTGACCATCGGCCGGTTCTCCGTCGGCATCGGCGACCGCTTCGCCCACCAGGCCAGGGCCCAGCTCCGAGCCTGCATCCTCGCCGCGGGGCAGGGTGCGGAGATCGTGCCCGTCTGGAACAAGTCCAACCGCGAACACACCATCATCGGCTCCGAACCTTCCTCCACGAGGATGGCGGCGGATGCGGCGGTGGATGAGCTGGGCTGGAAGGGCGCCTACTTCCTCGACGCCGACCACATCCGGCTGGAGACGGTCGAGCGCTTCCTGCCGCATTGCGAATTCTACACCATCGACGTGGCCGACTCGATCGCGAAGCCCGCCGCGCCCGAGGCGGTGAAGGCCTTCGTCGACCGGCATCCGGAACTCGTCGGACGCATCGTCATCCAGGACATCGCCCAGCCGTTCGAGACGACGCGGGAGGAGATCGAGAGGATCACCGCCAAGTTCCTCCTCGCCGTCCAGGATGCCGGGAAAATCTATCGGCACATTGCCAATGCGAAGGGCGCGGACCGGGTCATCACCGAGGTCTCGATGGACGAGACCGACAGCCCGCAGACGCCGCCCGAGTTGCTCGTCATCCTCGTGGCGCTGGCCGATGAGAAGGTGCCGGTGCAGACCCTCGCACCGAAGTTCACCGGGCGTTTCAACAAGGGCGTCGACTACGCGGGCGACCTCGTCCAGTTCGAGAAGGAATTCAACGACGACCTCGCCGTCATCGCCCACGCCGTGGCCCGCTATGGCTTGCCCTCGAACTTGAAGCTCAGCGTCCATTCCGGCAGCGACAAGTTCTCGATCTACCCGATCATCCGCCGGGCTTTGGCCCGCTTCGGAGCCGGCCTGCACATCAAGACCGCCGGAA
Organism: Verrucomicrobiota bacterium; assembly: GCA_043744715.1. Lineage (GTDB taxonomy): Bacteria > Verrucomicrobiota > Verrucomicrobiia > Limisphaerales > CANJSG01 > CANJSG01. Next base: position 14,221 of record JAYTUE010000022.1, on the reverse strand, counting down.
CGACGTGGCTGGAGGAAGTGATCGGTTTGGCGGAAGCCGGCGGCGATGGATTGGAGCTGGCCAAGGAGATCTACGCGGCCGCGCTGGAGCACATCGACGAACTCTGCGCGCCGTATGCGACGGTCATCGACATCGACCGCGCCAAGCTTCCGACCAAGGAAACCGTCGCTGGTTGGAGTTCGGCGCAGTTCGTGGCCGCGCTCCGGCATGACCAGAAGAATCCCGCCTTCAACATGCACCTGCGCCAGTTGATCCACGTCGGATTCAAGATCGCGGCCAAGAAGGGCGAGCGATACCTTAACGCTTTGAAGAAACACGAAGCCTTTGTGTCCAAGAACGTGACCGAAAACCTTTACGAGCGGCACTTGAAGCCGCTCTTCGTCGGCTGATTTTAGACCATCCATCCCATGAAACTCCCAGCTCTCACACTTGTCTTCGCCCTCGCGTTCGCGACGGCGGCATCGGCGGCTGAAGTCAACCGCCGCTCCCATGCGTTTACCAACGAACCACCGGCCGCGTCGTCGGCCCGTCCGCAGAAGGTGGCCGCGCCCTCGGCCGGCGAGCGGGTTGTCTTCGTCGGCAACGGCCTGGCGGAGCGCGACGTCTATTTCGGCCAGCTAGAGGCTGAGCTGCACCTGCGGTATCCCGCGCAGAAGTTGATTGTCCGCAACATGGGCCATGTGGGCGACACCCCCGGCTTCCGCCCGCATCCTTCCCGCGTGTCGCAATGGGCTTTTCCCGGCGCGGCCCAGTTCCATCCCGAGCTGGCCCAGCACAACGGCAAGGGCTTCTTCCCCACGCCCGACCAGTGGCTGACCCATCTCCAGGCCGACACCATCGTGGCCTTCTTCGGCTACAACGAATCCTTCGACGGCCCGGCCAAGGTGGCCAACTTCGAGGCCGAGCTGGAAGCCTTCGCCAAACACACGTTGTCCAAGGCCTACAACGGCCAGGCCGCCCCGCGTCTGGTGCTGGTGTCGCCCATCGCGTTCGAGAACCTCACGGCCACGCGCGACCTGCCGGACGGAAAGAAGGAGAACGCCAACCTCGCGCTCTACGCCAAAGCCGTCAGCAACGTGGCCAAGAAGAACGGCCTGGCTTTCGTCGACCTATTCACCGCGACCAAGGCGCGTTTCGCGAAGAAGGGACTGGCCCCGTTCACGATCAACGGATTCGCCCCGACGGAGACCGGTTATCAGGAGCTGGCCGTCATCCTGGCCGACGGGGTCTTCGGCAGGCAGAAGCGCCAATCGCAGACCGATCCGGCCATGATGGTCGCCGCCGTGAAGGAGAAGGATTTTTTCTGGAACAACGACTACAACCTCGTGAACGGCGTCCACAACTACGGCCAGCGTTACGACCCCTTCGGCCCGCAGAACTACCCCGAGGAAATCCTGAAGACGCGCGAGATGATCGCGCTTCGTGACGGCCTCATCCACGGCGTGGCCCTCGGCCTGAAGAAGGAGATCGACGTGGACGACTCGAAGACGAAGGAGCTGGCGCCGGTGCCGTCCAACTTCAACCGGCCGGTCAGCTTCCTCGATGGCAGGCAGGCGATTGAAAAAATGACCGTGATGCCCGGCTACAAGGTCGAGCTCTTCGCCTCGGAGAAGGAGTTTCCCGACCTGAAGAAGCCCGTCCAGATGTCCTTCGACAACAAGGGACGGCTCTGGGTCTCGGTCACGCCCGCGTATCCGCACTACAAGCCGGGCCAGTCCCGCCCCAACGACAAGATCCTCATCCTCGAGGACACCGACGGCGACGGCCGGGCCGACAAGCAGACCGTGTTCGCCGACAATCTGCACCTGCCCCTCGGCTTCGAGATCGCGCCCGAGGGCGTCTATGTCTCGCAGGAACCCAACCTCTGCCTGCTGGTGGACACCAACAAGGACGACCGCGCCGACCGGATGGACATCCTGGTGCATGGCTTCGACACCCATGACACGCACCACGCCATCCATGCCTACAGCGCCGACGCCTCGGGGGCGTTCTACATGGGCGAAGGCCGCTTCCTCCACAGCCAGGTGGAGACGCCCTACGGCCCGGTGCGCTGCAACGACGGCGGCTACTGGCGCTTCGATCCGAAACGCTTCCGTCTGGAACGCTACGCCCAGACCGACCTGAACAACCCCTGGGGCTTCGCCCTCGACGACTGGGAACAGAGCATCATCTCCGACGCCTCCAGCGGCGACAACTGGTGGGGCCTGCCCGTCTCGGCCAAGATGCCCTACGGAGTCGAAATCGAGAAGGCCGGCCTCTATGTCCCCAAGCGGTCGCGCCCCACTTCCGGCTCGGAGTTTGTTTCGTCGCGCCATTTCCCCGACGAGGCTCAGGGGCTGTTCATGACCTGCAACAGCATCGGCTTCCTCGGCATCAACTTCAGCTCCGTGGCCGATGATGGATCCGGCTTCACCGGCAAGCTCGCCGGCGATCTCATCAGCTCCAGCGATCCCAACTTCCGCCCGGTCGATCTCGAATTCGCCCCGGACGGTTCGCTCTATTTCATCGACTGGCACAACCCCCTGATCGGCCACATGCAGCACAACGCGCGCGATCCGAACCGCGACGTGGAGCACGGCCGCATCTACCGCATCACCTATCCCGGACGTCCCTTGGTGAAACCCGCGAAGATCGAAGGCGCTTCCGTGGCCGGACTGCTGGAGAACCTCAAGCTGCCCGAATACCGCTCGCGCTACCGCACCCGCCGCGAACTCCGCGGCCGTCCCGCCAGCGAAGTGATCCCCGCCCTGAAGGCCTGGGTCGCCAAGCTCGACAGGTCCGACCCGCGCTATGAGCACCACCTGTGCGAGGCGCTCTGGGCCACATGGTCGCAGAACAGGCCGGACGGCGCTCTCATCCGGCAACTGCTCGGGGCCAGGGCCCGTGAAGCCCGCGCCGCCGCCGTCCATGTGCTGCGCTATTCCGCCCATCAGATCCCCGACGCCATGTCGCTCTTCATGCGCGCCGCCAACGACATCGATGGCCGCGTGCGCCTCGAAGCCATCGTGGCCGCGTCGTGGATGGATAATGCCGACGGCGCCAAGATCGTCCTCGAAGCCCTCAAGCATCCGCTCGACCGCTGGATGGGCCCGGTCACCAAGCAGATTCTCCAGCACACCCTGAAGGACGACGTCGAAGCGCTGAAGGTCGCCGGCAAGCTCGACCTTGCGAACAATCCGAACGCCCGCGCCTATCTCGAAGGCAAATACAAGATCGGCTCCGCTCCGCCGCCGCCCGAGCTCCAGGTCTTCGGTCCGACCAGGCCGCTTCCGTCCGAGCAGCAGAAGTTCTACGAACTCGGCCGCTCCGTCTTCAACCGCGACGCCCATTGCGCCACCTGCCACCAGCCGAACGGGCTTGGGATGAAGGACGTCTACCCGCCGCTGACCGCGAAGAACAACCCGTGGCTCAAGGACGACGACCGCCTGATCAAGATCGCCCTCAAGGGCATCTGGGGCCCCATCGAAGTCGCCGGCAATCGGTTTGATCCGTCCAAGGGCGTGCCGCCCATGCCCGGCTTCGGTGTCTTCCTCAACGACGAGGAACTGGCTGCCGTGTTGACCTATGTCCGCCAGTCCTTCGGCAACGACCTGCCGGCCATCAACAAGGAGCAGGTCGCCAAGCTCCGCGAGCAGACCAAGGAGCGCCAGGACTTCTACAGCGTCGAGGAGATCATGAAGGACCACCCCATTCCCGGCTGGGAGAAATGGGGCAAGGGTGCGAAGCCTGCGGTCAACGCGTTCGAGTAATGGTTCGTCTATTTCTGCAGGAATTGGCTCACGTCCCATGAAGACTCTTCTGATAACATCTGTGGCGGCTGGTCTTCTGGCCGCCAATATCACCACCGCCGAATCGGCGGACGCGTTTCCCAGGCAGGCGCCCGTCCCGTATCTGAGCGTCGAGGAGAGCCTGAAGCGCTTCCAGATCCAGGATGGTTACCGGCTGGAGCCCGTGTTGACCGAGCCAGTCATCAAGGAGCCCATCGCCATCGCCTTCGACGGCAATGGCCGGATGTTCGTCGCGGAGATGCGGACCTACATGCAGAACATCGACGGCACGGGTGCCCATGAACGCACGAGCCGCGTGTCGATGCACTGGTCGTCCAAGGGCGACGGCGTCTACGACAAGCACTCCGTCTTCGCCGACGGCCTGCTCCTGCCGCGCATGATCCTGCCGGTCGACGGCGGCCTGTTGATCAACGAAACGGACACGCAGGACATCCATCTCTACCGCGATACGAACGGCGACGGCGTGTCGGATACCAAGCAGCTCATCTTCGCCGGCGGGCCGCGCGGCGGGAATCTGGAGCACCAGCAGAGCGGGTTGATCTGGTCGATGGATAACTGGCTTTACTCGACCTACAACGCGTGGCGCCTGCGGTTGAAGGGAACCAACGTCGTCAAGGAACCCACCGCGCCCAATGGCGGCCAGTGGGGCCTGACCCAGGACGACCATGGCAAACCGTGGTTCGTCAACGCGGGTGGCGAACTCGGCCCGTTGAACTTCCAGCAGCCCATCGTCTATGGCGCGTTCAACGTGAACGACCAGTTCGCGCCCGGCTTCGCCGAAGTCTGGCCGCTGGTGCCGATTCCCGACGTGCAGGGCGGGCCCATCCGGTTCCGCCCGGAGGAAAAGACGCTCAACCACTTCACCGCCACCTGCGGCGCCGAGGTCTATCGCGGCAATGGATTGCCGGCGGATCTTCGCGGCGACCTGCTCTTCGCCGAACCCGTCGGCCGCCTCATCCGCCGCACGAAGATCGAGGTCCGCGACGGCGTGACCTTCCTGAGCAATCCGTATGAGAAGTCGGAATTCATCCGCTCGTCCGATCCGAACTTCCGCCCCGTCAACATGGCCACCGCGCCCGATGGCTCGCTCTACATCGTCGACATGTATCGCGGCATCATCCAGGAGGGAAACTGGGTCCGCGAAGGCTCCTACCTGCGGAAAGTCGTCCAGCAATACAGCCTCGATCAAAACTTCGGCCGCGGTCGCATCTGGCGGCTGACGCATCCGTCGTTCAAGCCCGGCCCGCAGCCGAAGTTGCAGGACGAATCCGGCGTCCAACTTGTCGGTCGTTTGGAACATCCCAACGGCTGGTGGCGTGACACCGCGCAGAAGCTTCTCGTGCTCCGCAACGATCCTTCCGCCGTGGAACCGCTGAAGACGATGGCGCGATCCAATCCCAACCACCTCGCCCGTCTGCACGCGCTTTGGACGCTCGAAGGCATGGACGCGTTGGAGCCCGCGTTGGTCCGCGAGAAGCTGAAGGATGAGCATCCGCAGCTCCGCATCGGCGCCATCCGCACGGCGGAGACGCTGATCAAAGCGGGCGACACGTCCCTCAACCCCGCCATCCGCGCGATGGCTTCCGACAAGGACGCGAATGTCGTCATCCAAGCCATGATGACCGCGAACCTTTTGAAGTGGCCGGACGCGAAAGCCTTCATAGGGCAGACCGTGGCCGCGTATCCGTCGCGCGGCGTGAAGGAGATCGGCACCGCCATGATCGCGCCGCGGGCGCCCGCGCCATCGGCCCGGTTCACCGCCGCCGAGAAGCAGCTCATCCAGCGCGGCGAGGCCATCTACAAGGAGCTTTGCTTCTCGTGCCACGGCCCGGACGGCAAAGGCACGCAGATGGAAGGCGCGCCCAAGGGAACAACGATCGCGCCGTCCTTCTCGGGATCGAAGACGGTGAACGGAGCGGCCGAAGGCATGGTCAAGGTGATCCTCCATGGCCTGACCGGGCCCGTCGCGGGCAAGTCCTACGACGCATTGATGGTGCCGATGAAGGACAACGACGACGCTTGGATCGCCTCGGTGGCGTCCTATGTCCGCACAAGCTTCGGCAACAAGGGATCGGTCATCGACGCGAAGACTGTGGCGGCGATCCGCAAGGCGAACTCCGAGCGCAACGAACCCTGGACCCTTGAGGAGCTGGCCGCCTCCATGCCAAGGACGCTCGCGTTCACAAGCGGCTGGAAGCTCACCGCCAGCCACAAGGCCGACACGGCCAAAGCCGCGTTCGACGGCGACCTCAACAGCCGCTACGACACCGGCGCGTCGCAGACACCGGGGATGTGGTTCCAGGTCGAGCTGCCCGAGACCTCGACGTTGTCCGGCATCAATCTCGATTCCACCAAATCGCCCAACGACTATCCGCGTGGCTACAAGGTCGAGCTGTCCGCCGACGGCGTGAACTGGGGAACACCCGTCGCGACCGGCAAAGGCAGCAGCCCAGTCACGGACATCACGTTCGCGCCTGCGAAGGCGAAGTTCATCCGCGTCACCCAGACCGGCGCGGTCGACGGCCTCTACTGGTCCATCCACGAGATGCAGCTCATCCAGCCGCCACTTCCGTTCGCCGCGAAACCCGCTGCGAAAAAACCGGCGAATGCCTTTGAGTAACTCCATGATCCAGTCCGCCATCACCGTCTCGCTCGTCGCCGAAGCCAAGGGCGGGCCGTTCGTCTTCTGGGACGATCTTGGCGCCGCTTTCTCCAAGGCTTCAGCGCTCGGCTTCGATGCCATCGAGATTTTCCCGCCGTCGGCCAAGGAACTTCCACTCAGCCAGGTCCGCGAGCTGATGGAGAAACATTCCATCAAGGTCGCCGCCATCGGCACCGGCGCCGGTTGGGTGAAGCACAAGCTCCACCTGACCCACCCCGACGAAGCCGTCCGCACGAAGGCTGTCGAGTTCATCCACGGAGTCATCAACCTCGCCGGCTTCTGCGGTGCGCCCGCCATCCTTGGGTCCATGCAGGGCCGCTGGGGCGATGGTGTCAGCCGCGAGCAGGCGCTGGCCTGGCTGGCCGAGGCGTTAAAGGAATTGTCCGCCCGGGCCGCTGCGCAGAAGCAGGTCTTCCTCTACGAGCCGTTGAACCGCTACGAGTGCAACCTCTTCAACCGCGCCGAGGATGCCGCCGCCTTCCTCCGCGAACACGGCCTCAGCAACGTGAAGCTCCTCTGCGACCTGTTCCACATGAACATCGAGGAGGCCGACATCGCCCGGACCCTGCGCGCCGTGGCGGGTGAGCTGGGCCACGTCCACTTCGCCGATTCGAACCGGCGCGCGGTCGGCTTCGGTCACCTCGACTTCGCGCCCATCGCCACCGCGCTGAAGGACATCAGCTACTCCGGCTACGTCTCCGCCGAAGTCCTGCCGCTGCCCGACAGCGACACTGCGGCGAAACAAACCATCGAGAGTTTCAGGCGGTGGTTTCCACGGTAGGCCGGGCATCCCTGCCCGGCCAGTGGGTGTTTCTTTGCGCCATTCCCGCATGAGCACCTCCTGGCCGCGCGAAGACGCACGGCCTACAAAGGCTCGTGCCGGAGCCTGCGACCTCCCTGCAACTGACCCCGGACAACTGACCAATTCTCAATGCTCAAGACCCAGCTCATCCATCCGGAGATTCTCCGCATCCTCGCCAAGGCCGGACACCATTCCAAGATCCTCATCGCGGACGGCAATTATCCCGCCTCGACCAAGAAGGGGCCGAACGCGGAGCTGGTCTGCCTGAACCTTGCGCCCGGTGTCGTGACCGTTTCGCAGGTGATGCGGGTCCTGCTCAGTGCCGTGCCCATCGACCATGTGAACACCATGGGCATCCCGGCCGATGACGCCTACGCGAAGTTCGGCGAGCCGCCCGTATGGAGCGAGTTCCGCCGGATCGTGGCCGAGAGCAACCCGGCGCTGAAGCTGGAGCCCATCCTTAAATGGGATTTCTACAAGGCCGTCGAGTCGCCCGACCACGTCCTCACTATCCAGACAGCCGACCAGGCGCTCTGGGCGAACGTGCTGCTGACAATGGGATGCAGGACCCTCTAGTCTGTCGCCTGTGCTGACCAAACTGACGATCAAGAATTTTAAGCGGCTTGTTTCGGCCGAGATTGAGCTTGGAGAAGCCGTCGTTTTCATCGGTGCCAACAATTCGGGAAAGACGAGCGCCCTACAGGCTTTGGCCTTATGGGACGCTGGATGGAGGAGATGGGTTGAGAAGCGCCGGGAGAGTTCGGCAAAGGAGAGAACCGGGGTGACCCTCAATCGCCGCGACCTGAACTCCATTCCCGTGCCTTCTGCGCGTTTGCTCTGGAGCAATCTACAGACCCACGGCTCCAAGACCGAGGAAGGCAAACCCAAGACCGACAAGGTTTTCATCACCATCGAGGTTGAAGGAACGGATCTGGGTAAATCCTGGGTGTGTGGCCTGGAGTTTTATTTTGCAAACGACGAGTCGATCTACTGCCGGCCAACGAACCATGGGGACGTTCCGGAAGGAGCGCAGAAGCACTCGGTTGTTTATTTGCCGCCCATGTCGGGATTGTCCGATCGGGAATACAGAAAGGAACCCGGAGAAATCCGCGACTTGATTGGTCAAGGCCAGACAGCACAGGTGCTGAGGAACCTATGCTGGCAGTTGTTTTCCAGGGAGGCGAAGCAGCCATGGATACAGCTCAAAGCGCATATCAAGAAGTTATTCGGGATAGAGCTGACAGACCCCGTCTATATCCCGGAGAGAAGCCTTCTCGCACTGGAGTATCGGGAACCTTCGGGCACGGTTTTGGACATTTCTTCCTCCGGCCGAGGTTGCCAGCAGGTCCTCCTCCTGATGAGTCACGCCCTGGCAAATCCTGGAGCGGTTCTGCTGCTTGATGAGCCGGACGCACATCTGGAGATTCTCAGGCAACGGGACATCTATTCTCTGCTGATCGAAACGGCCTCGCGCCAAGGATCGCAGATTGTTGCGGCAAGCCATTCGGAAGTCGTTCTCCAAGAAGCTGGAGAACGGGATGTCGTGGTTGCGTTTGTCGGTTCACCCCATCGCATAGACACCCGGTCCCATCGCGCGCAAGTCCGGAAGGCGCTGGAAAGCATTCGCCTTGAGCAATACTATACTGCGGAGCGGAAGGGTTGGATGCTTTATCTGGAGGGAGCGACGGATCTAGCGATCCTCCAAAAGCTGGCCTCCCGGCTGGGTCACACCGCCACCGAGTATCTGGGCGATTCGGTCCCCGTCCAATATCTCAGAAGCAATCTGCCGCAGGAGGCCCGTGATAATTTCCAAGGGCTGCGCGAGGCCAAACAAGATCTCATCGGGCTGGCCCTGTTCGACAGGCTGGACAAGGAACTCCATTCCGGCGGGCATCTCACCGAGGTCATGTGGAGCCGGCGCGAGATAGAAAACTATCTCGTCACCCGTGAAAGCATCCTCGCCTACGTCCAGTCAGGGTTGAAGGACGACGACTTGATCGAGCGGGCGGAGAAAGGGCGGTGCGCCGAGATCATGGGGGGGTGTATCAACGAACTCGAGAATGCCCTCAGGATTGCCGGAGTTCCCGCCCCTTGGGGTCCCGATATCAAGGTTACAGATCAGTTTCTAGATCCCCTCTTCAAGAACTACTACGACTCGCTAGGCACTCCCCAGAGAACGTGGAAGCGCGACTATCATGGGTTGGCAGAATTCCTCCCCCTTCAGCAGATTGACGCGGAAGTAACACGGGTTCTCGACGCGATTGTCCATGTTGCCTCACAGGCCAAACCAATCTGCTGAGCATGGGCGAACTATCCGACTTTGACGCGATACAGTTTTCACGAATTGACCACCGTTCAGTTCCGTTCCCATCTGTCTTCCAAACATGAAATCCCGTCCCCGCATCGGCAACAGCGGCGAGCTGAAGTTCACCGTCGCGCAGGAGCATGTCATCGACTTCGCCACGGGCGGGATGCCGGCGGTCTTGAGCACGCCCCGGCTGGTGGCGCTCGTCGAAAGGACCGCGCGCGAGTCGCTGTATCCCTTCCTCGACGACAACGAACGCACCGTCGGCTCGGAGATCGAGATCCGGCACCTCGCACCCACGCCGCTCGGCCAAACCGTGACCATCGTCACGCGAGTCATCGGGGCCGGAGAGCGTTTGGTGGATTTCCAGTTCGAGGTGCGCGACGCGCACGAGATGATCGCGCGCGGCCTGCACAAGCGTGCCGTCGTCACCGTCGAGGGCTTCGCGAAGCGCGTTGCCCGAAAAACCTGAAGCCTGGCTCCATGAACCGCCGCCAATTCCTCCATCACAGCGCACTCGCCGGTGCCGCGTTTGCGGCCGGCACAGCGCCGCTTGTCGCGCAGGTTCCCGGCGAGCGCCCTCTCCGCGCCGCCGGAGTCACGGTGCTCAATCCGCGCAACCGTGTGCCCGTCGGATTGATCATCGACGACTCGACCTGTCTGGTGAACTTGAACCGTTTCACCATGCCGCAGTTCGACACGGCTTTTGCGGGGGGCGCGCAGGCTTACAAGCGGGACTGGCGGGCATGGCCGGTGGAGATTCCCGACAGCTTCGTCCGCAAGTTCGGCGAATGGTGCGCCGGCCAGGGCGTGAAGGGAAAATACAGCATCGTCCCCTATCCGGCGTGTGTCGGTCGGCTGGATCGAATCCTGCCGGGTTGGACGCAGAATGAGCTCAAGGACAGCATCAGGCTCGTGCGGGAGTTGATGGTGCCGAACTGGGACATCCATCCCGAGATGGCCACGCACAGCCGGGTCATCGACACGAAGACGGGCCATCCTTATCCGGACCATTCGTTGCGGTTCATGGAGAACTGGGAATGGACCACCGGCCGCAGCGCCGACGAGATCGCCAACTACCTAGCCTACGCCCTGCAGATCCTGAAGAACATCGGCCTCCCCTGCGAAGGCGTCACGACGCCCGGCGGCTTCGGCAAAAAGGCCCGCCCGCAGATGGCGCAGGCCACCTTTCAGGCCGTGCGGGACGTGTTCGGCGCGGAGATACCCAACTACTTCACGGACCTGCACGACGAGGGGGACGCAAGTGTCGCGCCGCTCGTGCTCAACGCCTCCGGCCTCGACGGTCCCGACCCCCGCTGCGTGGTCCAGGTGGTGGGCTGCACGGGCGACTGGACCGGAGGCTGGGACAACACGCCCACCGCCGGCGCGGACAAGTTCATCACAGGCGATCTGCAGGGCGGCAGGATGGTCGAGGTGATCCAGCGCGGCGAACCGGCCATGATGTTCGCCCATTGGACCGGGATCTACTGGAACGGGCAGGAACTGGGTTTCAAAGTATTCCAGGAGGTCGTTCGTCGTCTTCACGCGCGCTTCGACAACCTGCACTGGATGAAGAACAGCGAGGTCTCGCGCTATTGGGCCGCGAAGGAACTCACGCGCATCGACCGCGCCGGCAACACCGTCAGACTCCGCGCGCCCTATGCCTGCCCGGACTTCACGCTGCGCATCTCCGCACGCATGGAGAATCCGCCGCAAGTCCGCTCCGGCGCGGACGCCAAGCCGCTCAGCGAAGTCTCTGGTCCGCTCAAGCTCACCTCCGGCACATGGTGCCGCGACGGCGACGCCACGATCGCCTGCTTCCAGCTCGCGAAGGGTAGTTCGCAGATTGAACTCGGCTGACCACCACGCTTCCAACTTTACTGAAAATGCAAACCCGACCCCTCGGCAAGACCGGCCTCCAGCTTCCCATCCTCAGCTTCGGCGCGTCGTCGCTCGGCCAGGAGTTCCGCAGCGTGAAGCTCGATGACGCCCTCGAGTCCGTCCGCGTCGCCCTCGACAGCGGGCTGAACTTCATCGACACCTCGCCCTTCTACGGCCGGGGCATGAGCGAAGTGCTCCTCGGCATCGCGCTGAAGGGCGTGCCGCGTGGCAGCTACACCCTCTGCACCAAGCTCGGCCGCTACGACCTCCCGCACTTCGACTTCAGCGCCAAACGCGTGGCCGAGAGCGTGGACGTCTCGCTGCACCGGCTCGGGACCGACCACCTCGACATCGTTCTCTGCCACGACATCGAGTTCGTCCCCATGCAGCAGATCGTCGATGAGACCATCCCCGCGCTGAAGAAGATCCAGCAGAGCGGCAAGGTGCGGTTCATCGGGTTCAGCGGGTATCCGCAGAAGATCTTCCGCTTCATCTGCGACCAGACCGACGTGGACTGCGTGCTCAGCTACAACCAATACACTCTCCAGAACACGCGCTTCGCCGACGAATCGATTCCGTATCTCAAGGCCAGGGGCGTGGGCGTGATGAACGCCGGTCCCTTCAGCGCGCGCCTGCTGACCAATGCGCCGTTGCCCGTGTGGCTGAAGGAGCCCGACGACGTGAAGGCCGCCGCGCGCAAGGCCGCCGAACATTGCGCCAAGAAGGGCGTGGACATCGCCAAGCTCGCCCTCCAGTTCAGCCTCGCGAACCCCGACATCGCCACCACCGTGAGCGGCAGCGCGAACCCGGACAACATCCGCAACTGGGCCAAGTGGGCCGCCGAACCGCTCGACCAGCAGCTCCTGGCCGAAGTGCTGGAGATCTTCAAACCGGTGAAGAACCTCGGACATAAGGAAGGGTTGCCGGAGAACAACTGACCGGAGCGCCGAGCTCCTGCTCGGCATGCTTTTGATCTGACCAAGGGACTCGTGCCGATCCTTTCGTATTTTTTCCCAAGCACCAACGGTGCGGCGCTATGACAGCCCGGGGCAACGCCCCGGGAAACACACGAGGAACCGGAAAAATAGAACTGATCGGGACTTGGTTCCGTATCGTTCCACGATGCCTTTGCCGCCAACCGCATGTCGTCCTAGACAAGAATTGATTCTCCGACTCCTACCAGTCATTCATCTCCCCAATCCAATGCCAATGAAACTCCTGCAGTCGCTTCTTCTTGCCGGTATCACGGCCTCGTCCGCCTTGGCGGCGGACTCCGGCCCCATCCGCGTCCTCTATCTCGGCAAGGAGGGATCCGATTCGACCAAGCATTGCCACGTGCTCATGCGCGAGATGGGCCGGGACGCGGTGTGGTTCGACTACACGGCGGATGCCTCGGTCGTGACGCCGGAATGGTTGGCCAAGTTCGACGCCGTCCTGCTCGACGCGCCCAAGGAAGATTTCAAGGCCCTGGCCGCCGCGCCCGCAGGCAAGGTTATCAGCGTGTCCTTCGCCGGCGACGACAAGGCGTGGGGCGCGCCGACCTTCATCCAGGGCGTGCAGGCGAAGGTGGCCTCGGCCGTGGGCGAGGGCCGTGTGGCCAGCTGGAAGGTGTTCCTCGCCCAACGCGAGCCGGAGAAGCGCGAGGCCAATGGCAACATCGCCAACTATGAGCGGCGCCCCGAGGCGATCACCTTCCAGCAGCCGTTCGGAGTGAAGGGCAGCCGGGAACGCACGCAGGTGCCGGTGGACATGCGCCTGGAGCTCTTCGCGGCCGAGCCGGACATCGCCAAACCCATCGCCTTCTCGTGGGATGAGCGCGGCCGTCTGTGGGTCTGCGAGACCCGCGATTATCCCCACGACGTGCGGCCGACGGGGCAGGGGAATGATTCCATCAAGATCTGCGAGGACACGGACGGCGACGGCAAGGCGGACAAGTTCACCGTCTTCGCCGACAAGCTGAACATCCCGACGAGCCTCGTCTTCGTGAACGGCGGCGTGATCGTTTCGCAGCCGCCGCGCTTCCTTTTCCTCAAGGACACAGACGGCGACGGCAAGGCCGACGTGCGGCAGGAAATCCTCCCCGGCTGGGGCATCGGCGACACGCACGCGCAGGCGAACAACCTGCATTACGGTTTGGACAACTGGCTCTACGGCTGCGTCGGCTACTCCGGCTTCAACGGCACGGTCGGCGGCAAACAACTTCGTTTTGCGCAGGGCACGTATCGTTTCAAGGCCGACGGCAGTGCGCTCGAATTTCTCCATCAGTTCTCGAACAACTCGTGGGGCCAGAGCGAGAACGACGCGGGCGACCAGTTCGGCGGCACGGCCAACGGCGCGCCGATCTTCTATGGCGGCATCCCCGCCACGGCCGCGCCGACCGGCATCCGCGTCGCGAGCGCGCGCAAGATCAACGTCGAGGAGAAGGTCCACACCATCACGCCGAACTTCCGGCAGGTGGACGTCATGGGCGGCTACACGGCGGCGGCGGGCAGCGCGTTCATCTACTCGGGGAACATGCCGGCGCGACTCCAGGGCAAGGCCATGGTCTGCGAGCCGACGATGAAGACCATTTCGCTCATGGATGTGCAGCCCAAGGGCGCCGGATACACCGCCAAGGACGGCTTCAACCTCGTCGCCAGCACCGACGAATGGATGTCGCCCGTCTTTTCCGAAGTCGGTCCGGACGGCGCGGTCTGGTTCGCCGACTGGCAGAACTTCATCATCCAGCACAATCCCACGCCCAACGTGCAGCGCGGTGGCTACACCGCCAAGACCGGCGTGGG
>JAYTUE010000021.1:0-2981 GCA_043744715.1 Verrucomicrobiota bacterium | reverse complement strand
GGCGAAATCTTCTTTTGCACGAGCGAGCCGGCGAGCGCCATGACCGGGATGATCATGAGGAAGCGGCCCATCAACATCGCGAGGCCGAGCGTGGTGTTATACCAGGGCGTGTTCGCAGTGAGCCCGCCGAAGGCGCTGCCGTTGTTGGCGGTCGCGGAACTGTAGGCGTAGAGGATCTCGCTGAGGCCGTGCGGGCCGGCGTTGTTGCGTCCGTCCAGGCCCCATTGGCTCACGGCGGCCCACGCGGTGAAGCCGAGGATCGAGATCGTCAGCACCAGGAGGGCGAGCATGGCCATCTTCACGTCGAAGGCCTGGATCTTCTTGCCCAGATACTCCGGCGTTCGGCCGACCATCAGCCCCGCGATGAACACCGCGAGGACGACGAAGACCAACATGCCGTAGAGGCCCGCACCGACGCCGCCGATGACGACTTCGCCCAGCTCCATCATGAACAGCGGAACCAGCCCGCCGACAGCGGTGAAGGAATCGTGCATCGAGTTCACCGCGCCGCAGGACGCGGCGGTGGTGACGGTGGCGAAGAGGGACGAATTGAAGATGCCGAAGCGGACTTCCTTGCCCTCCATGTTGCCGTCGGCCGCAACGAGGCCGAGCGACTGGTGGATGGGGTTGCCGCGAGCTTCGGCCCACCAGCAGACGAGCACGCCGACGATGAAGAGAGTCATCATCGCGCCCCAGACGGACCAGCCGTGGGCCTGGTTCTTCGTCATGCGGCCGAGGTAGTAGGTCAGGCCGCTGCCGATGGCGAAGAGCGAGAGCATCTGGAGGAAGTTCGAGAGGGGGGAGGGATTCTCGAACGGATGCGCGGCGTTGGCGTTGGCGTAGCCGCCGCCGTTCGTGCCGAGCATCTTGATGGCGACCTGCGACGCCATCGGGCCTTGGACGATGACCTGTTCGTCCACGATCTGCTCTTCCATCACGGCCTTGCCGTCCGCGCCGAGCACAGTTTCGCCTTTGTCATTCTTCTTCTCGACGGAGACTTTGAACGGCTCGACGAGCTTGGCCTTCGTGTAGGGGTTGAAGTTCTGGATCATGCCCTGCGACACGAGCACTACGGCGAAGACGAGGCAGATCGGCAGCAGCAGGTAGTAGGTGGAACGGACGAGATCGACCCAGAAGTTGCCGAGCGTCTTGGCCGAATGCCGGGCGATGGCGCGGACGAGCGCCGCCGCGATGCCGATGCCGACGGAGGCGGAGACGAAGTTATGCAGGGTCAGCGCGACCATCTGCGAGAGATACGACATCGTGGATTCGCCCGCGTAGCTCTGCCAGTTGGTGTTGGTGGTGAAGCTGACGGCGGTGTTGAAGGCCAGATGCGGCGAGAGCGGGCCGAGTCCCTGCGGATTGAGCGGCAGGAGATGTTGCAGCCGCAGGATGGCGTAGGTGAAGACGCAGCTCGCCAGGCTGAAGAGCAGCATGGCGAAGGTGTATTGCTTCCAGCCGTGCTCCTGCTCGGCGTCCACGCCCATGACGCGGTAGGTGAGGCGTTCAAGCGGTTTGAGCACGGGGTCGAACCAGGTGCGCCCGTTCGCATCGAGCACCTGGACGAGGTAGAGCCCGAGCGGCTTGGTGATGAGCGCGAGCGCACCGACGAAGAGGGCGAGTTGGAGCCAGCCAGAAGCTTGCATGACGATTCCTCAGAATTTCTCGGGCCGGAGCATGGCCACGAGCAGGTAGATGAAGAGGGCGAGGGCTATAAGACCGACGATGAGGTTTTCCATGGGATCAGAGCCTTTCGCAGAAAAGGACGTAAAGGGTGGCTGCGGCGAAGCAGGCCAACAGCAACGCGAGGAACAGCAGATCGTTCATGACGCCAACCTCTGGCGGAATGGTCCTGCCGGGTAATCAACATGGGCCCGTGGGGTATCAACAAAGCGTCAACAGACCGGCCGCCCTTTTGATCAGGGGCACTGCCTTGTCACCCTCTTGTGCCGTGCGGGTTGGGGCTCCTACACTCGCTCAATGGGTAAACTGTGCATTCTCCGGTTCCGCATCCTGTCGCTGGCCTTGCTGGCCTTCATCGGGCTTTCCGCCGGCGCCTCGAAGCTGGTCACGACGCTCTCGACCGCGACTGAAGTCCTGACGAACGGCCAGAAGCTGACGATCTGGCTCAACATCCTCAATCCCGGCAACGCCACGGAGGACTTCGCCGTCCCACCCAAGCTCCCCGCCACCGTCGTATCCGGCAGCCAGCGCGTGCCGTTCGACCTGACCCTGGCCGCCGATGCGAACGCGGACACCCGGCAGGTGGCGGCGGGTTCCTTTGTCCGGGTGCCGTATGTCTTCATCGTGCCGGTGCAGATCGAGGGACGCCTCCACGTCATGATGACGAATCCGCCCCACAGTTCGATCAGCCTGATGGTGGTCGCGCCGAAGAGCCCGATGTTTTCGCCCCTGCCAAGGCCGGTCACCGCGGAGGAGAAGGCGGCGCCGGAGCAGCCGAGGATTCCCTTCGATGCGAACGACTATTTCCGCCGGCACTTCTTCGGCTACGACCAGGTCTACTTCATCGCCGGCCCGGAATCGCCGACGGCCAAGTTCCAGTTCAGCCTCCGTTACCGGGTGCTCGACGTGGACGACACCGGTCTCGGGTGGGTGGCTCAAAAGCTGTCCTACGCGACGAACGTCTACCTCGCCTACACCCAGGTGTCGCTCTGGGACCTGCTCGCCCCTTCATCACCCTTCCTCGACACCAGCTACAAGCCGGAGATCCACTACTGGTGGCGCAACGTCACCCGTCAGAAGGACGACTCCCATTGGTTCCACATGGACCTGCAGGCCGGCTACCAGCACGAGTCCAACGGCAAACAGGTGCCGGATTCGCGCAGCATCAACATGCTCTACCTGCAGCCGACGGTCTTCCTCGGCGACCGCACCGCCTTCCATGCGGCCCTCGGCGTGCGGGCGTGGATCTACGTCATGGACTTGGTCGACAATCCCGACATCGCCGACTACCGGGGGCA
>JAYTUE010000020.1:0-11869 GCA_043744715.1 Verrucomicrobiota bacterium | reverse complement strand
CAATCCCTCCCTCAACTCCGAGAATACCTCCATTCCAAACCCGCACGCTCCCTGGCAATCCTCTCCCATTCATAAACCCAAACCAAAAGACCCTGGGCTGCCCCCTCATCCGCCCTCCGGGCACCTTCTCCCCCAATGTGGGAGAAGGATGGGAAGAGGGGAGCACCCGGATATCCGTTCGTTTCCAGAGCGCGGCGGCGATTCCCGCCATCCAGATTCCAATCCACGACAGGTCGTAGGTGCTGAAGTAAAACTCGCGCCAGCGAAGTGTGGAGGATTGGCCCGAGAAGATGCCGGTGGCGTAGAAGCCGCCGCCATTGGGCTTCTCCATGCCAAAGAGCATTCCCGCCATCTCCCGCATCGCTGAAACCAAGGGCTCATCCCGGAACGGATGGTCGAACCGCGTGGCATACATGGAGCCGAAGAGCGTCTGGAGATTGAGCGAATGCCCGAACTCGAAGCCGGAGCCGAACCGGAGACGGTTCGTGAGATAGAGCACCCCGCCGCCCAGGCACCACAGGCCGACGGGCAAAAGACCATTTCCACCAGCGCCGTTCCATCAGCTCTCTGCGGCATATCCATCCCCCCGTCAGCAAGGCCGCGAAGCCGTAGAACAGGAGCGGAGGCCGCACGAGTGGTCCGAAACCCGCAAGAAACACGAGCCAGCACCAGCCCTTGAACGAAGGACACAACGCCAGCCGGATCAATCCCATCAGCACGACCGTGCCGAAAAGGTATTCGTAGGCCACCGCCTCCTCGTAGACGGCGAACCGGACGGAACACAGCGAGACAAAGCAGGGATTGGCCAGCACCATCAGCGCCGCGAGCAGCCCCGTGCCGAACGACCAGGGTCTCTCTTCGCCGGAACCGGCCTGCGGATCGGGAAGCAAGGTCCGCAGGACAAACCAGGCCCACAGCGCCAGCGCCACGGCAAAGGCGATCCGGTCTGGAAAGGCCTGCTGCCCGCAGATCCGCGCCAGCGCCTCGAACGGAAATCGCCAGGCCGGCACGCCCAGGCCCCAGACCTGGTGGACACCGTCGTTGGACCAGGTGAGATCGAATTCGACATCGACCGGCCGGTGGCTCAGAGCGAGTTCGCCGTGGAAGAAGGCGTCGGTCTGCCGCCGATAGTGCAGTGTCTGCGAATACCATTCACCCCAGCCCGAGATCACGCCCGTGCCCACGACAAAGGCCACCGCATAGAGCAGCGCCTCCAATCCAAGCAACCGCGCAAATCCTTTCCTCCCGGTGAACATGGACGTGTATCTATCGGGGATGTCCTTCCGGGATCAACAGATTCATGCCGTGGGTTACCAAATGGACAAGCCCGTGTTGCCAACCTTGCCGAGCCTCCGCCATCTTCACGGCCGCTCATGAGCAAACGGTTCTACATCACCACGGCCATCGACTACGTGAACGGCGCGCCGCATCTCGGCCACGCCTATGAAAAGGTGGTCACGGACGTCATCGCCCGCAGCCGCCGGTTCCTTGGCGAGGAAGTTTTCTTCCTCACGGGCATCGACGAGCACGGACAGAAGGTCCAGCAGGCCGCCGATGCCGAGGGCAAGACCGCCCAGGCCTACACCGACGGGTTCGCCGCGATCTGGAAGGACTTCGCGGCCAAGCTCGGATTGTCGAACCAGGATTTCATCCGCACGACCGACCAGCGCCACAAGGAAGTCGTCCAAGCCGTCCTGACGAAGCTCCACACCCAGGACGACCTCTACAAGAAACCACACACGGGCTTCTACTCGGTGAAGGAAGAAACCTTCCTCACGGAGAAGGACCGCAATCCCGACGGCACCTGGGCCGCGCAATGGGGCGAGGTTGTCGAACTCGTGGAGCACAACTGGTATTTCAAGATGGGCCGGCACCAGCAGTGGCTCATCGACCTGATCGAGGCGAACCCGTCGTTCATCCAGCCCGACTACCGACGCAATGAAGTCCTCGGCTTTCTCCGCTCCGAGAAGCTCGAAGACCTCTGCATCACCCGTCCGAAGGCGCGTCTCAGCTGGGGCATTCCCCTGCCCTTCGATCCCGAGTTCGTGACCTACGTCTGGTTCGACGCCCTCACGAACTACATCACGATACCCGCGTCGCTCGGCGACCCGGCCGTCATCGAACCGCTGAAGGGTTTCTACCATCCGGCATCCGGCTTTCCGACTCCGGCATCCGAACTCTGGCCCGCCGACGCGCACGTCATCGGGAAGGACATCCTCAAGTTCCACGCCGTCTATTGGCCGATCATGCTGAAGGCGATGGGCGTGGCTTTGCCCAGGCAGATCCTCGCCCATGGCTGGTGGCAGAAGGACGGCGCAAAGATGAGCAAGACCACAGGCAACGTCGTCGATCCCATCGTGGTCATCGACGAATGGGGTCTGGACGCCTTCCGCTTCTACGTCGTGCGGGAACTGGCCATCGGCCCGGACGGCAACTGGACCGACGCCGGCTTCGAAGCCCGCTACAACGCGGAACTCGCCAACGGCCTTGGCAACCTGCTGAACCGATCCATCTCGATGCTGAACAAGTATCGCGACGGCGTCGTTCCCGCGCGCTCGGACACGCTCGAACCCGACGCGACCAAGGCGGTCACGGAAACCGTCGCGTTGCTCAAAACCAACGACCTCCAAGAAGCACTCGTCGCCATCTGGACGCTCGTGAACCGTGCCAACAAGTTCATCGACGAGACCCGTCCCTTCACCCTTGCTAAAGATCCCGCCAAGGCCGGCGAACTCGACGCCGTGCTCTACAACCTGATCGAGAGCTGCCGCATCCTCGCCGTTCTCCTGACGCCCTTCGTCCCGACTTCGGCCACGAAGATCCTCGGCCAACTCGGCTTCGAGCAAACCGGCGCGACCGTCTGGGACGCCAAGTGGGGCAACCTGCCCGCCGGCCACAAGGTCAACGCCCCGCTGCCGCTCTTCCCGAAGAAGGAAAAGCCGAAGGTGTAGCCAATGCCTGCGGGGAACCTAAGTCCAAAGGAGCGCCGCATCCGTCGGCAGTTGGAACGGGCCGACCAAAAGGCTTTCCGCAGAACGGGTGTTCATCCTGATTTCGCCAAGCTTCGCGGATTGAGGATTCAGGCGGCTCATCCGCTCCTTCGACTTCTTCTCGTCGGCGTCGGCCTTGGAATCATCGGCGGGGTTTTCTGGATGTGGAGTAAGGAGGACTCTCCTACGTGGACACTCCTGTTCAGCCTCTTCGGGCTGGCGCTGTTGATCTTTGGAATCCGTGGCCGCAGGCAGGAGGTCGCCAAGGTCTTCGAGAAGCTGGGTGACGCTTCGGTGGAAAAGATTCTCGAAGGACTGATTGATGGATTGTGAGCAGTTTCCTCTCGGCTTCAGAGCAGTTCCGTTGGTTCATCTCGCGCGTCAATGACTGCAACCACGGGTTCTCAACCATTTGTTTTGGCGTTCGGCGTCGGTGCGTTCACGCAGGGCGTGCTCGGCGCCTTGAAGGCGGACGGCGCACGAGTGGCGACTTACCTCACCCGCCGCTACGCGCATCACGGACCAGCCTTGATCGGCCCGGTGATCGACGAGGCAGCGGAACCGAATCCCTGTCCGTTGCTCCGCGCGGATCGGCCCGATCTGGTCATTCCGATGTCCATCGAGTGGAGCCAGCGTCCCTGGGCCAAGGAGTTCCTCGATCTCAAGATTCCTTTCCTCTGCCCGACCGGCGCCGCGCTGGAACTGGAGCGGGATCGCGATTTCGCCCGCCAGCTTTGCGAACGCTTTGGCGTCGCGTTCCCGCTCGCCTTCGTCGCCGCCGACCTGCGCCAGGCGGTAGAGCAGGTGAAGAGGCATGACCGGCCGTTCGTCTTGAAGAATCCGGTCTGCGGACCGAACAGTCCGATCCACACGATCGTCTGCGAGACGGTGGAGGACACGCTCGGCTGGTTGTCTCGGTTGGACTATGCCGACGGCGTCTTCATGCAGGAGTATCTCGGCCGGGCCGAGGCGGGCCACATCGCGCTCGTCAGCGCCGGGGAGATTTACCCGCTGGTGACGAACCAAGAATACAAGCGCGCCTTCGACGGCGACATGGGGGTGGTGGCGGGCGCGCCGTTGGGTGGATTGGTCGAACGCGACGAGGACGACCTCTACGGGCTTTGCCGCGAACTGCTGCGACCGTTGTTGCCGTGGTTTCGCGAGGTGAACTTCCACGGGCCGGTGCAGGTCACGGCCATCCGTCACGGCGGCCGCTGGCAGGTGCTGGAATACAACGTGCGCCTCGGCGTCACCTCAGGACCGATGATCTGCCGGATGCTGGCGAATCCTTTGGCGACGTTGCTGGCCTGCGCACGCAACGAGCCGCTGGCTCCACAATGGCTCACCGGATTGAACTACGGCTGCTCGGTAACGCTGGCAGGCTATGGCTATCCGTTCACCAGCATAGAAGGTCCGCGTGTGCCGGTGACCCGTAGGCCGGGCGTCTCCGCCGGGCCAGGATTCGGGGTCGGAAATCAAAGCACCGACTGGCCGGGCGGGGACGCCGGGCCTACAGAAGTTCTGTGGAACGAAGTCGCCTTGTCCGACGATGGACGGCTTGAAGCCACGGGGCATCGCATCTGCGACGTCGCCTCGCTGGCGCCGACCTTGGATGCGGCCATCGCCGCCAGCTATCGCGAGATCGGCCAGCTGCATTGCCTCGGCAGCTACTACCGGCGCGACGTTGGACGTTCGCTTTGGCCACCGGGAACCGGTGCCGCCCAGCCGGTTCTCGAAACGCCAACCACCACGAGATCCGCTTGGATCGAAATCAATCTCGCACAGCTTCGCCGCAATCTTGAGGCCGTCGGCGAGTTTTCCCGCGCCAAGAATTCCAAGCCGCCCAAGCTGCTCTTCGTCGTGAAGGATGACGGTTTCGGGCACGGCGCGGTGGACGTGGCCAAGATCGCGCTGACCTCCGGCGTGTCGCATCTGGCCGTGGCGGAGGTCGGCGAAGCCATCGAGCTGCGCGAGGCGGGCATCGATGCGCCGACTCTTGTGTTCGGGCAACGGAAGGTCTCCGAGCTGAAGGACTGCCTGCGCTTCGGACTGACGGTTTGTGTCAATGATCTCGCCGTGCCGGAGCAACTCTCGGCGCTGGCCAGCGGGCTGAACTTGCAAGCCACCGTTCACTTAAAAGTGAACACGGGCATGAACCGATACGGTGCTTCTCCGAAAGATGCGGTTGCATTGGCCGCCGCGATCACTCGACTGCCGGGGATCAAGCTCGGCGGCGTCTTTAGCCACTTCGCCATGTCGGACGCGGCCGATCCGTCGTTCTCGTTGGAGCAACTTGTGAGATTTCGTTTCGTGCTAACGGCCTTGGGCGAGAGCGGACATCGTCCGCCCTTGGCTCATCTCTGCAACTCCGGCGGCTTCTTGAACTTTCCGGAAGCGCACTTCGACATGGTGCGTCTTGGACTGCTCCCGCTCGGCTGGTTTCCTTCCCCTCACGTTCCGCGCATTGACGGGATTGCTCCGATCCTTTCGCTCAAATGCCAGATCGCTTCCATTCGCTTGATCGGAGCCGACGAAACGGTCGGTTACGGCCGGCGCTTCAAAGCGGATGGCCCGCGTCGCATCGCCATCCTGCCCAGCGGCTACGGCGACGGGTATCCGCGGCTGGTGAACATCGGCCACGTGCTCATTCGTGGCCAAAAGGCTGCGATCCGTTCCGGTGTTACGATGGACGCTATCATGGCCGACGTGACGGAGATTCCGGACGCAGCTGTGGGCGATGACGCGGTGTTGCTCGGCTCGCAGGGTTCACAGGAGATCTCGGCGCATGATGTGGCCGGGTGGGCCGGAACGGTTTCCTACGATGTGCTGGTGGGATTGAGCCGGAGGCTGGAACGACGGATGACCAGGTGAAAAGGCGGATAACTGATCCCGGACGCCGGATGCCGGATTTTGGCCACGAAAGCGTCGAGAGGCAGTCCGGCATCAGGGATCAGGTATCTGGCATGGGCATTCTTTCCCTCCCCGCCATTCGTCCCCTTCCCATATTCGTTCAGTGTCTTCACGCTACGCTTCGCCGATGAAACTGGCCTTTTCGGAACTCAAGTCGGACTCCGCGCGCTACACGTATCCCTACGTCGTCTGGGCTTTTCCCGAGGCCGGCGAGACGCCGGCGGATTTCTTTGAGCGCGGATTTCTTCCCGCATCGCCCGATCTGAGCCGGTTCTACCTTTGCCGGAACATCCGCGTGCGGCTCGGCCAGTTTGAGCTGACATCGGAGAACCGCCGCATCCTGCGCAAGGGCGCGGGCATCCTGAGCGAGATTGTGCCCCGCGCGGATTTCGATTTCTCGGAAGAGAGGCGGCAATCGTGGAAGGCCTACGCCGACCAGCGTTTCGGTGAAGACGTCATGGGCTTCACCCGGATGGACCGGCTGATGAATTCGCCGGTGATCTCCCACCTGCTGGTCTACCGCGAGGAAGCCACCGGAAGGGAGCTGGGGACCGCGCTCCTCTACCTGGAGCCTGACCGGGTGGCCTACTACTACTTCGCCTTCTACGACCTAGCCGCCTTTCAACGAAGCCTCGGCATGTTCATGATGACGTCCGCCGTCCAGCACTTTGCCAACATCGGCTACGACGCGATCCACCTCGGCACCTGCTATTCCGACCGCGCGCTCTACAAGACGCAGTTCGCAGGCGTCCAGTTCTGCAACGGCGCCGGCTGGTCGGCCAATCTGGACGAGCTGAAGTTCCTTATCCGCCGGGAGCAGGCACCCGTGGACAACCACCTCTTCGACACGCCGGAATATCTCGAACGCTTCTGCGTCGATGGCGTGGCCGGGGTGGATGGTATGGCTTCGTTCAAGCTCCGCGATGCCCCGCCGCAAAACTGAGCCCGGCCCTCACCTTCTCCCATGGGAGCGCGATTCGTTCCGCTCGTTTCTTGACCCGGAACCGGTTTGTTCCGAAAAACAACCTGATGAGTCATCCAGAACCGTGGAAACCGGAAGCGCCCAGCTCCATCTGGCGACGCCGCCTGATCAAGATGGCGGCTGCCGTGGGACTGATATTGGGGGCCGTGCTGGGTTACGACGCCTATGACTCATGGCGGTATTCCCACCTGATCGAAACGGCCAAATCGGCCGCCGCCCTCGGTGACTGGCGGCAATCCAGTTTCGCCCTGCGGCGCGCGGTCCAGATCCGCCCGGGCACCATCGAGCCGTTGATCCTTCTGGCGGAAACTGCGGAGAAGCTCAGCCCGTCCGAGGCCATCTCCCTGCGCCTCGCGGTGGCGACGGCTGATCGCGGTTCCGTGAAGCATCGGTTCGATCTCGTCCGCACGGCGCTCCGGATCGGCGATAAGTCCTCCGCCGCACAATCGCTGGCCACCATCGATCTCACCGCCCGGACCACCCCGATGTATCTTTCGCTCAAGTCCCAGGTGGCTCTGGCGACCGGCGACCCCGTTTCCGCCGAGGCGGCGGCGTTGGAAGCTCTCCGTCTGGAGCCGGCCAACCCGACCTACAAATTTCACCTCGCCAACATCCAGGTCGGTTCGACCAACGAAGCGACCCGCGCCTCCGCCCGCAACGTCCTCGAACAATCGACGGGCATTCCGGAACTGAAGCACGACGCCCTCAGAATGCTCTCGGTCGAAGCGTTGAACCGCCGTGACGCGCCCGTGGCCCGCCGCTGGGTGGAGGAGATTTTTCGATCCGGCAAAACCGACTTCGGCGACGAGATCCAGCAGATGGAACTGCTCCGGGTCGAGAATTCTCCCGCGCTGACCGCACGGCTGGAGAGCCTGCAACGCCGCGCCACTTCCAACCTGCAAAGCACGCTGAGCCTCGCGA
Organism: Verrucomicrobiota bacterium; assembly: GCA_043744715.1. GTDB lineage: Bacteria > Verrucomicrobiota > Verrucomicrobiia > Limisphaerales > CANJSG01 > CANJSG01. The sequence goes on along the minus strand of JAYTUE010000020.1, from coordinate 4,066 downwards.
CGTGGATGATGATGGGAACCGGCAACGGAGGGGGCGCACACGCCTGGCTGGCCTCGCTCGGCACCAACATCACCGCCCAGCCGGCCATCCAGAACGCCCGAATCCAAAGCCACCTTCTGTCGAACGACGTCCAAGGCTGCATCCGCTGGCTGGAAGGGGATTTCTGGGGCGAGAACGACCATTCAAGGCTGTTGTGGCTGGCACGCCTGCATCGCACGCAGAGGCAGGAAGCCTCGGCCAAGTCGGCTTGGAACAAGGCTTGGGAATTGGGGGAGAAGAATCCCCAGTCCCGCCGTCAGATCTGGCAGCTGGCCGTCGAGATGGGATGGAAGGAGGAGTCCATGCAAGTCCTCCAGGCGGCCTCGGCAGCCCCTTCGGACAGCCGGTGGGCCCAGTTGGTTCTCTTCGACACCCACTACCGACTGAAGCAGACGCCGCAAATGCTGGAGATTTCCGAACGGCTGCTCCGCGCGTCTCCGGAGGACTGGTTTGCGAAGAACAACGTGGCGGCGTTTTCCCTTTTGCTGAACACGAACATCGCCATGGCGGCGAAACTTGCGTCCGAAGCCGTCACCACGCGGCCCAATGATCCGCTCGTGACGTCGACCCACGCGTTCGCCCTGCAGAAGAACGGAAAAATTCCCGAGGCTCTCCTCGTTTTTGGACGCATTCCTGATGCCGTCCGGAGCAAACCCGGCGTCGCAGTCTACTATGCGTCCGCCCTCGTCGAAGCAGGACGGATCAAGGAAGCCCGACGGTATCTGACCCTGGCCGACGACGCCTCGCTCCTTCCGGAAGAGCGCGCGCTCCTCAACGCCAGTCTTCTAAAAGCATCCCAGGCACCGGCCTTGTAGAACGCCCCAAGCGGAGTTGGCGGTGAAACGCATTGCGGTGCGGTTCCTTGACGATGAAGCCTTTGAAACACTTCAGAGCCTGCCTGAAGATTCAGTTTCCGGTGGATGATGAAACAGGCTTCCAGCCTGCTGCGGGGCATCCCACCCCGCTTTTCAGCCGGGATCTTGGGCGGAAATCATGGGCGTTTCAGCCTGGACCGAACGGCTTCTGCTTACATCGAAAATGGGCTCGGCCAGCCTCGGTCGTGGCCCCTTCCATCACCCCGATTCAATCTCCAACGGCATCATCGTCGCGCGATGACTCGCTAAACTTCGGGACGAGATACCTCGCCTGATTCAGCGGGGGCGGTCCTTGTTCAAAAGCTTCACACCGAGCCCGCCTAGGCGCAGGAGGCGATGCTTGTATTTCCGAAGCCCCGGGATCCGGTCACGCCTTGTCTTTGGACTTCACTTCAGCCTTCGCCGTGTCGGCCACCGGCGTCTTATAGTAGGAGGCGTATTTGTAGTAGGAGTATTCAGGGAGGAACAGGTTGGCGCGGTTGTAGACCAACCCGAGAACACGCGTGTGCCGATTGTAGAGCAGTTCGAGCGACTGCCTGGCGAGGCGGGCCGAGGTGAATTCACCACGCATGACGAAGAGGACGCCATCCACCTTGGGGGCGAGGCTGGTCGTATCGTCCGCAGCCAGCACCGGCGGCGTGTCGATCAGGATGAAGTCATACTTGTCGTAGACATCGCGCAGGAAATCGTTGGCCGGAGATCCGATGAACAGCTCGCCTGGGTTCTTGATGGCCGTGCCCCGGGGCAGGAACCAGAGGTTCGGGACATCGGTCTGCAGGACGGTCTCCTCCAGTTTCATCTTCTTGGTCAGGACATCGCTGAAGCCGGGCTCCATGGGCATCTTGAGCTTTTCGTTGAGGGAGCATCGCCTCTGGTCGCCATCGACCAGAAGCACCCTTGAACCTGAAAAAGCCATGGTCCTCGCAAGGTTGGCCGAGATGCTCGATTTGCCCTCTTCCGGGATGGAGCTGGTGATGATGATCGTCTTGGGCCTCTGGTTTTCCTCCTCCATGAAGAGGAGCGCCGAACGGATGTTGCGGAACGATTCGGCAAAACTGTGGCGCTCGTCGTCTTCCATCACCAGGTCGATCAACTGGCCCTCGACCTTGGGCCGGACCTCGGGCACCTGCCCCACGATCGGTTCCTGGAAGGCGGCCTTGAGGGCGGTCAATGAATTGACCCTGTCATCCAGGAAGACCACCAGTCCGATGATGGCGAGCCCGAGCACCAGGCCGGCGCTCGCGGCGATGATCAGGCGGGGAAGCTTCTTGATCGGGTATTGCACGGCCTCGGAGGCCGCCCGGACCCTGTTCATGGTTTCGATCGTCAGGGCGTCGCGCAGCTCGATGTTCCGGATGGATTCCTGGAGCTTCTCGATCCGTGGGATCAGGCGGCTGACGTCGGCTTTCAGCTGGTCGTGTTCAGAGATGAGAACCCCCGCGTCTTCCGCGCGTTTTTCCGCCTGCGCGATCTGCTCCTTGAGGAACGCGGCCTCCAGCTCAACCCGCCTCTTGCGGCTTTCGATCTGGTCTTCCGCCTGCGAGGTCAGGACCGCCAGTGTTTTCTCGGTGCGTTTAATCGCCTCGGCCAGGTCGATCATCTTCGGATGTTTCGGCTTCAGGTCGACGGAGGATTCCTGCTGCTGGAAACGGAGCAGTTCGAGGTTTTGGCGCGTGGCGTAGATGCTTTGGAGCGAATCGTTCTTGGAGGCGGAGAGCGGATCTTCCACTTCGCCATCCTTCAAATCCTTGCCGGTCGGCTTGGGCGCGCGGACAGAACCGCCGGAGCGCCCGATGCGGGCCTCGCGGTCGAGCTGCTGTTCGAGGGAAAGTTTTTTCAGCAGCTCGAGCTCCAGCCGCATGTCCTCGCCGTTGGAGGAGAGGCGCGCATAGAGGCCGGCGGAGCTGACCGCCCGTTCGCGGAGAAGGTCCACGCTGTATTTCTTCTGGAAATCGATCAGTTTGCGGGTTTTCTCCTTCAACTCCCGGTCATCCGAGCTGAGCTGGTCGCGGATGGTGATGATGGTCCGGTCCAGGTTGGTCTGGCGGCTCTCCAGCCTGACCTGGAGAAACTCGTCCATGAACGTATCGAGAAACTTCTGCACATACCCCGGCTGGTTTCCATTGGCCTCCATCTGGAAAAGGCTGCTTCGGGGCTGAACCGATACCCGGAGTGTTACTTGGCAAACCCCTTCCGACGGATACATGGCCTGCACCTTTGCATCCGTCCGGCGCTTCATCTCGGGACTAGTCATGATCTCGGTCTGGGTGGCCGCCATGTCGTCGGAGACGGAAACCACGGCGTTGTCCACGGCGGACCGGATCGAGATCGACATGGCCGCGTAGGAGGTGAAAGGAGGAGAGTCCAGTTTCTGCACGTAGACGAACATGCCGCCCGCCGCCACTGCGGCCAGGATCGTGGGAAGCCACCAGTATTTCTTCAGCCCTTGCCAGTAGGGATGGAGGTGGGAGGCGACCGCCGCGGTCGAGATCCCGCCCTGGTCCGCGTAGCGATAGCCGTAGCCGTAGCCCTTGCCGTATCCGTTGCTCATAGGGGGTTAAATATTCTGGCTTCAACAAAGATGTGGTCGCCGGGAAAGATCTGGATGTCCTGGTCGACCTTGGCCCGTTCCATGATCTCCCGCATGTCGACCTTCATCTCCTGCTTTATTCCGTCCTTGGTCCGGGTAACCTTGACCACTTTTTTGGCCATTCCGGACAATCCCCCGGCGCTTTGGATCACCTTGCTGATGGTCACTTTGTCGCCCGGCGCCAGATCGACATAACCCGGCCGTCCGACCGCCCCGGTCACGAGCACCTGATCCATGTTCCGTGCGCCCACGCGGTCTATGGCAACCATGGGGGTCGCGACGTGGTAGTAGTCCTTCTCCAGAAGCGTCTTCAATTCCCCGGCCAGCTGCTTGCAGGTCTTGTTCACCACTTTGACGCGTCCCGCGTAGGGAACATCCAATTCTCCGGAATCGGTCACCGACAGGGATCTCGGCTGGTCCCGGTCTTCAATGATGCGGAAACTGATCTGATCGCCGATCCCGATCTTGGTCGTGTCGTCCAGCTGGTTGGCCTTCACCACCGTGTTGTTGGTGTTGGTTTTCACTTCGGCGGCGCAAAGCCCGAAGACCCCGGACACCATGA
>JAYTUE010000019.1:0-11895 GCA_043744715.1 Verrucomicrobiota bacterium | reverse complement strand
TTCTCCCTCACCCCAGCCCTCTCCCAGCGGGAGAGGGCTGGGGTGAGGGAGAACGCGGTCGAGCAGTCCAGAGCAACTCGGAGCCGCAAGACGCATGGCTACCCACTGAAAACAGCGAGGAACCGGTTTCCGTCGATTCCCAGAAGCAGACAGATCACGACGCCGAGGGTTTTGCCCAGGGTCCGGGACACATAAGCCGGACCTGTGGCTTCACTGGTGGGACCAGCCGCCTACCCCCATGCGACGCCGAGGCGAGTTCATAGCCGCTTCATGGACACGTCACAGGATCGTTTCTGGGTGTTCACGCGGTGCCCCCCGTCAAACGCTAGGCTGGACCGATGCAGACTCCTACCGAGGTTGTCGACGAAGTCCTCCGCAATTTCGTCGAGCGCGGGGACCGTCATTACGGCGAGGACGTGACGGAGCGCCAGCACGCGCTCCAGTGCGCGGTCTTTGCCCAGCGTCACGGAGAGGCGCCCAGCCTCGTTGTCGCGTGCCTGCTGCACGACTACGGCCATCTGCTCCACGACCTGGGTGAGGACGTCGCCCACAAGGGCGTGGATGCCCGACATGAGGACATCGGGGCGAACCGGTTGAAACGCCATTTCGTGCCCGAGGTGGTGGAGCCGGTCCGGCTGCATGTGGCGGCCAAGCGCTATCTCTGCTGGAAGGAGCCCGACTACCTGGCCGACTTGTCCGAAGCCTCCCGTCAGAGCCTGGATCTTCAAGGGGGTCCCATGACCGACGAGGAGGCCCGCGAATTTGAAACGCTCCCGCACTTCGAGGCGGCCGTGCGCCTGCGCCGCTATGACGACATGGGCAAAATGTCCGACATGAAGACTCCGGACATCGCCGAGTTCCGCAGCTTGATCGAGTCCTTCGTCCGCCAGTCCGCCTGATCCCGCACCCGCACGGCATGAGCGCCTGGGCGCGCTTCCTTCCGGCATCTTCACCATGAGCGCAACTGCGGCCGCAGTGGATCCCCCCGTTCGCCGGCCCGCCTGGGCCTCCAACCGGATTCTCCTTTCCCTGTGGTGCATCGTGGCGGCGTTCGGCACCTACGCGTGCATGTATGGCTTCCGTAAACCGTTCACCGCGGCCGGCTATGCGGAATGGGGCGACGGCTTCAAGGCCCTCCTGGTCATGTCGCAGGTGCTCGGCTACATGGTCTCGAAGATCGTCGGGATCAAGGTCATCTCCGAGATGCGGCCGGAACGCCGGGCGGTCACGCTGCTCGGGCTGATCGGGATCGCCGAAGCGGCGCTCCTGCTCTTCGCGGTGGTGCCGCGTCCCTACAACGCGGCCTGCCTTTTTCTCAATGGACTGCCGCTCGGCATGGTCTTCGGGCTCGTGCTGGGATTCCTTGAAGGCCGGCGGCTGACGGAAGCCTTCGTCGCCGGGCTCTGCGTCAGCTTCATCCTCGCCGACGGCTTCACCAAATCTGTCGGGGCGTGGCTGCTCAAGGCGGGTGTTTCAGAAGCGTGGATGCCCTTCACGGCGGGGCTCATCTTTCTGGTCCCATTGGTTCTCTTCGTGGAAATGCTCCGTCGGATTCCGCCGCCGGACCGCGCCGACGTGGCCGAACGATCCGAACGCACGCCCATGACCACGGCCGACCGCCGGGCCATGATCCGGCGGCACGGCGCGGGGCTGGGATTGATCACGCTGGCCTTCCTCCTAGTCACGGTGCTGCGGAGCATCCGCGCGGACTTCGCTCCCGAGATATGGACCGGGCTGGGGACTACCGGGCAGCCGTCGGTCTTCACCACGTCGGAGATGTGGGTCGCCCTTGGGGTCATGATGGTGAACGGGTTCGTCGTGGTTATCCGGGACAACCGCCGCGCCTTCTTCGCCGGACTGGGCGTGGCGATTTTCGGGTTCGCGCTCCTCATCGCGGCGCTGCTCGCCCGACGGGCTGGATGGCTTGGTGCGTTCCCCTTCATGGTGCTGGTCGGCCTCGGCCTCTACCTTCCCTACGTCGCGGTCCACACGACCATCTTCGAGAGGCTCATCGCCCTGACGCGGGACCGGGGCAACCTGGGCTACCTGATGTATCTGGCCGATGCTTCCGGCTACCTCGGCTACGTGGCGGTGATGCTGGCCAAGCCGTATTTCAAGATCTCCGGCGGGTTCCTCGGCTTCTTCGAGCTGACCTGCTGGATCGTCGCGGGACTGGCCGTCCTTTCACTCCTCGGTGCGTGGGTCTTCTTTGCCCGGAGGCACGGACGCGAGTCGGTTCTCCAAGTGGTGAAGTGACGGCTTCGGAACCGGCTTCGTTCCTAGCGCCCGCTCCAAAAATCTTCCGCCACGGCGAAGGACCGGGTCATCCCCGCACCGCCCAGCGCATTCATCACGACCACCCCCGGCGCGGGTTCGGCCGTGAATTCAGCGAGCGACGGATGCTTGGCGTAGACGCCGTGCCAGCGCTCGGCGATTTCCCAGTGCGGCAGCCGCACCAGCGGCCTCAGTTCGCGCAGGATCAACTCGTCGATCTCCGCGCGGTCGAACGGCGTGATGTCGGCCCCGTATTCGTGGGAATCTCCCAGGACCATGCCGCCATCGCGGTGCTGCGACGCCATCACATGGATGCCGAAGCGGTCCAGCTCGGGCGTTTCCCGAGCGACACGTGCCTGCACGGCTTTGAGCGAAGGGCACACCTGGAAGATGGCGTAGTGCCGGAGGGTCAGGCCGCTGGCGATCATCGGGCCAGGATTCCAGCCCGCCGGCTGCGGAACGGTCCGGAGCATCTGGAGCTTGCAACGGCGGATGCCCGAACCGGCGTAGGCTTCCGGGAACAACGTCCGCAGATCTTCGCCCGTGCAGACGACGATCCATGGCGCGCGGAAGACTCGCCCGTCCGACGTGACGGCCGCTTGGTCGTCGATGCAGACCACGGGCGTGCTGAAATGAAACTCGATGCCGAAAGCCCGATGGAGATGGTCCGGCAACTGGGCGATCGCTTCACGGGGATCGACGCAGACTTCGCCGGCGCTCCAGAGGGCGCAGCGGAGATTCTCCGGATTCGTCATGGGAGACCGGGCCAGCGTCTCCGCAGGCGAGAGCAGCTTCACCGGAACGCCGAGATCCGGGGCCAGGCGCACAAATTCCTCCACCACGCCGGCCTCATCCTCCCGATGCGCCAGATGGAGCGAGCCGGTTTCGCGGATGAAGAAACCCGCCTCCCTTCCCAGCGTGGTCCAGATCTCACGCGAGCGCTGCGCCTGGGAGAAGAGAGAACCCGCCGGCTGGCCGATGGGCCAGATCATGCCGAAGTTGCGGATGGAGGCGCCCTCGGCGCGGTCATGGCGTTCGAGCACCACGACCTTCAGGCCGCGTTTCGCGAGGGCGAGCGCATTGGCCAAACCGACGATGCCCGCGCCGATGACCACAGCATCAAAGGAAGAATTGGAAATTGAGGACATGCTAGAGATCGCAGGAATCGTCGACCGAACAGGCACACGCAGTCCATTGGGCATTCGTGACGATCAGATGCCGGATCTAAGACAACCTCGTCTTGCGATGCTGGCGTGATCGTCACAATCCCTCCGAAGGTTTGTCACACGCTTGTCCGAAGTTCTCCTCAGCCGGGTGGTCCACCCCACTCCCAACCGGGGCCCGACCGGCGTGCCCCCTTCCCATCCCGGCGAAGCTACTAATGATCACGAATCGTCCACCGCACCGCAGCGGCTTCACTTTGATCGAACTCCTGGTCGTCATCGCGATCATCGCGATCCTTGCCGGAATGCTCCTGCCGGCCTTGTCCAAGGCGAAGGAGAAGAGCAAAGCCGCGACCTGCCTGAACAATCTCCGCCAGATCGGCATCGGCACCCAGCTCTACGCCCAGGAGAACGGCGAAACCTTCCACCACGTCAACGGGAGCATCCCGAACAACGGTCAATGGTCGGCAAACCCGAGGACCGAGACTCTGCTTTCACCCAATGATCCCAAGGCCTACTGGGGCATCGCCTACCTGAACCTGTTCGGCGGCACGCGGAAGGTCTTCCGGTGTCCGAACGCCAAGAACGTCGATGAATGGCGTGAGGACGGCCTGAACTATCCGTCCGAGTGGTGGCTGAACTCCAGCTACGGCATCAACCGCTTCATTGTCCAAGCCTACGATTCGACCCAGTCCGGTCCCAAAAAAACGACTTCCTACAAAAATCCTTCGCAAATGATCTTCGCCACGGATGCGGCGGAACAGGCGATGGAAGGGGAGTCGGACACGATCGGCTTGTTTCCAGGCAGGTCCGAATGCCTGACCCAGTGGAAGTATAGCCTCGCCTCCCTCTATCCCGGCATCGAGATGGAATACGAATGGTGGCGTCACAACAAGAAGTGCCAAGTGCTCTGGGCCGACGGGCACACCTCGTCCGTTCCCTACTCCAAGACTGGAGTCGACTTCCGGTGGTTCACCGGAACCGAGGATCCGAAGAAGTAGGAGATACCCATGCGCTTTTCATCATCGGCCAAGTTCGGCCCCGCAATGCTGCTTGCTGCGGCCCTGGCTCTCCCAAGCGGATGCGGCGGGCGCAAAGCACCCGCGCCTGCGGATCCTCAAAAAACGGCCGCATCCCTCGATGCCGCCTTCGCGAACGCCCCGGGCGAATTGCGGACCGTCGTCCAGTTGGCGGGTTCATCGCTGAGGGAGAACAAGACCACCGATGGCTTCCTTGCCCTATACGGCATCAGCCGCGATCCCGCGCTGACCCCTGAGCAGCAACGCGCCACCGGCGACGCCCTGATGAGCTCGCTCCAGGAACTCGTGAAAGCCGCCAAGAACGGCGACGCCCGTGCCGAAAAGGCCCTCGCCGTCTACCGCGCCCGCAAGTAGGGCCAAGTCATTATTCCAGCCAAAAAAATCCCCACGGTTCCGCCCTGTTGGCGGGACCACAACCGACCCCATCCATGACATTGAAACACATCATGAGGAACAGCCTCGCAACCGGGCTTCTCACCGCCTCCGCCCTCACTTCGTTGGCCCAGCCATCGGGCCAGTGGGACTTCAACGCCGGAAACCTCAACGCCACCGTGGGCTCCGCGCTGACCTATCGTGACGGTGTCGGCAACAATACCGCGACCAACACCGTCTTCGGCACCACGACCGCGCTCGGCCTGCCGTTGATCAACGGCGGTATCGCCTCGGTCATGGGCTTTCCTGCCAGCACGAACGGCATGGGCTACGTGATGGCCGGCCCCAACAGCGGAGACTCCGGCAATCTCCAGAACAATTACACGCTGGTCCTCGACGTCCTCTATCCGTCCGCCTCGACCGGCAAGACCCGTGGCATCCTCGACGCCGACAAGGGCGTGATCCAGGGAGTCGCGAACACGGCGGAACTCTTCGTCAGCTCCGGCAACGCCATCGGTTCCCGCACGTTCCATGGAACCATTGCCGCCAATACCTGGTATCGCATCGGGTTTGTGGTCGACGGTGCCGCAGGTCAGATCCGCAAGTATGTCAACGGCCAGGAAGTCGGCAGCGAGGCGATCACCACTCTGGACCGCTGGGCGCTCGACGCCCCGGGAACTTCCATCCTCTTCAACGACGAGAAGGGCAACGCCGCCGCCGGCTTCGTGAACAGTGTCCAGCTCCGGCCCACCGCGTTGAACGCCGGCCAGATGCTCGCACTCGGAGCCGCGACGGCCGCCGGAGTTCCGCAGGTCATTCCGCCGGTTCCTTCCTACATCTTCACGCGCTCTCCCGGCGTGAGCGTCACGGGTGTGGCCCCGATCCCGACGATCACGGCTGCGTTGAAGAACGGCGACACCGTCATCTCGCAACCGTCCATCCAGCTTTGGTTCGATGGCGTCGTTGTGACTCCGACTGTCGGCGTCGTGGCCGACGGGTTCGACATCGCCTACACCACCACCAACATCCTTGCGCCCGGTTCCCTTCACGCAGCCGCGTTGGTCTGGTCCGACAATGTGGCGGGCGTCTCGTCGAACCGCTGGACCTTCACCATCGGCCAATACCAGGCGGTCACGCTGCCATCTCCGATCTATTTCGAGAACTTCGACTCCACCGCCGAAGGCGCCGTCCCGGCGGGCTGGACCCTGACCAACCTCACCACCACGTTGACCGCCGGGTTCGACCTGAACAACTTCACCTCGGATTCCTACAAGGACTTCGTGGTCGTCAGCAGCAACCGCCTCTACTCGCTCGATACCCGCCGGTTTAACCGCAATCCCATTGTCCTGAACGGCGCGCTGCTCGACGGTCTCATCCACGGGAACACGCTCTACGGCGAGTCCGACAACCGCGGCGGCTCGCAGGTCCAGGTCGCCTATTCGCCCGACTACAACCTGACCGGAAGGTCCAACATCTTCCTCGGGTTCTTCAGCTCCTATGAGCAGAACCAGGACAGTCTCGGCGCGGTGGAATACTCCATCGACCAGGGAGCCAACTGGCTGCCGTTGACCTACCTGCTGGACGATGAAGGCGGTGTGGCCGACGTGAAACGCACCAACGGGGTCGTCGATGTCACTGCGACGATGAACACCGTCGATGCCGGCGCCGCCTACGCCACGAACTACGGCGCGTTCGTCCTCGCGCCGATCTCGTCGATCAAGCCGGCCAACATCAGCGGCCGGATCAACGACGATTCCTTTGAATCCAAACGGATCGAAGTGCTGCGTGTTCCGTCCGGCGACGGCCGGGCCACGGTCCGTTTCCGTTTCCTCCAGACTGGCACTGCCAGCTGGTATTGGTCCCTCGACGACGTGGGTGTTTACAGCATCAACACCCCCGTCCTCACGACGCAGCCCGCCTCCCAGAAGATCGACGTCGGCAGCCCTGTCACCTTCACCGTCGTGGCCAGCATCAACCCGCCCTACACCTACCAGTGGCAGTTCAACGGAGCCAACATCGTCAACGCAACCAACGCGTCCTACTTCATCGCCACCGTCGAGACGAACAACGCCGGCGCCTACTCCGTGCTCGTGAAGAACTCCGACGGCACGACGCCCAGCGCGCAGGCGACCCTGACGGTCGTGTCCGTTCCCGAGATCACCACGCAGCCCGCCTCTAGGCTCAGCAGCCCCGGTTGGCCGGTGACGATGTCCGTCGCCGCTCGCGGCCGGCAGCCGCTCACCTTCCAGTGGCTCAGGAACGGCACCGCGCTCGGCGGCGCTACGGGATCGAACCTTTTCTACCCGTCGGTCCAGTCGTCCGATTCCGGCGCGATCTCCGTGATCGTCGGCAATACCAGCGGCTCGGTCACCAGCAGCGTGGTGAGCCTGGGTGTGTTCTCCGGCGCCATCACCAACGACATGGTGGCCTACATGAAGTTCGACGGAAACACGGCCGATTCGTCCGGCCGCGGAAACAACGCTACTGCGGTTGGAGCCCCTGGATTCGTTGCCGGCAAGGTCGGCAGCGGTGCGCTCCAGATCACCACGGTCCAAAACGGAAGCTCGTTCAACTACGCCACGTTCGGGGCCACCACGCCGGCGGACCTGAGCTTCGGCGCGACCAACGACTTCACCGTCGCCCTCTGGGCGTTCATCCCGACGAACAGCTTCAAGGGTGATCCGGCCCTGCTCGGGAACAAGGACTGGGGCAGTGGCAGCAACCCCGGCTTCGTCATCTTCACGACCGGTGGCCTGCGATGGAACTACCGGGATTTGAACGGCACCCGAACGGACTACAACCCGGGAATCAGGGTCGACGACGGCCGTTGGCATCACCTGCTGGTCGTCTTCGCCCGCACCAACGGAGCCCGCACCTACCTCGACGGCGTCCTTCGTGACACCCGGTCCATCGGCAACGGGGCCGGCTCGATCGACGCTGCGGCCGGCAAGACCTTCAACATCGGCCAGGACGGCACGGGCACCTACACCGATGGCAACGGTGTCGGCATCACGAACGCCGCCATGGACGAAGTCGTCATCTGGCGTCGCGCTTTGACCCAGCAGGAAGCCACGGCTGTCTACGCCGTCGGCCAGGCCGGGATCGAAGTCACCAAGGCCGTGGCCATCGCCGCCGGCTCCATTGCGGCCGTCCCGTCCGGCAGCAACATCAGCATGTCCTGGATCGGAGCCTCCGGCCTCAAGCTCCAAAAGACCGGCAGCCTCGCCGCTCCAATCGTCTGGGAAGACGTTCCGAACACCGACGGTGCCAGCAACGTCGTGTTGCCCGCCGCCGGAGCCCCCACGTTCTACCGGCTCAGCCGCTAGCCGGATCCATGGGCGGCCGGTGAGCCGGCCGCCCTTCTACTTTTTCACTTCTGGATGGAAGTGAATTTCCTGGCGGGTTCCGGTGTGTCATTCCGTGTGTCACATTCGGGCTCGCCAGGAACCATTTTTAGATTGCCCCTATGAAGCGCAGGCGAGGCGAGCCGCCGCCGGGCTTCCCCATTTTACCCGTGCCGCCATCGCCAAAGCCGTGCCCAGGATCAGCCGGTCCGAGAACACAATGATTTCCCCGAGCAACCATGCCTTCGCCGTGAACGGCCGCACCTATCGTCCGCCGGCCCGACCCGTCGTCGTCGTCTGCCTCGACGGTTCGGCCGACGAATATCTCGACGCGGCCTTCGCGCGCGGGCGGATGCCGAATCTCCAGGCGATGTCCGTCCGCGGATGGCGCGGGATGGCCCGGGCCGCGATGCCCACGTTCACCAACGTCAACAACACCTCCATCGTCACGGGCGTGCCGCCGTCGGTCCACGGCATGAGCGGAAACTTCTTCCTCGATCCCGCTTCGGGCCGGGAAGTGATGATGAACTCCTCCAGCTTTGTCCGGGTGCCGACGCTGTTCCCCGCCGCGCAGAAGTCCGGCCGCAAGGTTGCCGTGGTCACCGCCAAGGAAAAACTCCGCGACATCTTCGCCAGCGGCTTGGTAGTGGCACAGGCGCCCTCGCCTGTGCCGGGTGCGGCCGGTGGAATCGCCTTCTCCTCCGAGAAGGCCCGTGACGCGCGTCTCGCCAGCCACGGTATCGACGACGTGGAAACCCTCGTCGGCCCCACGCCGCAGATCTATTCCGGCGACGCCTCGATCTACGTCCTCAGGGCCGGCGTGAAGCTGCTCGAAGCCGGCTGGGCCGATTTCCTCTACCTGAGCACGACGGACTACATGCAGCACAAGTTCGCCCCCGAGGAGCCCGAGATCCTCGATTTCTACGCGGCCATCGACGAGCAGATCGGAAGGTTGCTGGCGCTTGGCGCCGCCATCGGTGTGACGGCGGACCACGGCATGAATGCGAAGCGCAAACCCGACGGGTCGCCCAACGTCATCTACCTGGAGAGCGAACTGGCAGAGGCCTTCGAGGCCGAGTTCCGCGTCGTCCTGCCCATCACCGACCCCTACGTGGCCCACCACGGTGCGCTCGGCTCCTATGCCGTCGTCCATGTGCCGGAGGGAATCCAACCTGCCGTCGTCGCCAAGTGGATCGGTGAACTTCCCGGCGTCACCGAAGTCCATGACCGCCCGACCGCCGCCCGGAAACTGGAGCTTCCAGCGGATCGCTTGGGCGAACTGGTCGTCATCTCCGGCCGCGACGTCGTCCTCGGCCGCACGCCGGAATACCACGATCTGAAGGCTGTCGGTTCCACGCTCCGTTCCCATGGCGGGCGCTATGAGGAGATGGTCCCTTTCATCCTGAGCGAACCGCTTTCTCCCGCCTACGCCTCGCGCGCCGCCGGCGACCTCCGCAACTTCGACATCTTCGACTTCACCTGCAACGCCGCCCAAAATCGATGAATCGCTCAACCGCGGGAGCCGCCAAAATAACGACCAACCGCGGCAAGGTAGGGCGGGCATCTTGCCTGCCAGGTCCAGTCGGCTGGTCTCGACTTGGGCAGGCTGGAAGCACTGCCCTGCCGTTTCGCATTCTGCTCTTGGGCGTGCTGTGCGTTATCCTGGCGCGCCCGCTTTTTGCCCATCCCGACAAGGTCGAGGACCGGCTCCTGTTCCATTTCGCCACCGGCACGCATCCCATCGAGAACGGCACTTGGCAGGATTTGACCCACAAGCTCAACGCCAAGGTCATGGGCGAACCCGCGCTGACGAACATCGGCCCCGCGCAGGCGATGGTCTTCAACGGCCTGACCGATTGGTTGCTGGCCGCACCCGACATGGCCGCCGCCCGCCCGGTTCTCCCGAAGAAGGAATTGTCAGTCGGTGCCTGGGTGTTCCTCAACGAAACCCAGCCCGATGGCGGCATCACCGGTCTGCTCCAGGACAACGGCGAGTTCGAGAAAGGCTGGCTGCTCGGCTACGACCAGAAGCACTTCGTCTTCACCCTCGCCACCACCGGTGCCGATGATGGTAATGGCAAACTCACCGCGCTGGCCGGCAAGACACCCATCCAGCCAGGCCGCTGGTTCTACGTCGCGGCCACCTACGACGGCACGACCATGCGGCTCTATGTGAACGGCAAGCCCGACGCCGAATCCACCGCGCAGTCCGGGGACATCCTGTATCCGGAACGCGGCAGTCTGGCCGTCGGCGCGTTCGTCGATGACAACGAGCTGAACCCGATGGACGGCGGCCTATACGAGGTGAAGACCTACGCCCGCGTCATGGCGGCGACGGAGATCGCCGAAGTGGTTTCCAAGAACCAGGGCCTGCTCGACTACCAGCAGTCGCTCAACGAGAAGCTAACCTTCATCGTGAAGCCCTACCTCCAGGCCGGCAGTGCCACGGGCATGGTCGTCATGGCCGAGACCAGTCAGCCGTCGAACATGACGGTGGAATACGCCGAGGCGCAGCCGCTGAAACTGCGTGCCGGCAGCGCTGTCGCCACGAACATCGTCACCGTGCCGTTGACCGGCCTGAAGCCATTCACGCGCTATTTCTACCGCGTCACCTGCACGGACGCGGAAGGGAACATGGCCCGGAGCGAGGTGCTCAGCTTCCAGACCATGCCCGGCGAGAAGGACGCCTGGGCCTTCGGCATCCTCGGCGATACCCAGCGCAATCCCGAGGTCACGCGCGGGTGCGCCGATGGCATCTTCGCGCTGCGCCCGAACTTCATGCTGCACGTCGGCGACGTGGTGGATGACGGCTTCGCCAAACAGCAATGGGTCCTCGATCTCTTCGAGCCGTGCTCGCGGCTCTTCAGCTACGTGCCGGCCTTCCCGGTCATCGGCAACCACGAGAAGAATTCGCACTGGTATTACGACTACTTCCACCTGCCGGAGCCGGAATACTTCTACACCTTCAAGTGCGGCAACGCGGAGTTCTTCATGATCGACTCGAACAAGGACTGCCGCCCGGAGAGCGAGCAATACAAGCGGCTTGAGAAGGCGCTGGCGGCGTCGAAGGCGACGTGGAAGTTCGCCGCGCACCACCATCCGTGCTTCAGCTCGGACGAGGACGACTACGGCGACAACTGGAAGGGCAAGCCGGCCCGGCCATTTTTCCAAGGCGACGACAACGCGCGACATCTCGTGCCGCTCTACGAGAAATACGGCGTGGACATCGCCTTCGCCGGGCACATCCACAGCTATGAACGCACCTGGCCGATCCTCAACATGTCGATCAACCAGAAGAAGGGCGTGCGCTATATCGTCAGCGGCGGCGGGGGCGGCGGATTGGAGCAGGCCGCGCCGCAGAGGGCGTGGTTCAGCATCCATGTCGCACGCGGCCATCACTACTGCTTCGCGACGGTCCAGGACCGGACGATCCAGTTCAAAGCCTACGACCTCGAAGGCCGCCTCTTCGACACCTTCGAGCTGACTAAGGCGGAGGACCGATGACCCTTCGCCGCTCAAGCTGCGGAGAGTAACCGGTGAATCCGATTCGCCTCCCCGGGACTTTGTCGGCTATCCACATCTCATGAACCTCCAAAGCCTCATCGCCGGAAAACCGGTCCATTCAGGTCGGCTCCAGACCGTCCGAAGTCCCTACGACGGTGCCGTCGCCGGAACGGTGACGCTGGCCGGAAGAGCGGAGAC
>JAYTUE010000018.1:0-3069 GCA_043744715.1 Verrucomicrobiota bacterium | reverse complement strand
CCGGCCAGTGGGTGTTCCAGTGCGACTTCCGAATCAAAGCACCGCCTGGCCGCGCGAGGACGAGCGGCCTACGGCTCGGCGGGAGTCGTCGCCCTGCCTGTAGAAGCGCGAGGTCCACCGCAAAGGCCGCTTTGGTCTTCCCGCTGTCACTTCACCTCCGACACGACCACGTCGTCGAATTGGATCGGCGTTCCGGCGAAAGGATTGCCCCATACCGAAGCCTTGCCCGACGACGGCGCGGTCGTTGTCTCCGTGCTGACCTGCCATTCCTTTGGCTCGTCGGCTCCGCTCCACGCCTTGCCTTGCAGCTTCCATGTGCCCGGCTTCACCTCCGTGAGCTGAAGCTTCAGGGACGTCCACGAACCCGACTTCCAGTCGAAGGGCACCGTGGCCACGACGGAGTCCTCCTTGCGGATCTCCAGCGCCTTCTTCATGGGAGCGACCATCAGCTTGTGGCCGGCCACGCCGTTGAGCCCGACGCCGAAGGTCGGGCTGCGCCGGCCCTTGAGCGTCCCATGGATCTTGGCCGAGACAGAAACGTTCGTCGCGCCCGACGGACCGAAGAGAGCGCCGAAGGTGTCGAGCGGCGCACCGGGCAGCTCCAGCACCTTGTTGCCGCCGATGTCCACGACGCTGAATCCGCCGTCGAGGATCATCAGTGTCTCAGGCACCTTGCCGATTTCCCCATCGGAGAAGTCGGTCTTGAACAGCGTCTTCTCCGCAGCACCGCAGTGCATCGCGGCCGCCAACGCCAGCGCTCCAGTCAAAGTCAGTTTATTCATCGAGTGAGTCTTCAGGTTAAAGAAAAGAGAAAGGTGGTAACCACAGATGGGCGCAGATCAACACAGATGCTGTCACTCGCCTTGCGGCGAGGGAGGAAGTCGGCGGCGCTGCTTGCGCGGCCGTTATTCAAACCGGGCGTCCATCCGGTTGCTGATCTGTGTTCATCCGCGTTCATCTGTGGGCAAACCGTTCACTGGTTCCGCAGCGCTTCCAGCAGTTGTCCACGCATGGCGAAGCGCGTCGCCAGCCAGGTCCAGAGCAGGCCGTTCGCCGCGATCGCCGCCAACGTCACCGCCAGCGAACCCCAAGGCATGTCCGATCCTGGGCGCAGCGCCGGCAGCACCGCGATGAAAGCGGCCACCATGCCCAGCACCAGCCCGGCCCAGAGGAGCGTCATGTGTTCGCGCAGGATCAATCCGCGCAGCTTGCGGCGACTGAACCCGACGGCCTGCATCACGGCCAGTTCGCCCCGGCGCTCGAGCACGTTGCGCAGCACCACCACGCCGAGACCCGCGCTGCCGAGCAGCAGACCGAGGCCGCCAAGGATCTGAAAGGTTCCGAGATACGTGTTTTGCACCGCGTTGAACTGGGCCAGCCGCGTCGCCGTCGGGGTCAGCTCCAGACCGAAGTCCTGCAACGAGCGGGACAAGGCGGCGGAGACGTTGCTCGACGCGTTCGACGGTGCGTCGATGAGGAACATTCGATAGCCCGCGATGGACGGGAACCGGGCCTTGAACGCGGCTTCGTCGATCAGGAGCTGGCCCTGGAGGATGGAGTTGGCCACCGCACCGACGATGCGGACCTTGAACGGCTGCCCGCGTTCGTCCACGTAGTCGAGCGTGTCGCCGATCTTCTTGCCCATGGCCCATTGGATGGAATTGGCGTCGCCGATGGCGGGGACTTCGAGGTTGGACGATCCGGGCTGCGAATCGTCGTTCAAGGTCTCCCATCCATTCGTCGCCGTGATCCCCTTCGCGAGCCCCGCAAACGTAAACGCCCCGCGCTGGGCGAGCAGCTCCGGGTTCACGCCGAGCAGGCGCGGACGTTGGGCGCGGCTGAGGTTGAGGCAGCTGGCCTCGTCGCCGTCCTTCACGCGCATGGGCACGAAGGAAACGCCAGCCAGCGGTTTCTCAGGAAGATTCAGGTTTTCGCGGCCGCGCTCCGTGTTCGGATCATCCACGATCGGCAACGAGCTTTCGCCGATGAAGGCAAAGCCGCCGGTGCCAGCCGTGCGTTTGGTGGCATCGAGATTCGCATCAAGCCGGTTCGCCCCGACGGCCACGATGAGGAAGCTGCCGGAGGCCAGCAGCGCGATGGTGGCGAGGGAACGCTTGCGGCGACGGGCGATGGCTCGCGTCGCGAGATCGGCCAAGGTAGGATAGGCATCTTGCCTGTCCCCGATGGGCAGGCTGGAAGCCTGCCCTACCTTCATCTTCATCCACCAACTCGCGAGCAGGAGTCCGCCGATGAGCAGGAAACTTCCGCCGCCGAAGAACGCGCCGCCCTGCGCCTGCTTGTCCGGTAACCCGAAGGCCGCACCGATCGTGGCGAGCGCGAGGACGATGAAGACGAAGGCGAGCCAGGGTTTGGGTAGCGCCGGGCGCGCTGCGCCCGGCGGCTGAGTCGCAGCGCGATTCAGCCCACCCATGGCCGCGAAATCCTCCACCGCTCCGCCTTCGGCCAGCAGCTCGCGCGCGGGGCGTTTGCCCTGCTTCCGCAGCGCGAACCACAGCGTGATCGTCGCGACGGCGACACCGGCGAGCAGGCCGGTCACGAGCGTCTGCGGCGTGATGTAGAACCCCATCGACGCGCCGCCGATGGCCTCGTTCCACACCGAGTTCAATCCCGCGATCATAGCCTTCGCGTAGAGGATGCCGCCGACCACGCCGATGATTCCGCCGACGAAGGCCAGCGCCACGCCTTCGCCCAGCAGGAGCCGCCGGACCTTGCCCGGCTTGAAGCCCAGCGCCAGCAGCGTGCCGATCTCCGTCGCGCGTTGTTCGAGGCCGAACTGGAAGAGCATCGACATGAGGATCAGCGCGGCGGCGATGAGGAAAAAGCTGAAGCCGATGAAGAGCCCGCCGAAGTCCTGGCCCTCGCTCGCGCCCTTGAGCGCCTGTTCGCGCACCGGCTCGAAGCGCAGGCCCACGTCGGCCGGGTTCAAGTTGGCGAGGAGGCTCTTCTCGATGGCGCCCTTGGTCTGCTCCGCATTTTGGCCGTCTGCCAAGACCCAGCGGATGGAGGTGAGGTTGCCCCAGCGGTTCGACCACATCTGCTGGCCGGCGG
>JAYTUE010000017.1:0-12135 GCA_043744715.1 Verrucomicrobiota bacterium | reverse complement strand
GCCTTGCAGTGCTGGCGCACGCGGCGGACGGCGGCCACGCAGTAACCGAGGCCAGCCGCGATCTCCGCCGTGCCCTTGCCTTGGTCGTAGAGTTTGAGAATCCGTTCGCGAACCGGGACCGGAATGGCTTTCACGTCCACATCTTGCCACGGCAGCAGCGTTCGGCAACGCTACATTATTTATGGAAATTCTCTAATTCTGAACACGCTGATGCTGAGCGGCGGCAGGTTGAACTCCGCGCTGAAGGGCTGGCCGTGGCAGGGCGTGGGCTGCGCGGTGAGGCCGCCCGAGTTGCCCTGGTTGCTGCCGGCGTAGACGGCGGAGTCGCTGTTGATGACTTCCTTCCAGAAGCCCGCCTTGGGTAGGCCGATGCGGTAGGGCACGCGCGGCACGGGCGTGAGGTTCAGGATGACGACGATGTCCGCGCCTCCTCCTCCACGCCGGATGAAGCTCATGATGCTCTGCTCGTGGTCGGTGCAGTCGAGCCACTGGAAGCCCTCGTGCTTGAAGTCGGCCGCCCAGAGCGCGGGTTCGGCCAGATAGACGTGATTCAGGTCTTCGACGAATTTCTGGAGGCCCTTGTGGAAGGGGCCGGCTTCGAGGAGCCACCAGTCGACCTGGGAATTGTGGTTCCATTCCGCCGTCTGGCCGATTTCGCAGCCCATGAAGAGCAGCTTCTTGCCGGGGAACATCCACTGGTAGCCGAGGAGCACGCGGAGATTGGCGAAGCGCTGCCAGTCGTCGCCGGACATGCGGCCGAGGAGCGACGCCTTGCCGTGGACGACCTCGTCGTGGGAGAGCGGCAGGACGAAGTTCTCCTGGAAGTGGTAGAGCATCGCGAACGTGAGGTCGTTCTGGTGGTGCTTGCGATGGACGGGCTCGCGTTTGAAGTAGCCGAGGGTGTCGTGCATCCAGCCCATGTTCCACTTGAGGCTGAAGCCGAGTCCGCCGAGATAGGGCGGCTTGCTGACCATGGGCCAGGCGGTGCTCTCCTCGGCGATGGTGACGACGCCGGGATGCTGCGTGTGGACGAGGTGGTTCGTGTGGCGGAGGAAGGAGATGGCGTCGAGGTTCTCGCGGCCGCCGAACTTGTTGGGGATCCACTCGCCCTCCTTGCGGGAGTAGTCGAGGTAGAGCATCGAGGCCACGGCGTCGACGCGGAGGCCGTCGAGGTGGAAGCGTTCGCACCAGTAGAGCGCGTTCGCGGCGAGGAAGTTCCTCACCTCGTGCCGGCCGAAGTTGAAGATGAGCGTGCCCCAGTCCTGATGGGAACCCTGGCGCGGGTCCTCGTGTTCGAAGAGTGCGGTGCCGTCGAAGTTGGCCAATGCCCAGTCGTCGCGCGGGAAGTGCGCGGGCACCCAATCCACGATGACGGCGATGCCGGCGGCGTGGAGCTCGTCGACGAGGAACTGGAAGTCATCGGGCGTGCCGTAGCGGCTGGTGGGCGCGAAGAAGCCGGTCACCTGGTAGCCCCAGCTCGGGTAGTAGGCGTGTTCGGCCAGCGGCAGGAATTCCACATGCGTGAAGCCCATGCGGTTGACGTATTCGGCCAGCAGCGGGGCGACCTCGCGGTAGCCGGGGGATTCGCCGGCGGTCTTCTTGATCCACGAGCCGAGGTGCACCTCGTAGGTGCTCATGGGACGTTCGAGCGAGTTCACCGTGGCGCGCTTCTTCATCCAGGCGTCGTCGGTCCACTTGAACTTCCGCGTGTTCCAGACGATGGCGGCCTGCTTGGGAGGAAGCTCGAAGAACGCGCCGAAAGGATCGGTCTTCTGGCGGATGTGTCCGTCCTTGTCCCAGATCTCGAACTTGTAGAGCGCGCCTTCCGCGATGCCGGGGATGAAGATCTCCCAGACTCCGGACGAGCCGAGCATCCGCATGGGATGCCGGCGTCCGTCCCACTCGTTGAAGTTGCCGACGGTGGAGACGCGGCGGGCGTTCGGGGCCCAGACAGCGAAGGCCGTGCCGGCGACGCCGTCGATGACCTTGAGGTGCGCGCCGAGCTTGTCGTGGAGATGGTGGTCGTTGCCCTCGCCGAAGAGGTGCAGGTCGAGTTCGCCCAGCGTCGGCAGGAAGGAATACGGATCTCGGCCCTGCTGCGAGGTCCCGTCGGGCCAGGCGATTTTCAGGTCGTAGGCGTAGATCTCGGTCGCCTTCGTCGTCGTGCCCTCGAAGTAGCCGGTGTCGCCCAACGGCTGGAGGGCGAAGGAGGGTTTGGAATTGTCGTGGACCGGGAGCACCTCGACGGACTTCGCGCCGGGGGCGAAGGCGCGGGCCACCAGCCCCTTCTTCCCGCCAAGGCTGTGGAGCCCCAGGAGTTGATGCGGGCAGAGGTGTTCCACTTTGACCAGGCTCTCCAACTCGGCAGGCGAGAGAATCATGGTCGGAACGCTAACGAGGGCTTCCCGTGAAACAAAGGAAATGGTTGCAGGCCATCCGTGAACCATGGGCCGCACAGGGCTCGGGCATCCCCGGTTTCGGACGCGACGAGGGGCGATGGCTTGGTCCCATCGGGCGAAGCGACTGGCAGCAGTTTGGTGAGGCGGGATCTCAACCCGGGGGCGGATTGGGACGATCCAGCTGAAGATTGAAAGTTCCTTGGCCCAACAGAATAGCCGGATGGATGCCGAGGACGGCCGTCCTGTTCGCGGCAGCCTTTGCCTGGCCCTGTGTCGGCTCCGTCGCGCCCGGGGCATTCTCCGGGACGGAGATGCCGCTGCGGATGGACCCGTGGTTGTGGGTTTTCGTCATTGTGATCCTCATCGCCGTGGGCTGTCTCGCGGGCTTTGGAATCAGCCGCGCCCGGCGTATCTCGGCCCTGGCCAGGAGCCTGGCCGAGATCAACTCCAGCCTGGAAGAGCGCGTCGCCGAGCGCACCTCCCAGCTTGAGCAGTCGTCGCGTTACGTCGGAGAGATGGCGTCACGCCTCGATCATGAGCAGCAGCTCCTGGAAACCCTCCTGACCGGTGCGGAGGACTCCATTTTTTTCAAGGATACGGAAGGCCGGTTCACCCGCGTGAGCGACTTCCTGGCGGAGCGCCTGGGGTCCGGCGGCCGGGCGGGCGTCATCGGATTGTTAACCTCGGATTTCTTCGACTTCGCCCATACCCGCAAGGTCGCCGAGATCGAGGCTGAGATCGTCCGGACGGGCGAACCTTCCCTCGGTTTGATGGAACGGGAGGTCTGGCCGGATGGCCGTGTGAGCTGGTCCCTAGTCTCTCGTCTGCCCCTGCGGGACGCCTCCGGCAAGATCGTCGGCACCTTCGGCATCGCCAAGGACGTGACGAAGCTCAAGGAGATCGAGAACGCCCTCCGTTCCTCCGAGAGCCGCTATCAGATGTTGGTGGAGAATCTTCCCGTCAGTGTTTTCCAGAAGGATTCCGACGGGCGGTTCGTCTTCGCCAACTCGGGATTCTGCCGGATCATCGGCCGCAGCCTGGAGGAGATCGTAGGCCGGACGGACCCGGATCTCTTCCCCGAGAAGATGGCCCTCGCCTACATGGAGGACGACCGGCGGGTGATGAAGGGGAACCGCCTCGTCGACCAGGAGGAAAAGGTCGTCAACGGCGACGGTGAAAGCCGCTGGGTCCGCGTCATCAAGGTGCCGGTGAAGAACCAGTTCGGCCTCGTCACCGGCATCCAGGGCGTCTTCTGGGACATCACCCGGGAGAAGCGGGCCGAGGAGGAGATGCGCCTCGCCCGCGAAAAAGCGGAGCAGGCCAGCCTCACGAAGAACCTCTTCCTCGCCAACATGAGCCACGAGATCCGCACGCCCATGAACGGCGTGATCGGCACGACGGGCCTCCTGCTCGACTCCCCGCTCAACGAGGAGCAGCGCGACCTCGCCCATATCATCCGGGATTCCTCCCAGGCCCTCCTCACGATCATCAACGACATCCTCGACTTCTCGAAGATCGAGGCCGGCAAGATGGTGTTCGAGCAGCTCGACTTCGACTTCCGCGACCTCATCGAGGGCGCCCTCGAACTCGTGGCCGAGACCGCCCAGAACAAGGGCGTCCAGCTCGGCCACTTCATCGACGCCGACGTGCCGCACGGCCTCGTCGGCGATCCCGGCCGCATCCGCCAGGTCCTGCTCAATCTCCTCAGCAACGCCATCAAGTTCACCTCGGATGGCGAGGTCTTCCTCGAAGCCCGGCTGGTCCCGGCCCCCGAAGGCCGCGCCTGCCTCCGCGTCGGGGTGCGCGACACCGGCATCGGCATGACAGAGGAACAACGGCGCCGGCTTTTCCAGGCCTTCGAACAGGCCGACGCCTCGACCACCCGCCGGTTCGGCGGCACCGGCCTCGGCCTGGCCATCAGCCGCAAACTCGTCGAGCAGATGTCCGGCGAGATCGGCGTGGAGAGCGCGCCTGGCGAAGGGTCGACCTTCTGGTTCACCATCGAGCTCCCCGTGCAGGAGCGCCTGACCGGCTGGCGGCCGCCCAAGATCGACGCCTTTCGAGGCCGAAGGATTCTCGTGGCCGATGCCAATCCGTCCTGGCAACGCCTCGTGATGGAACACGCGTCGCGTTGGGGTTTCGACACCGTAGCGGCTCTCTCCGCATCGCTGGTCCCGTCCGTCCTGCACGAGGCCGCCGCAGCCGCGAAGCCGTTTCATCTGCTCGTCTGCTCGGACGCCATCGCGGCTTCGCTCGCCGGCTCGCCGGGGGAAGCCGATGCGCTTTCCAAGTCCGTCGGCCTTCCCCTGGTCCTTCTCAGCGGCAAACCCAAGGCCACGCACGAGGCGTTCAAAGGAATCTTTCCCGTGGTGCCGAAGCCCTGCCGCGAGGCGGCCCTGTTCAAGGCCTTCGCCCGCGCCCTCGGCGATCCATCCACGTCGGACCGTCCCGCCGTCCCGGGCGCGACCCAGGCGCTTCCGACGCTGCGGAAGGGCCGTGTGCTCGTGGCCGAGGACAATCCCACCAACCAGCGCGTCGCCACCCTCATGCTCCGCAGGATCGGCATGTCGGTCGACGTGGTCGCCAACGGCATCGAGGCGCTTGAGGCCATCGACCGCATCGCCTACGACCTCGTCTTCATGGACTGCCAGATGCCCGAGATGGACGGCTTCGAGGCCACCCGCCGTCTGCGGTCCTCCGGATCGACCAGGGCGGGAATGCCCGTGATCGCCCTCACTGCGAACGCTACGGAGGACGACCGGCGGCTGTGCCTGGCCGCCGGCATGTCGGAGCACATCGCCAAGCCCGTGCGGGACGAGGATCTCCGCCGCGTGCTCGGCCGCTATCTCGCCTGAGCCGTCGAGGAATCCGGGGCGGTCGGCCGCGCAATTCCACTTCGCCGCGCTTGAATCCCTTCCGGCCGGAAGGTGAAGTGGTGGAAATCCCATGAGCACCCTCTCCCGAATCCAGCTCTCCATCATGATGCTGCTCCAGTTCTTCATCTGGGGCTCCTGGTATGTCACCGCGCCGAATTACCTCGGCACCATCGGCTTCACCGGAGCGGACTTCGGCACGACCTACTCCGTCGGCCCCATCGCCGGAATCATCGCGCCGTTCTTCGTGGGCATGATCGCCGACCGGTTCTTCGCAGCGCAGCGCGTCCTGGGAGTGATGCACCTCGTGGGCGCCGCGTTCATGTTCTACGGCACCGTGCTGATGAAGGGCTCGAATCCGAGCGCGTCCACGATCAACTGGGTCGCGATCTTCGGCCACATGCTGTGCTTCTATCCCACGCTGGCCCTGACCAACACCATCGCGATGAAGGCGATGACCAATCCGGAGAAAGAGTTCCCGCTCATCCGCGTCTTCGGGACCATCGGCTGGATCGTGGCGGGCCTCTCGCTCTCGTGGCTCAAGTTCGACACGTCGATCAACATGTTCTACATGACCGTCGGCGCATCGGTCCTGCTGGGCTTCTTCAGCTTCCTGCTCCCCCACACGCCGCCGACCGCGAGCGGACCGGTGAGCGCCCGCCAGGTTCTCGGCCTCGACGCATTGGTCCTCCTGAAAAACCCCTCCTACCTGGTGTTCATCCTCGCCTCGATGCTCATCTGCATCCCGCTCGCGTTCTATTACCAGATCACCAGCCGCATCGTGGAAATGGGCGGCCTGCCCATCGGGCAGACCATGAGCTACGGGCAGATGTCGGAGATCTTCTTCATGCTGGTCATGCCGCTTTTCTTTGTCCGGCTCGGGGTGAAATGGATGCTCGCCGTCGGCATGGTGGCCTGGGTCGCCCGCTACGCCCTCTTCGCCCTGGGCGCTCCGGACGAGGTCCGGTGGATGATCATCGGCGGCATCCTGCTCCACGGCATCTGCTACGACTTCTTCTTCGTCACCGGCCAGATCTACACGGACCAGGTCGCGCCCAAGGGCGTCCGGGCCCAGGCGCAGGGCCTGTTGGTCCTCTTCACCCTCGGCATCGGCATGGCGATCGGCGCCAAGGTCGCCGGCGTGATCGAGACCAGCTGCACGCCGCCGCTCTCGGCCCCCTGGACCCAGCAGACCCCGCTCGTCGTCTCGATCGACCAGCTGGCCAAACTGGAAGACCTGGAAACCGCCGCCGCCAAGGACCCCGCCGCCGCCGCTCCGTTGGCCGCGTTCGTGAAGGAAGTCCGCGACAAGCTCACCCCGGAGAACGCCGCCATCCTCCGCAAGACCGAGCTGCAGTCCATCGATTGGAAGACGCTCTGGGGCTTCCCCGCCATCTTCGCCGCGGCGATCCTCGTGCTGTTCACCCTGCTCTTCCGTCCGCCGGCCAGGGTTAAGGCGGCTTCCTGATCCGCCCATGAACCGCCGCCAGTTCCTCCGCTCCGCCGCCCTGGCCGCCGCTTCAGGCGGCGTGCTGTCCGCGTGTTCCTCCGCCCCGAAGCCCAAGCCCGTCATCCTCGACGGGCCGCCCTTCCGCATCTCCCTCGCGCAATGGTCGCTCCACCGCACCATCCGCGAGAAGAAGACGATGACCACGCTGGACTTCCCCGTCGTCGCCAGGCGCGATTATCAGATCGAGGGCGTCGAGTATGTGAACCAGCTCTTCGAGAACCGCCGGTCGGATCCGGCCTACCTCACGGAGTTGAAGAACCGCTGCGACTCCGAGGGCGTCACCAGCGTGCTCATCATGTGCGACGGCGACGGCAACCTCGGCGATCCCGACGAGGCCAAACGCCGTCTCGCCGTCTCGAACCACCACAAGTGGGCCGACGCCGCGAAGTTCCTCGGCTGCCATTCCATCCGGGTGAACGCCTACTCCAGCGGCACGTTCGAGGAGCAGCAGAAGCTCGCCGCCGACGGGCTGCGCGGCCTCTGCGAATACGCCGCCAAGCTCGGGCTCAACGTCATCGTCGAGAACCACGGGGGCTTCTCGTCGAACGGCAAATGGCTCTCCGGCGTCATCCGCATGGTCGGCATGTCCAACGCGGGAACGCTTCCGGACTTCGGCAACTTCTACGACTACGACCGCTACATCGGCGTGGCCGAGATGATGCCCTTCGCGAAGGGCGTCAGCGCGAAGACCAACGACTTCGACTACGACGGTGAGGAGACCAAGATCAACTACCGCCGCATGATCGAGATCGTCTGGCGCGCCGGATACCGCGGCTGGATCGGCGTCGAATACGAGGGAGCCGTCCTGCCCGAGCCCAACGGCATCCGCGCCACCAAGCGCCTTCTGGAGAAACACCGCGACGAGCTCACGGCGCGGCTGCGGGCCGGCGTGGAGTTCTGACATCCGTAGGCCGGGCAAGATGCCCGGCCAGTGGGTGTTCACAACGGCTCCGGGTTACCAAGCCGCGCTCCGTTTTTGTTCTGCGTTGAACCGGCAGGCGTCGGATGGCTAAGTCGGGGCGAACTCAGCAAACCCATCCCACCTCATCATGTCCCAACGCATTGGAATCGTCGGAGTCGGTCGAATGGGCGCCAACATGGCGCGACGGCTCAAGGATACCGGCTTCAGCATCACCGCCGTGTTCGACGTCCGTCCCGAGCCCGCCGCCGCGCTCGCCAAGGAACTCGGCTGCGAGGCCGCCGCGAGTCTGGCACGCGTCACGGAACGCGCCGACGTGGTCATCACCGTCGTCACGGACGACAAGGCCATGCGCTCCATCTTCGCGGCCAAGGGCGATTCCCTCCTCACCGGAGCGAAGGGCCGGACGTTCATCAACTGCGCCACGATCACCCCGTCGGTCCACGTCGAGGTCGAGGCGCTCGCCCGCAAGGCCGGTGCCGCTTCGCTCGAGGCCTGCATGGCTTCGAGCATCACCCAGGCCCGCAACGGCACGCTCTATCTCATGCTCGGCGGCCGCAAGGACGCCTACCTCGCCGTCGAACCCCTGCTCAAAAAGCTGACGGACGACGGCAAGCTCCTCCGCTACATCGGGCCCGCCGGCCAGGCCGCCCAGGTGAAGGCGCTGGTCAACATGGTCATGAACATCAACACCGCCGGCCTCGCCGAAGGGCTCGCGCTGGGCGACGCGCTCGGGCTCGACCTCGCCATGCTGCGCGAGGTCTTCAGCCAGACCGGCGCGAACTCCAACGTCCTCCGCAGCGACGGCGAGGACATGCAGAACCGCGACCACAGCTGCTTCTTCAGCGCGGCCCACGCGGCCAAGGATTCCGGCATCGCCTACAGCCTCGCGAAGGCGCAGAAGCTCAACCTCCCGCTCGCGAAGACCGCGCTCACCCAATACAAGAAAATGGTCAGCGTCGGCCTAGGCGAACTCGACAAGTCCGGCGTGGCCGAACTGACCTTCAAAGGTCGCGGCCCCGGCTCCAAGTCCGCCAAGAAAGCCCCAGCCAAAAAGAAGTAAGTCCGGCTTCTGCGGGCCTTTCCCGACGAATATCCGGCCTACATGCGAACGACGCGCCGGGTCATTCCGTTCGTCATCTGAAGACAAGGCGCTTCGGCTGCGTCAGGCTTTGAGCACATGAACCGCCTTCTCCTTCTCCTCGTCGGGCTACTCTCGCTGCCGGGACTTGTCCGAGGCGCGGCGGCCACGCTGTTCGTCTCTCCGGATGGCAATGACACGTGGTCCGGCCGCAAGGCCTCGCCGACGTTGTTCCGGAAGGACGGCCCCTTCGCCACGGTGGCGGTCGCTTTGGCCGAAGCTAGGAAGCTCGCGGGCACTGGCAATGTCACCATCCAGCTCGCCTCGGGCCGGCATGAAGTCGCCGAGCCGATCCTCTTTGGTCCGGCGGATTCCGGCCTCACCATCCAGGCCGCTCCCGGAGCCACGCCGTTGCTCTCCGGCGGCGTGCGGCTGGCGGGTTGGACCAAGTCGAAGGACAACCCCGCCGTGTGGGAAACGAAACTCCCGCCCGCCTTCACCGAAGGCGCGATCATCCGGCAGCTCTTCGTCAACGGCGAACGCGCCATCCGCGCCCGCACGCCCAACGAAGGCTTCTTCCGCACGCGCGGCCCGCTCGGCACCAACTCGCCCATCGAAGTCCCCTATCGCCCCGGAGAAATGCGTCCCGAATGGGCCGGCCAGGGCGAATTCAACCTGCTGATGAAATGGACCTCGCTCCAGGTTCCCATCCTTGGCGTCGACACCACGTCGAACCTCTTCCGCGTGGCCGGCGCCGTGCGGCCCTATTGGATGGACGAACCCGCCGCGCGCTTCTGGATCGAGAACGTCCCCGACGCGCTCGACCAGCCAGGTGAATGGTTCCACGACGCCAAAACCGGCGTCGTCCGCTACATGCCCGTGGCCAAGCTCGATCCGAACAAAGCCGTCATCGTCGCACCCCGGCTCCATTCGCTGATCCGCTGGCAGGGCGACACGGCCAAGGGACTCGCCGTCTCCAATGTTACTCTGCGCGGCCTCCATTTCGTCGAAATCGACTACGACATGCCGCCGGAAGGCCGCATTGATCTGCAAGCCGCCAGCCAGACGCGCGGAAGTCTCCGGGCCGAGTTCGCCGTCGACTGCGTCATCGAGGACTGCCGCTTCAGCAACCTCGGCGGCTACGGGTTGGAACTTGGCCGCGGCACCCAGCGGTGGAAGGTCGTCGGCAACGAGTTCCGCTCCCTCGGCGCGGGCGGCATCCGCATCGGCGAGATGGGCGACCGCACTCCGACCGCCTTCACCGCCTGCCACAGCCACGCGATCACCGACAACCATCTCCACCAGCTCGGCCGCATCATGAACCCGGGCATCGGCATAATCCTCTTCCAGACCGGCACGAATCGCGTCGCCCACAACCACATCCACGACCTCTATTACACGGGCATCTCCGTGGGATGGAACTGGGGTTACAAGTCCACGCCCTGCCGGGAAAACATCATCGAGTTCAACCACGTCCACGACGTCGGCCAGGGACGCCTGAGCGACATGGGCGGCATCTACACGCTTGGACCGCAGCCCGGCACCGTCGTTCGCAACAACCTCCTCCACGACATCACCAGCTACACCTACGGCGGCTGGGGCCTCTACACCGACGAAGGAAGCACCGGAATTCTCCTAGAGAACAACGTCGCCTTCCGTTGCAAGGACGCCGGCTTCCACCAGCATTACGGCAGCAGCAACGTCGTCCGGAACAATCTCCTCGCCTTCAACCGCAACCATTCCGTCATGCGCACCCGCGCCGAGCCGCACCTCTCGTTCTGGTTCACCAACAACGTCGTCATCGCCGACAGCGGCACGCTCCTCGGCAGCAACTGGCAAGGCACGCCTACGAACTATTTCATGGCCGGCAACGTCTGGTTCGACATCCGCAGCGCCACCAACGCCGCCGCACACCGTTTTGCCGGAAAGCCCTTCGAGGCGTGGCAGAAGACCGGCCAAGACGCCGGCTCACTCGTCGCCGATCCGCTCTTGAAGGATCCGAACCGTCCGCAGCTCGGCCTCAAACCCGAGTCGCCCGCCTTCAAGCTGGGCTATCAGCAGATCGACATGTCGACCGTCGGTCCGCGCCCAAAAGCGGCGCGGAAATGACGCAGGCAAGGTAGGGCGGGCTTCCAGCCTGCCCCGTGCTGACAAAGGGTTCCCGGATCGTTCGGCGCGCTGATCCGCCCGCACCGTTTGATTTCAGGCCGGGAGCGCCGCGGGCAGGCAAGATGCGCTGCCCTACCTTCCCGAGGCCGCTTCGCGGCTCGTCCTTCCACTGCATGATCCCGGCTGAGGCCAGTTCATCGATGACGTCCTCGACCGCATCGCGGAAGCAGTGGCGGCGTTTGCGGAGCGTGGATAAGCCATCGGATTCCCGTGAACTACTCCGCCATTCGGATCAGACCCTTTACGGCGAACGCACGTGGTAGAAGCGCTGCGGGCTGTTGGTGGCCGAGGGGTCGGTGAATTGATACTGGCCGGCTGGACCTTCCACCGCCGGGCCGAGGTTGGACCATGAGTTGAAGGGCAAGGCCACGTTGGTGCTGGCAAAGAGGGTGAAGCTTGTGCCGGGCGTGTTGGTGAAACTGAATTGGAACGTGCCGTTGCCCAGCCGCGTCACGGCCGTAAGCAGCGGCGGAGTGGGCGGGGACGCGACGACCACCGTGCGGGTGACCGGTGTGGCCACGCCACCCAGTGAATTGCTGCTGGTGTAGGTGAGGGTGTAGGTGCCGGGCGTGTTGCTGTCCACACTGCCGCCCACGGTCACCGGCACGTTGCCCAACCCCACGGGGATGGTCGTTTGGCCAGAGTCATTCCATCCCCACGCGGCGACCGTCCCGTCGCTCTTCAACGCCAGACTGTGATAAGTCCCCCCGGCAATGGCCACCACGTTGCTTAGCCCCACGGGGATGGCCGTTTGGCCATGGGCATTCCATCCCCACGCGGCGACCGTGCCGTCGCGCTTCAGCGCCAGACTGTGATAACCACCCCCGGCAATGGCCACCACGTTGCCCAACCCCACCGGGATGGTCGTTTGGCCTTGGTCATTGTCTCCCCACGCGGCGACCGTCCCGTCGCTCTTCAACGCCAGACTGTGCCGACCTCCCCCGGCAATGGCCAACGGCGCGCCCATGACCGTCGCGCCCGGGTCGGTGAAGGCGGCCCGATAGCCAATGGTAAGATTGGCTGTGCCATTGAGCGTGAGCGCGGGCGAGCCGAACAGGACATCCAGTCCGCGCACCACGCCCAGCGCATTGGAAGCCACCAACCGGGCATGGTAGTTGACCCCGGGCGTGAGGCCGGTCAGCAGATTGCCCACCCCCACGGAGGCCGAACCGCTGCCCACGGCC
>JAYTUE010000016.1:0-3096 GCA_043744715.1 Verrucomicrobiota bacterium | reverse complement strand
GGCCGCTGTTGTCCATGATCTGCGCCCCGCCGGCGACGCAGATCTGCACGCGGCGCTTGTCGGCCCCGAGCTTGCAGGCGGCGCCGAGCAGGGCGGGGAGGCCGGAATCGACGAACATCGCCGGCTGGGCGGTGGCCTTGCCGGAATCGATCCGGGAATCCGGCAGCATGATATGGAGCAGTCCTCCGACGCGGACTTCCGGATCGTAGAGGGTGATGCCGAGACACGAACCGAGCGAGTAGGTGGTGAGCGTGGCGTTCGTGTTGTTCGAAACCGCCAGCTCGGCGATTCCGATGACCACTTTCTGCTCAAACCCGAGTTCCGCCATGGTGGGTGAGGTCATCCTGGGCTTTCTTGTAGAAAGCATGGGCGGAGGAACTTCAGCCCGATGCCGAATCCGTGCCGGATCTCCGATCGGCCGATGCATGGCTGCCCGTGCGTCCCGGAGAAGAGGCTGATTTGATCCCGGATCTGTTTCATGGAGTCTCAGTGCTTCGAAGCGTCGTAATGCCGGGACGCATTCTGGCAATGGCTTGATCGGCTTCGCCTGTTGTGGCTTGAAGGCGAAATGGAAAACCAGCCGGCCTGGCGGCGCGGTGACTCGGGTGGATTTGCCGTCAGCAGGGTGGATGATTCTGCCGGGTGACCGGGGTAGGAAAATCCTGTCGCTTGGAGAAGGGGTTCAACCAATCCATGGATTTTAAGGGAGGCTGCGGAGGCTCCGCATGTTCATAAGTGTTTGGAGAAACGAAACATGAAGTGGATCCGAGGGTGGCCGTCCGGGTGCTGGCACGGGCATAGCTATGCGGGCAGAGACCAACGGCAGACCAATGAAAACAGTAGCTACATCAGAACCGGAATGGCTGACAGTGCGGAAGGAGAACATCATCCGCATGCCCCTCGGCCTCCTTGGGTTCGAGAGCATCAAGCAATACGTCCTTCTGACGCGTCCAGGGGAGGAGCCCTTTCTCTGGCTTCAGATGCTGGACGACCCGAACCACTCGTTTCTGGTGGTCTCGCCGTTCCATGTCCTGGTGGACTATTCCCCGGAGTTGTCCGACGACGACGTCAGGTTTCTGGCCCTCACGGCTCCCGAAGACGCGATGATCCTAAACATCGTGACCCTCCGGCCCGACGGCCAGGCTTCGGTCAACCTCAAGGGTCCTATCGTGGTCAGCCGGCACACGTTGACCGCCAAACAGGTGATCCCGACAAACGTGGCCGACTACGGCCTGCGCCACCCAATTTCCGTGACGGCATGAACCGGGAAACGCCGCTATGCTCATCCTTTCCCGCAAAGTAAACGAATGCATCGTAATCGACGGCCGGATCATCGTGAAGATCGTCCGGGTCGAGGGAGAAATCGTGAAGCTTGGCATCGAGGCGCCCCTCGACGTGCCGGTTCACAGACAGGAAATTTACGAGGAAATCCAGCGCAACAACCGTGAGGCCCTCACCGAGGGACGCCCCAAGGTTCCGCGTCTGCCTCGCTTGAACGGAGTCCCCCCCACGGACGTAAAGAAAACGGAGTAACCCCCCAACACAGGAAGCAGCTATGGTCATCAATACCAACCTCCAGGCCCAAGCGGCCGCATCGAACCTGCTAACCAGCCAGGCGATGCTCTCTAAATCCCTTTCCCGGCTCAGCTCGGGATCGAAGATCGTCAATCCCGCCGACGACGCCGCAGGCCTCGCCGTGTCATCCCGGCTCGACGCCCAGATTTCCCGGCTCGACGCCGCCAAGTCGAATGTCGGCAACGCCGTCTCCTTCACCCAGGTCCAGGACGGGTTCCTGAAGAAGATCGCCAAGGCCTTCGACCGCATGAGCGAACTGTCGCTCCTGGCGCAGGACGTCACCAAGTCCAACTCGGACCGCGACCTCTACAACCTGGAATTCCAGCAGCTCAACCAATACATCCAGAACACGGCCACCAAGGACTTCAACGGCGTCAGCCTCTTTTCCGCGTCACCGCTCGCCGTCACAATCGATCCTGATGGCGGGGCGTTCACGATGGGCGGCGTCAACATGTCCGCCGCGACCTACTCGACGGTCAGCAGCCAAAACGTTTCCACGACAAGCGCCGCCGCCACCGCGCTCACGGCCGTAAAGACGGCGATCAACCAGCTCGCCACCGACCGCGCCACCATCGGCTCCTACCAGTCGCGGCTCAACTACACTTCCGAACAGCTGGTCGTGACCAAGGAGAACCTCACCGCCGCCAGCAGCCGGATCAAAGACGTCGATGTGGCGGAGGAAAGCACGCAATACGCGCGCTACAACATCCTCGTCCAGTCCGGCACCGCGATGTTGGCCCAGGCCAACCAGCAGCCGCAGAGCGTGCTCCGGCTCCTGAACCAGTAGTCTAGGCCCTAGGGAAGGGCTCACTCCGTTAAATTTTAGTTGGAGCATCACGGGCGGCGATCAGGGCAAAGGGATCGCCGCCCTTTCCTTTTCCTGAGTCACCTTCGTTCCTCCCGCCCCGGTGCTCGCAACCTCGACCGGCAAATTCGTCCCATCGAGCTTCCCGTTCCGCCGGGCACGCTCCTAGCTAAGAGTTGTTCGACCCATGGTTTGTCCGGAACAACAAACAGACTCAACCGGCGGAGACCAGGCCAAGGAACATGGCCTGATGAGGGCTCCGCATGCGTTCGTTCCGCCCACCCCCACCCCTGCCTTCCATGATGGACCCCAACAACGGCAATCCCCTGCCTGAACCACGCCCGGTCTTCGTCGACTCGGAAATCCATGTCCTCGAAGGCGCCGCCGCCGCCGAACGGCTGCGCGAGCGCAACGACCTCCAATACCTGACCAAGCAGGGCATCGTTCAGGTGGACCGCGCCCGTTGGCAGGAAGCCCAGCGATACGAGCGCAAGACATGGATGACCAACCTGGTCGACGCCGAGGATGACCGGAACCACGACCACAAAAGCAATTTCGGCGGCTACGGGTCCATTGCCGGCCGCTCCTTTCCCCGTGTCATCGAACTGGGCTGCGGACCTTTCACCAATCTCCGGCTCGTCCTGCCGCACATCCGGGCCGGCCACATCACGTTGTTGGATCCGTTGATCCAGGACTACCTGCAACACCCCCACTGC
>JAYTUE010000015.1:0-3102 GCA_043744715.1 Verrucomicrobiota bacterium | reverse complement strand
TGTCGTCGATCACGAGCAGCCGGTGGTTGGTGGGCAGTGGGTTCATTCGGCGATGGTCAGAGCCGGGGCGTTCGCGATCCGTTTCCCGTTATCTACAGTTATCGGCAGTTCCAGTGTGAAGGTTGCGCCGAAGCCCGGGCCGTCGCTGTGGACGCTGACGGAGCCGCCCATCTCGGTGGCGGCGTTGGCACCGCTGTGGAGGCCGAAGCCGTGGCCGTCCTTCTTGGTGGTGAAGCCGTGGTTGAAGATGCGCTTGAGGTTCTCCGGCGGGATGCCCACGCCGTTGTCGGCGACGGAGAAGAAGATCCTGTCCCCCTGCTGCCCCACGCGCAGGACGATGCGCTTGTCGGCCCGGCCCGAGTCTTCGCAGGCGTGCTTGGCGTTGCGCAGGAAGTTGACCAGCAGTTGCAGCACCTTGTGCTTGTCCACCTCGATCGGCGGCACGTCCGCGATCTCCGTGACCACCTCGATGGCGTGGCGGTCGAACGACGTGGAGTTCATCCGCAGCGTGTCCGCGATCAGCTCCGCCGGCCTGAGCGTCTCGGTCACGCCGGCCACCTTGGCGTAGCTCTGCTGCATCGCCACGATGTCATTGATGTGCTCGATGTTCTTCCGGAGGTTCTCCACCTCCCCGAGCAGCGCCGCCTGCTCGTCCCCCAGGTGCTGGGCGAACTGCTCCAGGTAGTCGGGCAGCTTGGCCGCGCGCGGGTCCCGCGCGAAGAACCCGGGCAGGTCCCCCGCCTGCTCCCGCACCAGCGCCGCCACCTTCGCGAAGCTCCCCGTCTTGCCCTTCCTCAGCCGGTCCCCGAGCAGCGTCGCCGACACGTTCACGCTGTTCAGCACGTTCCCGACGTTGTGCAGCACCCCCGTCGCCACCTCAGCCATCCCCGCCTGGCGGGAGACGCCGATCAGCCGCCGGTGCGCGGTCGCCAACTCGGCCTCGGAATGTCTGCGCTGGGTCACGTCACGGGTGACCGCCAGCTGGGCAAAGATTTTACCTTCCGCGTCACGGAGGGGACAGGCGTGGGTCTCCATCCATCGCCGGGTGCCTTTAAGCCCGATGATTTCATACTCCGCTATCCTAGATTCGCCTTGGAAAATGGCTTCGTTGAGCGACCGGAACATCGCCACACACTCCGGCGCGACCAGGGAATAGACGGACTTGCCAATCACGTCCTCAGGGGAGCCAGCCTCGACCATCTGCAGACCCGCGGGATTCATGTCCATCAGCGTCCCGTCGGCGGCGACCAGCTTTACGCATTCCGGCTGCGCCTCAAGTATCGAGCGCAGGCGGTGCTCGCCTTCCATCAGGCGCTTCTGCACTTCCTTGCGCTCGGTGATGTCCTCGGCGATGCCGAGAATGAACTTCGGCTGGCCGGCGCCGTCCATGATCGGGACCTTGGTCACACGGACGGTGCGGATTCCCTTGTGGCGCGTCTGCAGCTGTTCCTCGGCGATATCCAGCTTTTTCCCGCTCCGGAGAACCTCCCGGTCGACGGCCGTGAATTTCTCCGCCTCGGGTCCGGGGAAGAAATCGTGGTCGCACTTTCCGATCATCTCCCCGTTGGAGATCCCGGTCAGCTCCTCGCCGGCCTTGTTCCAAAGCACGAACCGCAGCTCCTTCGCCTCTTTGATGAAAACGGGGACGGGCAGGTTCTCGACCACCGAATTCAGGAACGTCTGGGTGCGGCGCAGCTCCTCCTCCTGCCGCTTGCGTTCGGTGATGTCGTGGAACGCCCAGATCCTGCCGTAGTATTTTCCGTCCTTGCCGACGACGGGCGACGTGTATCGGTCCAACACGGTCCCGTCCTTGAGCTCGATCTCATCCCGGCTGGTTTCCTTCGGATGGGCGTAGAGGTGGCGGCTTGTCTTGATGAACTGCTCGGGATCCTTGGCCATGCTGGCGGCCCACTGGAACTGTTTCTCGTAGTCCTCATCCTCGGCGATGTGCCGGGGGATCTTGTAAAGATCCGCGGTCCGCTGGTTCTGCAGGATTCTTCTGAGCTGGGGGTCGACCACCAGGATTCCATCCGTGGAGGAATTGACCTGCGCTTCAAGGAACGCCGTCTTCCAACGCAACTCCTCCTCGGCCAGTTTGCGCTCGGTGACGTTCACGTGGGCGACGACGATGTGGCGCGCGCCCTCCTCGCCGAAGCGGGTGACGCGCACGACGAACCAGCGCTTCTCTTCCGGGCCGTGGCACGGGTATTCTAGGGTGAACTCCCTGACTTCGCCGGCTAGGACGGCGCGGATGCCGCGGGCCACGGCGGGCCCCTCCTCGGCACTGTCTCCCCAGCCGCGCTCGCACGCTTCCAGGTAGTTCTCGCCAGTGGCAAGGCCGGCGGCCGCGCATTTACCACTCGACGTGAAATGGTTCCACCCGGCGTTCACGGACAGGATGACGCCGGATCGGCCGAGGATGGCGATGCGGTAGGAAAGCGCGTCGAGCGTCGATTGGAGGAACTCGTGCGACTCGGTCACCGTCAGCTCGGAAAGGCGGCGCTGGACGATTTCGAGCTCCAGTTCCTTCGTGCGGTCGTGGACGCGTTTCTCCAGGAGCATCCGCCCCTGCAGCAGCTCGGTGTCACGGCTCTGCACCTGCTGGAGCATGTTGTTGAATCCGTCGGCGAGCTGGCCCAGCTCG
Source organism: Verrucomicrobiota bacterium (assembly GCA_043744715.1). Classification (GTDB taxonomy): domain Bacteria; phylum Verrucomicrobiota; class Verrucomicrobiia; order Limisphaerales; family CANJSG01; genus CANJSG01. The sequence continues at coordinate 458 of JAYTUE010000015.1, read as the reverse complement.
TCGTTCCCGCTCTTGACCGCGCGTTGGGAGAAATCCTTGTGCTCCGTCACCGTCTTCATCGTCTCGAGCAGACGCAGCACCGGACGGCTGATCAGCCCCTGGAGCAACGAGGAAAGGCCGGCGGCGGCGAGGAGCGAAACCACCAGCATTCCAACCCCGGTCAGGACGAGCTCCTGCCGGTGGGCGGCGAAAGCATCGAGGTCGGACTTCAGGTAGATGCAGCCGACGATTTCTCCAGAGGAACTCACGGGCATCCACACGGCCAGGCTGCCAGGCAGGATCTCCTGCCCCTGGCCGGACAATTGCGGAGGGAAGGTCGCCGTGGGTTCGTTCGCCCGCCGGAAGCTGGCCAGGGGCGCGCCCGTCCTGGAATAGAGGGCGACCGAGAGCATGTCCGGGTCGGTCTTGAGCGCGCCGGCGATCTCCGTTGCGGCCTTGGGATCGTCGAAATCCAGCGC
>JAYTUE010000014.1:0-12188 GCA_043744715.1 Verrucomicrobiota bacterium | reverse complement strand
GCATGCGCTGCAGGAAAACCTCACGGAAGCCGCCGCTGTGCCCCGCCTCACCACCCTCTATGCCTCACTTTGAAACTCCATCTGTGGACACCGTTGGGGGGCCGGTAACAAAGATGAGCCTGGATGGGTGGCTGGGATCATGAGCTACGAGAACGATCCTTATATTCCATCATTTGGTAAAACCGAGGCGACGAATTGGGTTCTCTTCGCTACAGGAAACGAAAGCACCCGGACGACTTATTTCAACGTGCCCCGCAGCTACGGCTCGATAGGCCCCTACGCCAAGAACCCGAAAATCTACAAGTGCCCGTCGGACGAGAGCTATTCCATCTTCGACGGCGTCAAGGAACAGCGCGTTCGAAGCTACACCATCAGTCCCGCCATGAATTCGCCTTCCTTTGGCGGCATCGCGGGCAATCGCATGGTCCTCCTCAGCCAGGTCCGTGACGCCTCGAGGATGCTCGTCTTCCTTGATGAACACGAGGACACCATCGACACCACCACGTTCAGAGAAACGGCACGCGGCAAATACGGTATCTGGAACTCCCTGCCCGCCTCCCGCCATTCCGGTGGCGGCACCCTTTCCTACGTGGACGGCCACGTCGAACTCAGGAAGTGGAGGGACCCCCAGACTCTGGTCCCAGTTCAGCGGCAGTTCCGCCCGGTCACCACTCAGGCCGACAACGAAGACCGCAAGTGGCTTCTCCCCCGCCTCTACCAGAACCCGTAACAGCCGCCTTCCGCTGTGAAGATCAAAGGTTCTTTGAAACAGTGTTGCGGCTTCACTGTCGTGGAGCTGCTGGTGGTAATTACCTTCATTGCGATTCTGGCAGTCCTCTTCTTGCCCAAGCTCTCCCAAACCAAAGCACCTGGCGTCCCGCATCCTCCAGACAGGCTTCACTGAAAAACCTCTTGTCAGCCCGGACTTCGCTGATACTTTCGCGGGCCTTTAATATGAAACCGGACACACATCCGAAGAATTACCGCCTCGTCGTTTTCCGCGACTCCGGCACCGGCCAGTCATTCCTGACCCGTTCCTGCGTCAACACCAACCTCACCGCCAAGTGGGAGGATGGTAAGGAGTATCCCCTCTACCTGATGGGCATCTCCGCGTTCTCGCACCCGTTCTACACCGGTCACCAGACCTTCGTGGACACCGCCGGACGCGTCGACAAGTTCCAGCAGCGCCTAGCGAAGACCCAGGCAGCGCAGGCCGCCCTGGCCGATGTCGCGGCGTCCAAGAAGAAGAAGAAGTAGCTTTCCCCATCAAACCGCCCGCTGGCTGGAACACGGCCTGCGGGCGGTTTGCTTTTTCCATGAAGGGCGAAGCGGACAGGGGGGCGTCCGATGCCCGATCCCTGATCCCTGATCTCTGATCCCTCATACTTCATACCTCATCTCTCTCCCCCATGGATCTCCGCCCCCATGTCGACCGGTTCTCCCGCCGCTTCGCGGAAGTCGAGGCGGCGTTGGCGGATCCGGAAGCCTTCAGCAACCCGAAGCGCGGCCAGGAGTTGAACCGCGAATACTCCCGGCTGAAGGAGCTGGTATCCACCGGCACGGCCTTCCTCAAGTGCGGGGAGGACCTGAAGGCCAACCGGGAAATGCTGGCGGCGGAACCGGCGGAATCCGAGCTGGCAGCGATGGCCAAGGAGGAGATCGCGCGGCTCGAAAAGGAGGAAGAACCGCTGCGGCAGGCCGTCATGCGCGGGCTCGTGCCGCCGGAGCCGACGGATTCGCGGAACACGATCATCGAGATCCGGGCCGGGGCCGGTGGCGCGGAATCCGCCCTCTTCGCGGCCGACCTGTTCCGGATGTATTCGCGCTATGCCGAAGCGCACGGCTGGAAGGTGGAGCCGATGGACGCCAGCTCCTCCGATCTCGGCGGCTACAAGGAAGTCATCTTCAGCGTCATCGGCGAGGACGTCTACAAACGCCTCAAGTTCGAGAGCGGCGTGCACCGCGTGCAGCGCGTTCCGGCCACCGAAGCGCAGGGCCGCATCCACACCAGCACGACGACGGTCGCCGTGTTGCCCGAGGCCGAGGAAGTCGACGTCGTCATCCGGCCCGAGGACATCGACGTCCAAGTGTGCCGCGCCGGCGGCCACGGTGGCCAGGGCGTCAACACGACCGACTCCGCCGTCCGCATCTTCCACAGGCCGAGCGGGCTCGAGGTCCGTTGCCAGGACCAGCGTTCCCAGATCAAGAACAAGGCCTCGGCCATGACGGTCCTGCGCTCGCGTTTGCTTGATCGGAAGATCGCCGAGGAAAAGGCGAAATATGACAGCCAGCGTTCGCAGCAGGTCGGCAGCGGCGAACGTTCGGAGAAGATCCGGACCTACAACTTCCCGCAGAACCGGGTCACGGACCACCGCATCGAGCTGACGATCTACAACCTGCCCGCCGTGCTCGAAGGCGAGATCGACCAACTCGTCGAGCCGCTGCTGATCCACGAGCTCGATGAGAAGCTCAAGAAGCTCGAGCTCTGACGGCCCGTTTTCCCATGACTCTTCCCCCCCACATCCGTGGACTGATCTTCGACTGCGACGGCACCCTGGCCGACACCATGCCGGCGCATTGGCGGGCCTGGCAGTTCGTCAGCCAGAAACACGGCATCCATTTTCCCGAAGACCGCTTCTACTCCCTGGGCGGCGTGCCCACGCGCGACATCCTCAAGATGCTCGCGGCGGAACAGGGTCTGAAGATCGATCCGCTCGCCGTCGCCAAGGAAAAGGAGCACGCCTACCTCCCGGCCTTGCCCAATGTGAAGCCCCTCGCCCATGTCGTTGACGTGGCCCGCGCGCACGTCGGCAAGATCCCTATGGCGGTGGCATCCGGAGGGAACCGCGACGTCATCCACAAGGTGCTCGTCCACCTCGGCATCCGCGACTGGTTCCAGGCCGTCGTGACCAGCGAGGACGTGACGCTGCAGAAGCCCGCGCCCGACATCTTTCTCGAAGCCGCCCGGCGCATCGGGGTCGAGGCGCGTTTCTGCCGGGCCTACGAGGACACCGAGCTCGGCATGAGGGCGATCCGAGCCGCCGGCATGGAAGCCGTCGATGTCCGCATCGGCCTGCATCCGGTCTGACGGCGGACCGCTCCCAGGCCCAGTGAGGCTTTAACCCGTTTTCCCCGGCCGCCGATTTCTGTGGAGGAATCCGTCTGCCCGGATTCGGCGCGTCGTCGTGAGGGCAGGGTTCCTTAAAATACGATGAAAGGCATTGTCTTCAACCTGCTCGAACAGGTCGTCAGCGAGGAATACGGCGAAGAGACTTGGGAGAAGCTGCTCGATGCCACCGGCCTCGACGGCGTCTACACGTCGCTTTCGAGCTATCCCGACGACGACCTCTACAAACTGGTGACGGCCGCAGCCGAGTTGACGGGCAAACCCGCCAACGAGATCGTCCGCTGGTTCGGCTTGAAAGCCCTGGCCCATTTCGCCACGCGCTACCCCCAGTTCTTCGCCCCGCACAAGTGCGGCCGCGACCTCATCCTGACGTTGAACCGGATCATCCATCCGGAGGTGCGGAAGATCTATCCGGGCGCGGACGTTCCCGATTTCGATTTCGACACGTCGAGCGCCGAGGTCCTCGGCCTTACCTACCGTTCCAAGCGCAAGCTCTGCGCCTTCGCCCGCGGGCTGATCGAGGGATCGGCGATCCACTTCGGTGAAACGGCCGTGATCGAGGAAACCACCTGCATGCACCACGGCGCCGACTGCTGCCAGTTCCAGATCAGATTCGTCCCCAAAGGCTGAGGCGAATGGCGGAACTCATCGAGAACCCCGCGCAGGAGATCATCCGGCTGCAACGCCGGCTCGAACGCGAACGCCGCATCCGGCTCGAAGCCGAGAATGTGGGCGAAACGGGCACGCGCGCGCTCTACGAGAAGCAGCGCGAGGTGGATTTCCTCGCGCGCACCGCCGGTTCGGCCAACGCGGCCGGCAGCGTGGGCGAGGCTGCGCAGGCGATCCTCGACGCCGTGTGCGACTTCGGCTCGTTCGACTGCGGCATCGCCCTTATCCCTTCGGACTCCGCCCACGGGATTGCCCTGAGCATGGTCTACCACGACGCCGTGCTCGGCCGGCTGCAGGAGTTCCTGCATAATATCCGCTGGAATTTCGAGAGCCAGCCCGGCGCCGTCACGGACATCCTCGCCGTGGTCGACGGGGTTGGATTCTACGAACACTTCGCCAAGGTCCCCGAGGCCCTCGGCCCCAAGGAAGCCGCCGCCAACGGCCTCAGCGGCGTCTGCCTGATCCCGGTGATCGGCGGTGAGGGCGCCGCCGCGTTGCTGGCTTTCTACTCCCATTTGCCGCTCGGCCCCGCACATCGCATCGCCGGGCTGGCCATCGGCATAGCCAACCAGTTCGGTCACGTGATCGAACGGTCTCAAGCCAGGCTGGCCCTGCAACGCCTCCGGGACGACCTCGAGGCACGAGTGCTGGAACGCACGGCCTCGCTGGAGGAAAACCTCGCGCTGCTGCGGGACACGCTGGAAGAGAAACGCCGCAGCAAGCTGGCGCTCCAAGCCAGCGAAAGCCGCTACCGCCAGGTCGTCGATAATCTTCAGGAAGTCGTCTTCCAGACCGACTCCGAAGGGCATTGGACGTTCCTCAATCCGGCCTGGGAACGGGTCACGGGTTTCCCGGTTTCCGAAAGCCTGGGCCGCCTCTTCCTCGATTTCGTGGGCCCGGAAGACCAGAAGCGGAACCTCGACCTGCTCCAGCCCCTCCTAGACCGGAAGACCGACCACTGCCACTACGAAATCCGCTATCGCAGGAAAGACGGCGGCGTCCTTTGGGTCGAGGTCTTCACCCGACTTGTCCTAGCGGATGACGGTTCCAATTCCGGAATAACGGGCTCGTTGACAGACATCACCGAGAAGAAGCTGGCCGAGGAGCTGCGCCGCGACGGCGACGAGCGCCTCAGCCGGTTGACCGCAAGCCTTCCGGCGTTGATCTACCAGTTCTATGCGGCGCCGGACGGCCGGACAGGCTTCCGTTTCGCCAGCGAGGGCAGCCTCGTGACCTTCGGAATCCCGGCCGTGGAATTGATCCAGGGCAAAGACACGATCGAACGGCACATCCATGCAGACGACCGGCCGGGTTTGCTCCAGTCGATCTCGGACTCGGGCGCGAACCTGACGTCGTGGAACTGGGAAGGCCGCTTCCTTCATCCGAACGGGACCACCCGTTGGATCCACGGCTGGTCGCAGCCGGAGCGCGAGGCCGACGGCACAACGGTGTGGAACGGCATGATCGTCGACGCGACGGACGAACACGCCGCCGTCGCGGAGCTCAGGCAGAGCCGGGAGCAATACGAGCTGGCCGTCGACGGCTCCAGTTCCGGCATCTGGGACTGGGACCTAGTGACCCAGCATATCTATTTTTCACCGCGCTGGAAGGAGATGCTCGGCTACCGGGACGAGGAGCTCGTGAATTCGCCCGACACCTTCCGCGAACTCGTCCACTCGGAGGATCTGCCGCGCGTCATGGCCGCGCTGGAACGCTGCATGCGCGGCGAGACGAAGTCCTACGAGGTCGAGTTCCGCATGTGGGCGCGCGACGCCTCCTACCGCTGGATCCTCGCCCGCGGGGCGGCGTTGCACGATGCGGCCGGCCGGCCGTTCCGCATGGCGGGTTCGCATACGGACATCACTGAACGCAAGAAGGCCGACAGCGTGCAGCAGGCGCTGTCCCGTCTGGGCCTCTCCCTGAGTTCCGCGACATCCGCGACCGACGCGGCAGGGATCCTCGCCGACGAATCGGGCCGGGTTTTCGGATGGGACTCGTTCCGGCTTCTCCTCCACGACAAGACGACGGGACTTGTCGCCGAAGTGGTCGGCATCGGCACCGAGGACGGCCGCCCCACCATGCTGCCAAACGCCGAGCCGGGGCCCGCCTCCGAACTCGCCAAAAAGGTCATCATGGAGGGTCCCCAGATCATTCTCCGCGACGGGGACCAGTATCCCGGGCCGGATCTCCGGCAATTCGGTTCGGCCATGCCGGGCGATTCCCTTCTCCTCGTTCCCATCCGCCGCGGGGCCGAGGCCTTTGGCCTGGTATCGGTCCAGAGCGGCCGGTCGCAATCCTACACGCCGCAGGACCTCGTCACCCTGCAGATCATGGCCGACTATGTCGCGGCCGCGCTGGAGAGGATCCAGGCCCAGGAAGGAATCCGCACGGCGAACGAATCGCTGGAGCGGCGCGTGCGCGAACGCACCGAAGAACTTGCCGCCGCGAACTCGCGCATGAGCGTGGAGATCACGGAACGGCGGCGCATCGAGGCCGAGCTTCAACGGGAACGCGCCTCGCTCGCGGTCCAGGTGGAGGAGCGCACCCGGAGCCTGAGCGACGCCAACCGCCAGCTGGGCAAGACGGCCAAGCACAAGGACGAGTTCCTCGCCAGCATGAGCCACGAGCTCCGCACCCCGCTCAACGCCGTCCTCGGACTTTCCGAGGCCATGATCGAAGAGATCTACGGGCCCGTCACCGAGCGCCAGCGCCATTCGCTCACGAACATCTCGGAAAGCGGCCGGCACCTCCTCTCGCTCATCAACGACATCCTGGACCTCTCCAAGATCGAGGCCGGGAAGATGAAGCTCGAGCCGGGACTCGTGGAGATCCAACCCCTCGTCGAGACGGGCATCCGTTTCGTGAAGGAGGCCGCGCAGAAGAAGAATATCCGGATCCGGCACGAGCTTACCCCCGACGTCGAGACCCTCGTCGCCGACGAACGCCGGTTGAAGCAGATGCTCATCAATCTGCTCAGCAACGCGGTCAAGTTCACCCCTGAATCCGGCTCGATCTGCGTCGCGACTCGCCTTGCCGGCGAAGGGAACTCGGTCGAATTCAGCGTCACCGACACGGGCATCGGCATCGCGCCCGAGGATCTCGAAAAGCTCTTCCAATCGTTCGTCCAGGTCGACAGCGGCCTCAGCCGCGAATACTCCGGCACCGGCCTTGGCCTCGCCCTCGTGCGGAAGATGGCCGAGATGCATGGAGGCACCGTGGGCGTCGACAGCACCCCAGGCGAAGGAAGCCGTTTCAGCTTCACCCTGCCGCTCGATCCGGCTTGGCTGGCCAACGAAGAGGACGTCTCCACTCCCGCCGTCGTTCCCGCCCATGTCGTCCTGGAGAACAGGGATGCAATGAAGCCCGCCGCGCCCGGGACCCGAAGGCCCGTGCAGGTGCTCATCGCCGAGGACAACGAGATGAACGTCCTCACGATCAAAGATTATCTGATCAAGCAGGGCTTCCACCTGACGATCGTGGCCAACGGGGCCGAGGCGCTCCGCCTGGCGCGGGAGATCCGGCCCGACATCATCCTCATGGATGTCCAGATGCCCGTCATGGACGGCATCGAGGCCACCCGGAAGATCCGCTGCGACCGCGAGCTTTCGAAGACGCCTGTCATCATGCTGACGGCGCTCGCCATGGCCGGAGACCGCGAGCGATGTCTCGATGCCGGCGCGGACGAATACGTCGCCAAACCGTTCAGCCTGCGCGGCCTCGTCGAGACGATGCACCGCCAGCTGCGAGCCAACGGGATCGACATCCCCGCGTCCGGCCCGCCGTGAGGACGACTTCATAAAGCACGACGGCCCCTAAAGTCCTTCAAGGGAACTGCCGATGCCTCTTCTGCCATGCCCGACGCCAGCACGATCCTGATCGTAGACGATGAACCCCGCGGCAGGGAGACCCTCGAGGCGCTCCTCCTTCCGCTCGGGCACCGGCTCGAATTCGCCGGCTCGGGCGCACAGACGATTGAACAGGCCGGCGCCTGCCAGCCGGATCTCGTCCTGCTCGACGTGATGATGCCGGACATGGACGGCTACGAGGTCTGCCGCCGTCTCCGGGCCGACCCTCTGCTCGCCGAAGTGCCCATCATCCTCGTCACCGCCCTAGATGACCGCGATTCGCGGCTGACCGGCATCGAGGCGGGCGCGGATGATTTCATCACCAAGCCCTACGACCGGATGGAGCTCAGGGCGCGGGTCAAGACGGTGCTCCGCCTGAACCGCTACCGCCGCATCACCAACGAACGCCGCCGCGCCGCGCAGATTGCCGAGCAGTCGGCCGACGGGTTTGTTGTCGTCAACTCCGCAGGCCTGCTGCAATACGCCAATCGTCAGGCCCGGGTCTACCTAGGGCTGCACATGGACCTCGCGGACAATTCCCTCGGCAGCTTCCAGCGGACGGTGGACCGGCACTACCAGCGGAAACCCGATGTCGGCTGGAACGAGTGGCACGATGCCAGGCTGCAGGTCGGCGCGGCGCGCTACCTCGTCCGTCCGGAGAACGACACCTCCGAGGCCTTCTGGCTGAGGGTCGAAACACTTTCCAACGACCCGCTCGACGGCGAGTTCCTCCAGCTGCGGGACGTCTCCGCGGAGATGAAGACGCAGATGCAGTCGCTCCGGTTCGAAACCTTCGTCACCCACAAGCTCCGCACCCCGCTGACCGGCCTCATCGGCTGCCTCCGGATGGCGCTCGACGACCTCCCCTCCGATACCAACCCCGATGCGCTGGAGTTCCTCAAGATCAGCTACGATTCCGCCCAACGCCTCGAGAACGACATCAACGACGTGGCCGACTACGTCCAGGCCCGGAAGACAGGCGCGGGCCTGCACCGTTTCCCCGTGCGCGAAGTCGGTCCACTGCTCCACTCGGTCGCCACTGATCTTCTGTTGAAGAACTTCAGGACCGAAACGGATCCGCAACTCGACATGGCGAACGTCGGCCTGTCGGGCGACCAGATCGGGTTGATCGCGCGCGAACTGCTCGAGAACTCCGTCAACTTCCATCCGAGCAGGCGCCCATCCGTCCGCGCGGTCCTCTCCCCGAGAGGAACGGACCGCGTCTCCCTGCAGGTCATGGACGACGGGGTCACCCTCGCCCCGAACCAGCTGCTCAAGGCTTTCAGCCCCTACTACCAGGGAAGCCGGTTCGAGACCGGAGAACAGACCGGGATGGGACTCGGACTCTCCGTCGTGGGGGCGATCGTCGGCAACGCCGGCGGCCAGTGCCATCTCACCAACCGCGATCCGGGTCCCGGCGTCATCGCGGAAATCATCCTTCCAACCTCAAATGCATAACTCCGCCAAGGTCCTCATCGTCGAAGACGACGCCCGCAACCGCGACGTGCTCGACGCCCTGCTCGGAAACTCCGGTCTCGAGCTCTTCTTCGCGGTCAACGGCTCCGAAGGAATAGCGCTCGCGGGCCGGATCCTTCCCGACCTGGTGCTGCTCGACGTCATGCTGCCCGACAAGGACGGCTTCGAGATCTGCCGGACGCTCCGGGCCATGGCGCAGCTCGGCGAGGTTCCGATCGTGCTCCTCACGGCGCTCGACGACCGCGATTCACGCATCGCCGGATTCGAGGCCGGCGCGGATGACTTCCTTTCGAAGCCCTACGACAAGATCGAGCTCAAGACCCGCATCCGGTCGATCCTCCGGTTGAACCGGTTCCGGCAGCTGATGAACGAGCGCGAAAAGTTCGCCGAGGTCGTCAACTTCGCCCCCGACGGACTGATCGTCTGCAACCTCGAAGGCGCCGTCTCGCTGGCCAATCCGGCGATGAAGAAGCTCGTCGGCTGGGACGAGATCCCGTGCGACCAGGCGCGGTTCGTCGGCGACTTCGTGCCGACTGCCCGGCGCGGCGATTTCAAGGCGTGGGTCGACAGCGTCGGCGCATCGCCCGCCGACAGGATGTTCCTCGATTGTGAGTTCATGACGCGCGACCAGAAGACGATCCCCGTCGAGCTCAGCGCCCGGCGCTTCCTCTGGAGCGGTGATCCGGCGATCCAGATCCACGTGCGCGACGTCTCGGATGCCAAGCTGCTCGAGGCTAAATTCCTCCGTGCCCAACGGCTCGAAATCATCGGCACCCTCGCCGGCGGAATCGCCCATGATCTGAACAACGTCCTCACGCCGATCCTCGCATCGGCCCGCCTGCTCAAGGACGATCTCCGCGACCATCCCTCGCGGCGCTGGATCGAGCTGATGGAGACGAGCGCTCTCCGCGGCGCCGGGATCCTGCAGCAGATCCTCTCCTTCACCCGCGGCAGCAGCGAACAGCATGAACTCCTTCGCCTGAAGTATTTCATCGAGGAGATGCGCCGCATCGTCACAGAGACGTTCCCGAACGGGATCCAGTTCCGCTCCGCCTACAGCCCCGACCTCTCCATGATCCGCGGCGACCCCACGCAGGTCCAGCAGGTGCTGATGAACCTCTGCGTCAACGCACGCGACGCGATGCCGCATGGCGGCGTGCTCCGCGTCGACATCGCCAACCAGAAGATCGACGAGATCCTCGCGGCCCAGTGGCCCCAGGCGAAGTCCGGCAGCTACGTCCGCCTGAGCGTGACCGACACGGGCTGCGGCATCCCAGCTGAGATCCGCGAGAAGATCTTCGAACCGTTCTTCACCACCAAGCCCGTCGGCAAGGGCACCGGCCTCGGGCTTTCGACCGTCATCAACATCGCCAAGAACCACGGCGGCTTCGTGACCTTGGAAAGCGAGCAGGGACGGGGCACTTCGTTCCACGTGTTCTTCCCCGCCGTGGAGGTCGTCGGCGTGGCATCGGATGTGAAACGTGTCGTCCCCGAGATCCCGCGCGGCAACGGCGAACACATCCTGCTAGCCGAGGACGACGAGGCCATCTCGGAGATCATCCGCGCTACGCTCGACCGCGCCGGCTACCGCGTCAGCGTCGCGCATGATGGTGCGGAAGCGCTCGCCATCTATGCCCTCGAACAGTCGCGCATCAGGCTGGTCCTGGCGGATTCCACCATGCCGATCGTCGACGGCTACGCCCTCATCCGCGTGCTGCAGAGGTTGAACAGCGCCGCCCGCGTGCTGGTGATGTGCGACACGCTCACGCAGATGCGCCTGTCGGATTTGCTGGAGGATTCCTCGGTCGGCTTCCTGCTGAAGCCCTTCTCCGCCGAACAACTCCTGTTGTCCGTCGCCGGAGAACTCAAGTCGGGTCGCCGGGGAGCCCCTGCGCCGTTGGGTCCCCAGGAGATGTCGATCCAGGACCTTCCAGCGTCGATGCTAGACGCTTCTTTCGCCACACGTAGCGGAACATGATCGCCCGCAGCGCGGCCGTCAGGGGAATGGCCAGCACGCCGCCCAACACACCGCCCAACAGCGTCGTGCCCACGACCAGCGCCACGATGATGGTCAGGGGATGGAGCCCCACGCGGTCGCCGATGATCTTCGGGGAAATGATGAAGCCTTCGATGGCGTTCACGACCGCAAAGATCGCCGGGATCAGGAACACCCTCCAATCGCCGAACTGGACCGCCGCCAACGCGACCGCAGGAATCAGGCTGATGGTGATGCCGAGGTAAGGAATGATGCCGAGCATTCCGGCCATCACTCCGAGCAGGACCGCGTAGTTCAGTCCCAATGACAGAAACGCGACCGTCAGCATCGCCCCCGAGCACATGGCGACCAGCACCTGCCCACGGAAGAAGACGATGAGGCTGTCATTCACGGAGGTGAGGACGAAGACGACCTCCTCCTTCGCCTGCGATTCCCTGATGGGAAGGTAGTCCGTCCAGGTGGTCTGGATGCCTTTCTTCTCCATCAGGAAATAGAACGTGTAGACCGGCACCAGCGCGAGGCCCAGCACCCAGCCGAGCAGGGATGCGGCCCGCTTCGCCTTGTCGAGCACCCACGAGCCGACTTCAGGCAACACCGTTCCGGCCCACTCCAGGGCCTTCTGCGTCATGTCCTGCGTCAGCGCGGTGACCGTCGTCGGCGGTGTGTTGGTGGCGGTGCCCGCGCTTCCGGCGGTGTTGGTGGAAACCACGGGCGCATGCCAGATGGTCTCGAGCTTCTTGTAATAAGGCGACGCCTCCGCTTTGCCCTGGAGCGTTTTCACGTAACCCGGCGCGCGACGGACAAGATCGCCTGTCTCTACGACGATACGAGGCACCACGGTCGCGAGCAGACCGGCCACAAGCATCAGGCCGATGAAGAAGACGAGGATGATCGAACGCGTTCTCGAGATACGCCGGCGTTCGAAGAAGTCGACCACCGGATCCAGCAGGTAGGCGATGACTCCGGCGATGGCCAACGGGAAGATCACGGGTGACAATCGGTCCACCAGCCAGCCGAATCCTAGGAGGGCGCCGAAGATGGCACCCCCGATGATCCCGATGGCCAGCATGGTGGC
>JAYTUE010000013.1:0-12197 GCA_043744715.1 Verrucomicrobiota bacterium | reverse complement strand
GACGGCTCCCGAGGCATCGAAACGGAGCAGGTCGAACTTCTCCCGTGCTTTGCGAACCTCATGAAGCCAGATGGCGGTCTCAACGGCTTCTCTTTGGGCGTAGTAGTAGCGAAACGAAGCCAGCGATCCGTCCGCGTTTTCGAGCATGTGGTCGGTCTCGAACCACCAACGGAGCAGAGCCTTTGTCGTAGGTGAAGCCCCGGAGTAACCGCTCGCCCGCCATGCGAAGACTTCTTGGCGGACCTTCGAGACGAGCGGCGGCAGCAGCTTCTCATAGGCAACCGCCCGCAATGCTTCATCGGCCGGAAACCATCGCTGGTCCGGCAGCAGCGGGGCATATGGCGACGTCGGGAATTTGGGATGAAGTGACATGCCTTATTTGAAGTAGCTTCAGACTTTTCTGCGCCTCGCGTAAAGGCAAGACCCCCGTCGCAAAGCATAAGATTCAGTCCTCCGGGCATGTCTCCTCCAGCCAGCTTCGGGATGCGTTCCAGCCAATAAGACGCGTCGCAGTAGGCGTTCACCGTGAACTCCAGGTCGCGGAATTGCCGACGGTCGATGAATCGGCGTTTCTCCGGCGGCGGCCGGGTCGGGCATGGTCGAGAGCTGATGGGCCAAACCCTGTCTCGCTTCCGGGTGGGCCAGAACCTCGGGCAAAGAGACATTTTCAATGCGGATGCCGAACAGCACTGCGCCGCTATCGGGAAGGCGGAGGAGCGACTGGTGTTCGACCCTTAGAGCCTGTTTGAAAAAACGCCCGGTCAGGGGACCGAGCCTACAGGGAAGACGGCAAACCTTCGGTTTGTTGTAGTCCGTGTGCCCTCACACGGCGCCGCGTCGGAATTCTCAGACGGGCTCTAAGAATTTTTTTAGGATGTCGCGCTGCTCGGTGACACGGGCCAGGTCGGCGCGCAGACGGAGGTTCTCGGCCTGGACATCGGCTCGGGTGAGGGCGGGGGCCGGGGGCTGTTTGTGGCGGCGGTCCTCCTGCACCCAGTCGCGCAGGGTCCAGTGGTTGAGCCCGAGTTCTTGGGCGGTGCGGGCGAGATCCCCGCCGTGACGCTGGCAGTGCGCGATGGCCGACTGCTTGAAGACCGCGTCGTAGGTGCGCCGGGTGCGCCGCGGGTGCGGCTCGTTTTCCGTCGGAGTTGGTTTTGTTCCGTTCATGGTGCTGATGTTCACCACCCTCCCCATCCCTATCCGCCTTTCCGTTACAGGCTCACTCCGGAACAGATCCAGCGGAGCGCCTTTCAGGTAGGACAGAAGTGCCGGGATGTTGCCTTCTGATCAAAAGAGGCAGGCTCTCCCCCTCAGTTCCTGAACTTCTGGTGACAGGCGGTGCAGGACTGGCCGACCTTCTTCAGACCTTCGTCCGCGCGGAGCGGATCGGGCGTGGACTTCTTCAGCTCGTCGCGCAGGGCGAAGGCCGCAGCTTCGGATTCGGTCATCAGCCTGCGGTAGTCCTCAGGGCGGCCGGTTGTGCCGTGATGGCGGCCGAGTTCGCGCAGCTGTTCCCAGAGGAGCACGGCTTCCTGCGACGGACGCACGTCCGGCAGACCGGGCACTTCCTTCCAAGCCGCCTTCTGCGCGGCCTTCAACCGATCGGAATGTTCGTCGATGGCCACCATCGCCTCGACGACCGACGACGTCTTGGCCACCTCAGGCAACGGCGGCCGCGAGGCGAGATGCTCGGCCCTGGGTAAAACGAAACCGCGCACGTCGCGGTAGAGTCCGGCGTAGTCGTCGGCCGTGCCCGCCGTGCGCAGCCATGCTTCAGCCCGGTTCGTCGTCCAGCCTTCGCCCGCCAGGCACATCATGGCCACGGCGGCGGGCCCGCGGTGTTTGCCGTGGTGGCAGTGGACGTAGACCGGGCCCGCGACGTTCTTCATGGCAAGGGCCAGGTCCGCCACGCGGTTGGTGGGGATGCCGTCGTAGCCTAAAGGCAGATGCACGTAGGCCAGCCCGTGTTTCTTCGCCGCCTCGATGTCCGGCCGCGCACCGTCGACGCTGATGACCGTCGTCACGCCGAGGTTGGCCAGCGCCGCGAAGTCGGCTTCGCCCTCGGGCACGCTGCCGGAATAGACGCGCGGCGTGACGGCAAACGTGTTGCGAAGATGGCCGACCAGGATGGGCCGGGGCTCATCCGTGGCGGATGCGTGCAACGAAAGGGCGATCAACCCGATCACCATGACCCGTTGGAGAACATCCCGGAACCTTTGCACGGACGAACGGTGAATGAGGACGGAGCGTGGGAAAAGCAGAAACCCTCGCAGCGGAACAACCAGATCCATCCGGCTCCGTCAGGAGCCAACTGTTTATAGCAACAACCTGCACCCATTGGTTTCCAAGCTCCTACGGAGCTTGGGATGTTGGGTGATACGATGGCTATAAACAGGTCGGCCCTACGGGCTTGAAACAGACTGGGCCTCGTCGTCCTCCTCGGTGTCCACGGGCGGCAGCAGCGGCTTCAGCTCCGCTACCAACGGTCCTTCACAGCGCCAGACCTGGAGCGGCTCCAGCCGGTCCTTCTTCGCAAGGCGATACCCGGCGGGATGCGCGCGTTTGGTGATCGAGCGCTCGGTCACTCCGGTGGCGTCGCAGCCGAGGACAAGGGCGTTGGGCTTGTGGACTCGTGGACGGCCTATCAGACGGACGGCCCCCTCGGGCTTCGGCGGCGGGACTCGCCGATCCAGCACCAGGTAACTCAGCGGAAGGCTCCGCAGATCGATGCCCATCTGGTCGCTGAAACGCGTCCAGTCCGCCTCCATGAACACCTCCGGCGGTGGTGCGGCGAAGTGGTGGCACCAATGAGGTTCGTTGCCGGCGGCCAACATGCCGCAGGCCTTCAGGTGCGTGCAGGGCGCGACCACGTTCCATTCGCCGGCCACCGACCTTGCGAGCAGTTTCTCGCGAAGGGCGATGAGGCGGCGGCTCGTCTCGTGCGTGCCGGGTTCCACCCAGACGACCGCGTCGGCGATGGAAAGGAGATCGAGCAGCTCATCAACCTCGCGTGCATCGAGCTCGGTCACCACATGGCTGATCAAGAGCGTGCCGACGCGGGCCGGTTGGCCGGCGCGCACCGACACTTCCGGAAACGCCGAACGCGCCCGTTGCATGGCGAAGCTGACGGCCAGGCTCGATTGGTCGCTGAACCACAGTTCCGCCGAAGGCCGTGGAGGGAAGTGCGCCAGGAAACGCCGCGCCGCGATGCCGGAACCGCAGCCCCAATCGAGCACCGGCCCGACCGGCGGCGTCCAGCCGAGGCGCACGAGTTCATTGAGAACATGGTCCCATTTCCAACCGATGCGGGCGGCGAAGGTGGCGTCGTAGCTGGCGAGGTCGCGCTCAGATTGCCAATAGGCCGCACGCCCGGCGGTGCCGGCCAGAAAGGCGGCTCGCAGTCGCTGTAGGGCGTTCCAATCGACATCGGCGAGACTCATCGCGAAAGTGCTAAACTAGGGAGGCCAATTCATCCACGAAGAACACGAAGAAGAGAAGGCAGCCGTAGGCCGGGCATCCCTGCCCGGCGAGTGGGTGTTGCGGGAGCACCTACTGGCCGCGCGAGGACGCGCGGCCTACGATGGCTCGGCAAGGAGCCTTCGCCCTACCCTTCTTCGTGCTCTCCGTGTGGTTCGTGGATGACCGGCTTCTTACGGCAGCAGCGGTTTGCCCTTGAGGTGGCGGAGCTCCTGTTTGCGGGCGAGGAGATGATTGCCGTCCTCCTCGGGCAGATCCGGATCGGCCAGGCGCTGGTTCACGGCGGCGATCTGGGCATCGACCCATTTGTCCCGCAACAACGGCAGCAACCCCGACTTCGTCGGTGTGCCGAAAAGCACGCCGGCCGCATCCGTGACATGGTGCGGCGTGGCCAACGCCTCTGTGGTCATCCGCTGCGTCGCGGTGTCCTCCAACGCGCCGACCCACGAAGCCAACCCCGGCCATGAACCGTTTCTGTGCGCCTCCAGCCTCCGCTCCACGGCGCGGCGGACGAGGTCGTGCGTCAGCCATTCCGGCGCGAGCACGCCGGCGACCTGCGCGACCACGTCTTCGTTCTCCAGCAGGAGCTGCAGCAGGATGATTTCGCCGGGTGAGGGCCTGGGGTAAGCCGCTTCATCCGTCGGCGAAGGCATGTCGTATTCCTCCTCCATCGGCGCCGGACCGGCCTTCATCTGCTTCTTGAAATCCGCCCGGACCGCATCGGAGGAAACGCCGAGTTTCAAGGCCGTCTTCTGCACGTATTTATCGACCACCACATCGTTGCCGGCCTTGGCCAGGGCTTCGGCCATGGACCGCGAGATGGTCACGCGGCCCTTGTCCGAGTTGGCGTCGTTGGTCGCGGTCAGGCGGTCGAGATACCAGTCGAAGAATCCGGGCGCACGTTTGATCACCTCGGCGAAGGCCTCGCCCCCGTTCTGCCGGATGAACTCGTCCGGGTCCTTGCCGTTCGGCACCGACGCCACACGCACGGTCAGGCCCGCGCCCAGCAAGGCATCGAGCGCGCGCACGGCGGCGTTCTGCCCGGCGTTGTCGGCGTCGAAGCACAGCACGACCTCTTCGGCGTAGCGCTTGAGGATGCGGGCGTGCTCGGGCGTGAAGGCCGTGCCCTGCGGCGCGACGACGTTGGTCACGCCGCCCATGAAACACGCGATCAGGTCGAGCTGGCCTTCGCAGACGACGGCCGTCTTGGTGTCGAGCAGCGCGCGCTTCGACTTGTTCAGCCCGAAGATGACGCGGCCCTTGCTGAAGATGGGCGTCTCCGGCGAGTTGACGTATTTCGCGATCTTCTCGTCGCCCTGGAGAATGCGTCCGCTGAAGCCGATCACGCGGTCCTGTTCGTCGCAGATGGGGAACATCAGGCGGCCGCGGAACCGGTCGTAGTGCCGTTCGGTGCCTTCCTTGCGGATGATGAGCCCGGCCTGTTCGACGAGGGCGGGGTCGAAGCCCTTGCTTCGCGCCCAGTTCACCGTGTCGTCCCATGCCTCGGGCGCGTAGCCGATGCGGAAGAGCTGAACCGCTTCGTCGGACACGGCGCGTTTCGCCAGATAGTCGCGGGCTATCTGGCCGCCCTCCTGGTTCAAGGCCGCCTGCCAGCGTTGGCAAAGCTGTTCATGGATGAGCAGCAGCGTGTCCTTGAGAGCGCGCGTCTGTTGCCGGGCCGGATCGTTGTCCACCTCCAGCGGAATGCGGGCGCGTTCCGCCAGGCGGCGGACGGCCTCGATGAAGTTGAGCCCCTCATAGTCCTGCACGAAGCGGAAGACATCACCGCCCTTGCCGCAGCCGAAGCAGTGGAAAATCTGCTTGGCCGGAACGACGTTGAAGCTCGGGCTCTTCTCCCGGTGGAACGGGCAGAGAGCGCGGAAGCTGGTGCCGGCCTTCTTGAGCGGAATGTAGCCGCCGACCACGTCGACGATGTCACTCGCCTGACGGATCTGCTCGATGGTGTTCTCTGAGATGATGCCGGCCACGCAGACAGTGTGGCGACGCGGAAACGGCGGATCAATGGCGGCGAGGGAGGAGCGGAAACCAGCCACCTTGTGGCTGGCTACTTTCCGGAGCCGCTCTGCGACCAGATGGTTTCACCCCAGCACATCCATCACCGCTTTCCCCTTGCCGTCGTTGGTCACGTAGAACGGGCGCTTCTCGATCTCGTAGGAGAGGTTCGCCGGGATGCCGAGGGTGCGGTAGAGGGTCGCGTGGAGGTCGGTGATGTTCACCGGGTCCTTGATCGTCCTGCAGGGACGCTCGTCGGCGGTGAGGCCGTGCATGTGGCCCTTCTTCACGCCGCCACCGAAGAGGAGGACGCTGCCGGCGTCGGTGAAATGCCGGTGCATGCCGTAGAACTTCGGGTCCTCGATGGTCTTGGGCACTTCCACCTGGTCCTTGATCGGTTTGCTTGGTTTGCCTTCGATCATCATGTCGCGGCTGAACTCGCTGGCCACGACGATGAGGGTGCGGTTGAGCAGGCCGCGTTCGTCGAGGTCGCGCACGAGCTGCGCGATGGGCGAATCGATCATCTTCTTCATCGAGACGAGCCGCGAGTGGCCGTTCTCGTGGGTGTCCCAGTTGAGGAAGGGGATGTATTCCGTGGTCACCTCGATGTAGCGCGCACCGACTTCGCAGAGGCGGCGCGCCAGCAGGCAGCCGAGGCCGAAACGCCCGACGCTCTGGGCCTCATACTGCGCGCCCATGCGGTCGAGCGCCGCGTTGAAGCGCTGGCCGGGTTCGTAGCCGGGCGCGTATTTACGGATGTTTTCCAGCGGTTCCAACGCGAGGTCGAAGGCCTTGGCCGCCGGCGAGCTGAGGAGGCGGTGGGCGTTGTCCATCGAGCGGAGGAGCGATTCCTTCTGGAAGTCGCCGCCGTGTTTCCCGACGGGCGAGGCGGCGAGGAGTTTCTTGTAGAACTTGTTCCGGTCCTCGAAGCGGCCGGGCGTCATGCCAGCGGGCGGACGCACGGCTTCGGCGGCCTGGTCTGGATAGGGGATGTTGAACGGGCCGTGTTCGCTGCCGAGGAAACCGGAGGTCGTGAAGGACTTCAGCTCTTCGCCTTCGCCAAGGTCGAAGCGCTGGCCGATGTTGATGAAGGCGGGCACGGCCGGATTGAGCGGACCGAGCGTCTTGGCGATGAAGGCGCCGAGGTGCGGGCAATGCACGGTCTGCGGCGGGGTGTAGCCGGTGTGCCAGTTGAACTGGTGCCGCGAATGGAGGATGAAGCCGAGATCTGCCGCGGTGTAGGTGCGGATGAGCGTTCCCTTGTCCATCACGCCGGCGATCTTCTCCAGGCCTTCGGAGAACTTGATGTGGTCCACCTTGGTATTGATCGACGGGAAGGTGCTGAGGACGCGGTCGGGATCGAGGCCCTTCTCGTAGGGCGTGTAGCGCTTCGGATCGAAGGTCTCGGTGTGGGCCATGCCGCCGCCCATCCAGAGGACGATGACGGTGTCGGCCGTGGACTTGATCTTCTCAAGCTCGTCGTTGGCGAAGAGCGCACGCGGTGCACTGGTGGCGAGCGTGGCCAAGGTCGCGGCGCTGGCGGTCTTGAGGAAGTCGCGGCGGGAAAGGATGGGTTTCATGGGAGCCACGTAGGAAAACAGGAATGGGAACGAACCACAGATGGACACGAATCAACACGAATGAAGAGGAGCCAGTTAACGCAAAGGAGACCGGCCCTCGCCCGTTTTGATTCGTGTCTATTCGTGTCCATTCGTGGTTGGAAAGTTTTCAGTAAATCAGCTGGAACTCGGGCTGCATGACGATGGCCCAGAGGAAATCCTCGGTGCCGCCGGCCGTGGGTTTCGTTGCGCCGACGAGCGCGGACGCCATGCGGCGTTCGGCCGCACCCGGCTTTCGGCTGAAGGCCTTCAAGTAGGTCCGCGTCACCAAAGCCCTGGTGTCGGCGGATGCCGCGAGGGTCGCCGCCCCAAGCTTCAGCGTGTCGTTGAGGGTGCCGCCGTTGGTCAGCTCAAGCGCCTGCAACGTCGTGGGCGTGGATTGACGGACGGTCACGACCTGTTCGCGGTTGGGCCGGTCGAGCGCGACCATCAACGGATCGGCGGCGACGAGCGCGGCCCGCGTCCGGCCCTTCAACTCGGCGAGCTGGTTGGTGGTGAACTTGAAATCACCCGTTGGTTTGTCGCGCCAGAGGCCGGTGAGCTGCGAGATGGCGTCGACAAGCTGCTCGGCGTTCATCCGGCGGACGGACGGGCCACGGAAGACGTAGCCCTTCTCCGCCGGAGCGACCTCCAGCACCGCCTCCATCTGGTAGGCCCGCGAGGTGAGGATGCGCGCCATCGTGTGGCGCAGGTCGTAGCCGTGGGCCACGAGATCCTCGGCCAGCCAGTCCAGGAGCTCCGGATGCCACGCGGGCTGTTCCATGTCGTCCACGTTCACGACGAGGCCATGGCCGAAGAAGCGCTGCCAAAGCCGGTTCACCATCGTGCGCGAGAGGCGGCCGTTCTCGCGGCTCGTCATCACTTCGGCGAGGCGGGCGGTGCGCTCGGCCTTGTTGGTCGAGGCGTTCAACGCGCCGAGATCGGGATAAAGGAACGCGACCTTCACCTTCTTCCCGAGCGGCTTGTCGCACTCGACCAGCTCCAGCGGCCCGTCCGAGTAGACGCCGGCGAGGCTGTAGGCGTCGGAGAGTTTCCAGTCGTCGATGAAGCTGTCGTGGCAGGAGGCGCACTTGAGATTCACGCCCATGAAGACCTGCGAGATGTTCTGCGCGGCCTGGATCGGCGGGAGCTGGCTGGCGTTGACCACGCCGCGCCAGACGATGCCCTTGGAGAAGCCTTCCGTCTCAGGCCTGGGATGGACGAGCTCGGCGACGAAGCGGTCGTAGGACTTGTTCGTCTTGAGCGACGTGAAAAGCCATTGGGTGATCTGCTTGCGGCCGCCGTCGATGTAGCCGGTGCCGCGATAATCGTTCCGGAGAAGATCGTTCCAGAACGTCAGCCAATGCTCGGCGTAACGCTGGTCGTCGGCGAGGAGCTTGCGGACGAGCTTCTCGCGTTTGTCGCGGTTGCGGTCGGCAAGGAAGGCTTCCAGCTCCGCCGGCTCGGGCAGCAGGCCGATGAGATCGAGATACGCCCTCCGAGCGAAAATTCTGTCATCCACCCCTCCGCCGATGCGGACCTTGTTCGTCTTGAAGTAGGGCGCGAGCAGAACGTCGACCGGATTCTCGCCGGCCTTGGCTTTGGGCAATGCCGCTTCGGTCGGGTTGAGGTTCCGGGGCGGTTGCTTGGCGAAGGAAATCCCTTTCGGCCAGGGGGCGCCTTGGTCGATCCAAGCCCGCAGCAGGCCCACCTGCTCGGCGGACAGTCTGGACCCTTTCTTGGGCATCATGCTGTCGGGTTCCAGCCCGGCTACGAGATGGATCAGATAACTGTCGCGGCTATTGGCGGACACGACGGCTTTGCCGGAATCCGATTCACCGAACAGCAACGCGCGGTCGTCGAGACGGAAGCCGCCCTTGTCGTGGCCGCGGCCGTGGCATTGGAGGCACTTCTTCTCGAGGATGGGCTGGATGTCGCGGATGAAGTCGACGGGCTTGGCGGAGGCGGGCGGGAGCTTGGCCAGATCTTCCGGCGAAACCTTGGCCCGGGCGGACGACAACCCGGCGATGGTCAGAGCGATGAGCAGCCAGCGTTTCATGAGTTGGATGATTAGAGCTTCGTCCGGAAACGGCATTCAACAAGAGAAGCGGGAAATGAAGGAGCACGGAGCAATGCTCCGCTCCAGGCGGTTCAAACCCTCCTGTTCCATTCGTCGGAACGATACTTGGCCACGACGGCGGCGATGTCGGGGAGCGACACGAGGGGTTCCGAAGCGGGCCAGGCGGCGGCTACGGCCTTTGTCACGGTCCCGCGAGGAAGGGCAAGGTTGGTGACGAAGTCCAGATGGCTCCGGCGTCCGCGATAACCGGGCTCGACCGTGGGATGGACGAGGAATTGCGCGATGCTCCCTAGGTCGAAGGACAGCAGCAGCGTGCCGTGGAAGACGAGGGCCGAACGGCGCCGGCGCTGGGCGTTGCCGGAAAACTTGCGAAGACCGCCGGCAGTTTGCAGCGCGAGGTCGGTGTGGCCTTCGACCACGACCGGGACGGGGATCAACGACTGGAGCGCGTCGCGCATCCGTTCCATGACGAAACGATTCGTGCCCGTGACCGTCGCGAGGGGGCCGTGGACGGGAATGCGGAGGACGATGTTGTAGTTCAGGCAACCCGGTCCTTGGACGACCGAGCCGCCGCCGCTGCACCGGCGCAGGACCGGCACGTCGGCATCCGCGCACGCCGCGAGGTCGACTTCCGAGGCGATGCGGTTGCCGTAACCCACGACGACAAAGCGTTCCGGCGATTCCCAGAACCGCAGGCTCTCGCATCCGCCCGCGTCGCACAGATCGAGCAACGCCTCGTCGAGGGCGAGGTTTTCCTCCGGGGTCGGCAAAGTGAGGTCGAGCAACGTCACGCCGGAAGTTTGGGAGCGAATGACGAAATCCGAAGGCCAAAATCCGAACGGCTCCTGAGGAAGACGGGGTATCCACGAAGAGCACGAAGGAACACGAAGCCGGTTCGCCACGGATAATGCACAAAGAAGACGCGGCTTCGATGAAGGTAGGGCGAAGGCTCCCGCCGAGCCGTCTTTGGACAAACAAATGCCCTACAGGGCAATCGCGGGAAGCTCGCTGTGAAACGCACCCGATTCACAGTGGCGCCATGGCCATTCGGTCTTCATCACGCGCAGCGGCGGCTCAGCAGGAGCTTTCGCCTATTTCGTAGGCCGAGCATCCGTGCCCGGCCAGTCGGTGTCGTTTTGTGGCTACAGAGTCGCAGCACCTCCTGGCCGCGCGAGGACGCACGGCCTACCGCCCGGCCTTGGGCTTCGCGCTCCGGATTCCCGCCTCCGGCGGCATCCTAATGACCGGCGTAAGCGCGTCTCTTGGTCCGGAGAAAACCTTTGCGGGGGCTACTACCCGAAGCCATTTTAACCGTTAACGATATGACTTTGTCCGACCCCCCCGCCCGCAAGCCCGCCAGCAAGAGTGCCGCCGCCAAGAACGGCCGTGGCAACGGCGATCCGTCGCAGGCCTGGATCGATTCTCTGGAGAACGCCCTTGAGTCCATGCTCCTGCACCAGGAGCCGGAAAACGCGGGCCGCTTCCTCGACGGTTTCCTCCAACGCCTCCGCCAGGCCGGCGTGCAGGCGCCCACCACCACGCAGACGCCCTACTGCAACACCATCCCGCCGGAACAGGAACCGGAGTATCCCGGCGACCGCGAGCTGGAGCGCAAGATCAAGTCCTACGCCCGCTGGAACGCCATGGCCATGGTCGTCAACGCCAATACGGACGCCAAGGGCATCGGCGTGGGCGGCCACATCTCCAGCTATGCTTCCGCAGCGACGATCTACGAAGTGGCCTACAACCACTTCTTCCGGGCACCGAACGGCGACTTCCAGGGCGACCAGATCTACTTCCAGGGCCACGTCACGCCCGGCAACTACGCCCGCGCCTTCCTCGAAGGCCGCCTGACCGAGCAGCACCTGCTGAACTTCCGCCAGGAACTCGCCGAAGGCGGCGGCCTCAGCTCGTATCCGCATCCGTATCTGATGCCGGATTTCTGGCAGTTCCCGACCGTCTCGATGGGCCTCGGTCCGATCGGTTCCATCTATCAGGCGCGGTTCAACCGTTACCTGAAAGCGCGCGGCGTCATCTCCGGCGAAGAGCAAAAAGTATGGGCATTTCTCGGCGACGGCGAAACCGACGAACCCGAAAGTCTCGGCGCGATCACGCTGCCCGCGCGCGAAAATCTCGACAACCTCATCTGGGTCATCAACTGCAATCTCCAGCGTCTCGACGGCCCGGTGCGCGGCAACGGCAAGATCATCCAAGAACTCGAAACGCTGTTCCGCGGCGCGGGTTGGAACGTCATCAAAGTCATCTGGGGCAGCGACTGGGATGATTTGCTCGCGGCGGACAAGAGCGGCCTCCTGCTCAAGCGCATGGAAGAAGCCATTGACGGCGACTACCAGAAATACTCCGTCGAACCCGGCAGCTACACGCGCAAACATTTCTTTGGCAAATATCCCGAGTTGCTCAAACTCGTGCAGCATCTGACCGACGAGCAAATCACCAAGCTTCTGCGCGGCGGCCACGACACCAAGAAAGTCTATGCCGCTTACAAAGCCGCGACGGAACACAAGGGCCAGCCCACGGTCATTCTCGCCAAGACCATCAAGGGCTACGGCCTCGGTGAAGCCGGCGAAGGCCGCAACATCTCGCACCAGCAGAAAAAGATGAACGAGAAGGAGCTGCGCGAATTCCGCGAGCGCTTCAAGATTCCCGTCAGCGACGACGTCATTGCCGAGACGCCCTTCTACCGTCCGCCGGCGGACAGTCCGGAAATCAAGTACTTGCTCGAACGCCGCAAAGCGGTCGGCGGTTTCGTGCCGCAACGCATCCTCACCGCGCCGCCGCTGGACGTGCCGAAGCGTGAAGCCTTCGCAGAATTCTGCAAAGGCTCCGGGCAGGCGGAAATGTCCACCACGATGGGCTTCGTCCGTCTCCTGACCACGCTGCTGCGCAACAAGTCCATCGGCCGGAACATCGTGCCGATCATTCCCGACGAAGCCCGCACGTTCGGTCTCGATGCGCTGTTCCGCGAGATCGGCATCTACTCGCCGAAGGGACAACTCTACGAGCCGGTG
>JAYTUE010000012.1:0-3132 GCA_043744715.1 Verrucomicrobiota bacterium | reverse complement strand
GCCAACCGGCTGGACCCGGCCGACGGCGGCGACTTGGGCGGCCACATCTCGTCGTTTGCCTCGGTGGCGACGATGTTTGGCGCCGGCTTCAACCATTTTTGGAACGCCGAGCATGAAGGCCACGGCGGTGATTTGCTCTACATCCAGGGCCATTCGGCACCCGGCATCTACGCCCGCGCCTTCCTGGAAGGCCGCATCAGCGAGGCGCAACTGCTCAGCTTCCGCCAGGAGGTCGACGGCAAGGGCTTGTCGAGTTACCCGCATCCCAAGCTGATGCCCAACTTTTGGCAGTTCCCGACCGTCTCGATGGGCCTCGGGCCGAGCATGTCGATCTTCCACGCGCGCTTCCTCCGTTACATGACCGCGCGCGGTCTGCATCCGCAGGCCGACAAAGTCCGCGTCTACGCCTTCATCGGCGACGGCGAATCGGACGAGCCCGAGACCCTCGGCACGCTGGCCCTCGCCGCCCGCGAGAAGCTCGACAACCTCTGCTGGGTGGTGAACTGCAACCTCCAGCGCCTCGACGGCCCCGTGCGCGGCAACGGCAAGATCATCCAGGAACTCGAAGGCGTCTTCACCGGCGCCGGCTGGAACGTCATCAAGGTCGTCTGGGGCTCCGATTGGGACGAGCTCTTCAAGAAGGACGGCCAGGGCCTCCTGCTCAAACGCATGGAGGAATGCGTCGACGGCGACTTCCAGAAATACACCGTGGAGACCGGCGCCTACATCCGGAAACATTTCTTCGGCAAGTATCCCGACCTGCTCCGCATGGTCGACCATCTCTCCGACGTGCAGCTCACCAAGATGCACCGCGGCGGACACGATCCGCTCAAAGTCTACACCGCCTTCAAGGCCGCGCAGGACACCAAGGGCAAACCCACCGTCATCCTCGCCAAGACCGTCAAGGGCTACGGCATGGGCGAAGCCGGCGAGGGCCGCAACATCACCCACCAGCAGAAAAAGCTGAACGAAAAGGAACTTCGCGAGTTCCGTGGCCGCTTCGGCATTCCGCTGACCGACGACGTCATCGCCGACATGCCGTTCTACCGTCCGTCCGAGGACGCGCCGGAGATGAAGTATCTCCACGCGCGCCGCAAGGCCCTCGGAGGCTACCTCCCGCAGCGCACGGTCAAGGCGCCCAAGCTGGAGATTCCGGGACTCGACTTCTCCGGCTTCAAGCAGGTGATCAAGGGATCACCCGTCCCGAACGGCTCCACCACCAAGGGGTTCGTCACGATCATCCGCAATCTGCTCCGTGAGAAAACGCTGGGAAAATACATCGTCCCGATCATCCCCGACGAGGCCCGCACCTTCGGCATGGACCCGATGTTCAGCGAGTTCGGCATCTACTCGTCCAAGGGCCAGCTCTACGAACCGGTCGATCGCAGCGCCAACGACTACTACAAGGAAACCAAGGACGGCCAGATCCTGGAGGAAGGCATCAGCGAAGCCGGGGCCATGGCGTCGTTCGTCGCCGCCGGCACGGCCTACGCCAACCACGGCGTGCCCATGATCCCCTTCTACATCTACTACTCGATGTTCGGCTTCCAGCGCGTCGGCGACCAGATCTGGCTGGCGGCCGATTCTCGGGCGAAGGGCTTCATGCTCGGCGGCACCCACGGCCGCACGTCGCTGAATGGCGAAGGTCTCCAGCACCAGGACGGCCACAGCCTCCTCCACGCGAGCACCGTCCCCACCATCATGGCGTATGACCCGGCCTTCGACTTCGAGACCGCCGTCATCATCCGCGACGGCTTGAAGCGCATGTATCAGGACGGCGAGGAAATCTTCTACTACCTCGCCCTCTACAACGAGAACATCGTCATGCCGCCGATGCCTGAAGGTGTCGAGCAGGGCATCCTCGACGGTCTCTACAAGTTCAAACCCGGCGCAGACGGTTTGAAGCACAAGGCGCACATCCTGGGCAGCGGCTCCATCATCCAGCAGGCCCTGAACGCCCAGACGATCCTCGCCGAGAAATACGGCGTCAGCGCCGATGTCTGGAGCGCCACCAGCTACAAGCGCCTCCGCAACGACGCGCTCAACGCCGAACGCTGGAACATGCTCCACCCGGCCGAGCCCGCGAAGAAGCCGCTCGTCACCGCATTGCTGGAGAAGGAGACCGGCCCCTTCATCGCCGTGAGCGACAACATGAAGATCGTCGCCGACCAGATCGGCCAATGGGTTCCCGGCGGCCTCACCACTCTCGGCACCGACGGTTTCGGCCGCAGCGAAAGCCGGAAGAACCTCCGCCGCTTCTTCGAGATCGACGCCGAATGCACCGTCATCGCCACGCTCAACGCCCTGGCCAAAAAAGGCGCCATCGACCGCAAGGTCGTGGCCCAGGCGATCAAGGATCTCGGCGTGAACCCCGAGAAGGTGTTCCCGTTCCTCGTGGTCTGAGAGTCAGCTTCAAACGATTCGAACAGGCGGACCGCAAGGTCCGCCTGTTCTTTTGTCTTTGGCGACATCTCACCACGCAGCCCTTCTGGACGCCGCTTTTGACGAGGTAAAACACGGCGTCGAGGATCCGGCGCAGGTCGGTCCGGGGCCGTCCTCGTTTGGCCGGCTTGGGCAGGTGGGGAAGGATCGTCCTCCACTGGGCGTCGGCTAGGTCGGTCGGGAAACAGGCGTTTTGCATCGCCCCAACTCCGCTGCCGCGCAGGTGTCAAAACCGTTGCAGACGCCCGATTGACAAGCCTTTTCCTGAAAACGAACCGCTTTTGTTGAGGATTATTCCTTTTTCAGACGGGCTCTTAGCGAAACCTCTCCACACGGATTAGTGTTGTGGCTCAACACCTGTTCGGAGCCGGCGAAGAAGCAATGCTCGGATTCGGCCTCGATGTTGAAGACGCGGTGGGTGCCGGGGGCGGCGGAGACGGACTGGATGCGGGCGGTGCCGGAGCGGGTGGCCAGGTC
This sequence comes from Verrucomicrobiota bacterium, assembly GCA_043744715.1. GTDB lineage: Bacteria > Verrucomicrobiota > Verrucomicrobiia > Limisphaerales > CANJSG01 > CANJSG01. The sequence goes on along the minus strand of JAYTUE010000012.1, from coordinate 213 downwards.
TTCGCCGGCCCGGAGGTCGGAGGCGGGAATCCAGTCCTGCCGCGTGGCGGAGTAGAGGCGGTGCCGGTCCGTCAGGTGCAGCGGCTCGGAAACCCTGGCCAGCCGCAGGTCCATGAGCAGGGCAAAATGCTTTAATTGGACAAGTTGCTGAGTGGCACGGTGTAAAATTGGGACTAGACTCTGGACGGGGTTTTTGGTCTTCTAGGGCTGGAT
>JAYTUE010000011.1:0-12334 GCA_043744715.1 Verrucomicrobiota bacterium | reverse complement strand
GTGTTCCGCTGCGATATCGACGGGAAGAACCTGGAGACGCTCGGATGGAACTTCCGCAACAACTACGAGGTGGCCGTCGACTCCTTCGGCACGCTCTGGCAGTCGGACAACGACGACGACGGCAACAAGGCCACGCGGTTCAACTACGTCATGGAGTTCGGCAACTACGGCTACGTGGACGAGTTCACCGGCGCGGGCTGGCGGTCCAAGCGGACGAACATGGAGAAGACCATACCCGAACAGCACTGGCATCTGAACGATCCCGGCGTCGTGCCCACCCTCCAGATGACCGGGGCCGGCTCGCCCACGGGCATCGCGGTCTACGAAGGATCGTTGCTGCCGGCCAAATACCGCGGCCAGGTCCTCCACTGCGACGCGGGCCCGAACGAGGTCCGCCTCTACTCCGTCGAGCCCGATGGCGCGGGCTACAAGTCCCGCACCGAGATCCTGCTCAAGAGCCGGGACTCCTGGTTCCGTCCCAGCGACGTCTGCGTCGCGCCGGACGGATCGGTGCTGGTGGCGGACTGGTATGATCCCGGCGTCGGAGGGCACAACATGGGCGACAACAAGCCCGAGTCGATGCGCGGCCGCATCTACCGGGTCGCGCCCATCGGCTCGAAGTATTCGGTGCCGAAGACGGATTTCACCACGGCCAAAGGCGCGGTCGCCGCGCTCCAGTCGCCCAACCTGAACACGCGCACACTGGCCTGGCAGTCGGTTCATGCCATGGGCGGCAAGGCCGGGGGTGAGCTCAAGAAACTGTGGAAGAACGACGACGCCCGTCTCCGGGCCCGCGCCCTCCAGCTTCTCGCCCGCATTCCCGGCGAGACCAGGGGCTACGTCGCCCAGGCGCTGAAGGACAAGGACGCCAACATCCGGATCACCGGTCTCCGCATCGCCCGCGAGGAGAAGCTCGACGTCATCCCGCTGGTGAAGCAGCTCGTCAACGATGCCAACGCCCAGGTCCGCCGCGAATGCGCCATCGCGCTCCGGCACAGCCCGTCTCCCCAGGCGGCCGCATTGTGGACGAAGCTCGCCCTCCAGCACGACGGCAAGGACCGCTGGTATCTCGAAGCCCTCGGCATCGGCGCCGACCGCAACGAGGAGGCGTTCTTCAACGCGTGGCTCGCCGCCGCGGGCGACAAGTGGAACACGCCGGCCGGCCGCGACATCATCTGGCGCTCCCGCGCGTCCAAGGTCCCCGCGCTGCTTGTGAAGATCATCAGCGACAAGGCGACGTCCGAAACCGACAAGCCACGCTACCTTCGCGCCATGGATTTCCAGAAAGGTCCGGAGAAGGAGAAGGCCCTCGTCGACCTGCTGACCGCCGGGCTCTGAGCTTCATCGGGTAAGACGCCGAAGATCGGGTGGCTGAAAAGCGTCCTCAGGTCCAAGGACTACGGTTCAACTCCCGGCCTCCCGATCAGCGGCAGAGGCCGGGGCGGAGGCAATATCGCCCACCCGGGCGGTTCTTTTCCAAGATTCTGCTAATGGAACGGCATCTGCGTGCCGATCACGCCTATTGGGAATGAGAAGGACGTCGGACGACGGCCGGTTTTGTTCCCCCTAGAAACCAGACCATGCCGGCATTCAGCTACATCGCACGGGAATCCAGCTCCGGACGGGAAATCCGGAATGTGATCGAAGCCGCTACGGAGCAGGCGGCCATCGCCTCGCTCCTGAACAAGAACCTCCTCGTGATGAACATCGAGGAGAAGGTCGGCAAGAAGGGCCGCACCGGCGGTGGCGCCGTCCAGCTGCAGGATCTCGTCGTCTTCACGCGCCAGCTGGCCACGATGGTGGATGCGGGCCTCTCGATGGTGCAGTCGCTCCAGGCCCTGGCCGAGCAGACGACCAACAAGGTGATGAAGGATGTCATCAAGGACATCTGCGTCAGGGTGGAGTCCGGCGACAGCTTCTCCGAGGCGCTCTCCAAGCACCCCAAGGTTTTCGACAGGCTCTACGTCTCGATGGTCGGCGCCGGTGAACGCGGCGGTCTCCTCGCGGAGATCCTCGGGCGCACGGCGACCTATCTGGAGAACACCGCCCGCCTCCGCAAGAAGGTGAAGTCGGCCATGATGTATCCGACATCGGTCACCGTCATCGCCATCGCCATCACCATCTTCCTCCTGCTCAAGGTCGTCCCCGTCTTCGGCGAGATCTACTCGGGATTCGGGGCCAAACTGCCGGCGCCGACCCAGTTCCTCATCGACCTCAGCAACATCCTGCAGAGGTTCTTCCTCGTCTTCGTGGGCGGACTCGTCGCGACCATCTGGGGCTGGTTCTACTTCCTCAAGACCCCTGCGGGGCGCTGGTTCTGGGATGCCCGCCGGATCACGCTGCCGATCTTCGGTTCGATCGCCCACAAGATCTGTCTCGCGCGCTTCACCCGCACGTTCGCTTCCTTGATCCGCTCGGGAATTCCCATCCTCGAAGTGCTCCAGATCGTTTCGAGGACGGTCGGAAATGTCGTCATGGAGAAGGCCATCCAGACCGCCGCCGACGACATCGAGGAGGGCGAAAGCATCACCTCGGCCCTGCAGAAGCATCCGATCTTTCCGTCGATGGTCGTGCGCATGATCTCGGCTGGCGAGCAGACCGGACAGATCGACAAGATGATGGAGAAGGTCGCCGACTTCCTCGACGAGGAGATCGAGACGACCCTTTCCGGACTCACGTCGCTCATCGAGCCGCTGCTCATCGTCTTCCTTGGAGTCACCGTCGGAGGCATCGCGATCTGCATGTTCCTTCCGATCTTCAAGATGAGCGAACTGCTCCAGAAGAAATAGATTTCAACCCAGAGGCATGGGTTGGTTGGGGGAAACCGGAACGCTTCGCAAGGGGCGTTCCGGTCAACCATTCCAGGGGTCAGCTCCCCACTTCCAGCAGCGCGCCGTGGCTGGTGAAACCGGCCCCGAAGGACGCCAGCCACCACGGCCCGCCGGGATGTCCTCCGGCGAGGGCGTCGCGCAGCGCGAAGAGGCAGCTCGGGCTGCTCATGTTTCCGCAACGCCGCAGCACATCGCTGCTCCACCGGGTGTCTCCGGCGGATAGCCCCCATGCCTGGACCAACGCGTTGAGCACGTCCCGGCCACCGCTGTGCAGGATCCAGCCCGCAATGGCGGAACGATCCATTCCCGCCCGCACGAGGGCCTGGTTCAAAACCGTGTCCGCATGGCGGGCGGCGACGTCGGGCACGCGGACGGAAAGGATGTTCCGCAGCATGCCGCCGACGGACTCGAAGCGGAGCAGGTCCCGCTCGGCCGGAGAACACACCGTCTCCGCGAACCGCCATTCCACCCGTCGTCGTCGGGGCATGGGTTCGGCTGAAATCACCGCCGCCGCCGCGCCGTCGCCGAACAGGCAGGCGCTGACCAGCACGCCCGGATCATCATCGAGGTAGAAGGCGGCGCTGCAGACCTCCACGCAGATGCTGAGCGCATGGCGGGCTCCGGCGCGGATGAGCGCTTCCCCGGTCCGCAGATTGGGGATGGCCGCACCGCAGCCCTGGCCCACGAGGTCGAGCAGCTGGACATTGGGCCGGAGGCCGAGGTTTTCCGAAACGTAGCTCGTCAATCCGGGGCAGAGATAACCCGTGCAGGTGCTGATGAGCACCGCGTCGATCTGGCCGGCCTCGAGTCCCGTCTCCTCCAGCGCCAGCAGCGCCGCCGCCGCCGCGAGCTTGGGGGCATGCCGTGAGAAACGCGCCTGGAGGAGATCGGGCGAGACCTGGAAAGCCTCGGTCAAAGGAGCCAGTGCGAGGTGGCGTGTCTCGATGCCGTTCCGGCCGAGCAACACTTTGCGGAGGATGGCCCGGGATCTCGGAGCCAGTTGCATGAGCCGCTCCGAACCTTCCAGCGTCGCCCAGCATTCCGCCTGCGAGTAGCGCGTTTCAGGAACCGCGGTTCCAATCCCGTTGATGAACATGCCGGAGCTTACGCGGCTGCGGTCCGGGGGCAAATTCCGGAGCCGTTCATTCTCCAAGGCACCGGTCAAATCACTTCACCGCCGAAGCCGGAGCGGACACCGAGGGCGTGCCCGGAACAATCATGCCGGGCGGCAACGGCGGCATCCCGGGCGCACGCCGAACGACATTCCGCCAGGCCTGCCGGTCTTCCTGGGACATCGCCTGCCACCGCTCGGCGTTCCTGAAGAACAGGGCGCGTTCCTCGTGGCTCATCTGGGCGATCTTCTGGAACGCCTCCAGACAGCGCCGACGCTGCTCCGCGTCTAGGCTGCCGAAGCGACGCAGGAGCTGCTCCATCTGTGTGCGCTCCGTCGCGGTCAGTTCGTTCAAGGCCCGCGTCTGCGCCTTGGGCGCGAGGTCGAAGAAGTCCTGGAAGCGGTCGATCATCCGGTCCCGGTCGTCCGCAGCCAGGCCGCTCCAACGGGCCAGCCCGGCCTCCATGTCCCTCAACGCCCCAGGAGGCGCCGGCGGCAACTGGACTACGACCGGCTTGGCTGAACGCGGGGAAATCCGGATCAGGTAGTTGATCGTGGCCTCGTGCTCGAGGAACTCGTTCTGCACGGATGGCGACAACTGGTCCCACCGTGTCAGCCGTTCCAGCACGAACGCCTTGTCCGCTTCGTCGAGCCGGTCGATCTCGATGCGGCGCGCCTCGGGCTGCATCCGCAGCAACGGCAACAGCAGCCAGCGCAGATGCGTGGCGCGAAGCTTCACCTCGCGCGTCTCCGGCGGCATCACCTCGTATTCGGCGACCTTGATGAGGATGTTGGTCCGGGCCGCAGCGGAACGGTTCGTCAGCGCGTTGAGCCGCTGGGCCGCCGGCATCGCGAGAAGTTCGCGGAAGAAGAGGACCGGCGATCTTCCCAGCGGAGGAATCGGCGGCATCTCCCGGCGGTTGGACACGCTGGGTGGAGCCGGCTGCGCCTGTGCCACCCCCGCGATGAGCGAGGAGGCGATCAGCATCAGGATGAGCCGGGAGAAAATCATTTCTGGAAATCAACGCAGCGCCGCCAGCAGGTCTTCGTCGGTCGGCGGGACTTGTCCGAGCTTCTGGATGGCGTCGAAATCGGAGAGCCATTCGATCGAGGGCACCACCGCCGCCGGCGATAGCGTCCGCACGCTGAGCACGACTTCCTGCTGCACATGGATCCTGTGCTGCACCATCACGACAGCCACCAAGGCCGTGGCGCCGCCCAGCACCGCGATCCGCGGCCGCCAACCGAACCTCCTCCACCATCCGGCCAGTCCTCCCCTGCTTTGGCCGGTCGACCGCCGCTCGGCCCTCACAGCCTCCAGCACTCGCGCCGTGAAATTCGTCGGAACGACGGGCTGACGCAGATGGGCGACCGCGCCGGTCAGCGCCACTTCTCCCTCCCACTCGGCCCGCGCCGCCGGGTCGCCTTCAAGCAACCGGAGCACTTCGTCCTCCTCCGTGGGCGTGAGCTTCCGTCGCCAGGCGGTTTCGCGCAGTTGTTGGAGAGGATTGTTCTTCATTTGCGACATGGGTTAATCACCGGCCGGGCGGGAAAGTTTCACCGCTTCTTCGGACCTCCTGCGGACCACTCTCCGGTCTGGAGATAGGGTTTAAGGCGGGCCTTGAGCGTTTCGCGGGCGCGGTGGATGAGCGACTTCGTGGCCGAGAGCGACGTCCCGAGCACCTTGGCGATGTCGTCGTAGGAGACATCCTCCTCGCGGCAGAGGAGGAGGGCGGTGCGTTGCAGTTCCGGGAGATCGCGGACGGCCTCGTCGACCTTCCGCTCCAGTTCACCGCTGAGAGACTGGTCACCGGCGTCCCGGATCGACGCATCCCGGATCAGACTGCCTGCCGTGTCGTCCGATCCGGCGAGAGGCTGGTCCAACGCCTCGGCCGGATGCCGCACGCGCCGCCGGATCTCGTTCAGGCAGAAGTTGCGGGTGATCGTGAAGAGCCATGTGGTGAAGCGCGCGCTGGCCTGGTAGCGGTCGCGGGACTTGTAGACCTGCACGAAGACGGCCTGCGCGATGTCCTCCGCCTCATCCGCGTCGCGCAGGGTGCGGTAGACGATCCCCATCACCGGCTGCTTGAACTTCTCGACCAACGATTCGAACGCGGCCATGTCCCCGTGTTTGACACGGAGCATGAGCTGCGAATCCGGATCGGTTTCGAAAGACATCGATGGCGCACACTAGTGAAAACCACCGATGCGACAAGGTTGCGGGGAATCCCGCGCTGATCCTTCAAATCACGCGGTCCATCAGCGCCACGCCGTGGATGAAGCGTTCGAGGTTCTCCAGGAAATGTCGGACCAGCGTGCAGGCTTCGCCGGTGTGGCCGCCAGCCACATGCGGGGTGATGAAGCAGTTCGGCTCGGCCCAGAGCGGATGGGTGTCCGGCAACGGTTCCGGATCCGTCACGTCCATCCAGGCGGCACCGATGCGTCCGGACCGCAGTGCTCCCAGCAAAGCGTCCTGATCCACCGTTGCACCTCGGCCGATGTTGTAGAACACGGTCCCGGGCTTGAGCCGGGCAAACCGCGCCTGGTCGAAGAACCGTTTCGTGGTCGCGCTCTCGGGGAGGATGTTCACCACATGGTCCGCTTCGGCCAACGCGGCCGGCAGACCCTCTTCCGTCACCACCGGCACGTCCTCGTCGCCGCGCGCCTTGCGGCGATGGGCGACCAGCTTTACGCCGAGCGGGAGGAGGAGTTCAGCCAAGCGCCGGCCGATGGCGCCGTAGCCGAGGATCAGCACGGTTTCGCCGCGGAGCGTGCCGCTGGTGCCGCGCAATGCCTGCCACGCGTCGGAGCCATTGGCCGCGCGGGTGCGGAGCCCAAGCGGCAGCTTGCGCGCCTGCGCCAGCATGAAAGCCAGCACATGGACGGCGCACGCCTCGTCGTAGACACCCGAACTGTTCGACACCGCGATGCCGCGCCCGGTCACGAGTGCGCGGAACTCCGCCGTGTCATAGCGCGTGATGCCGGCGGAGCTGACATGGATCCACCGCAGCAGCGCAGCCTCCGCGACCGACTGCACATCGGGCTGGCCGAAGGCGACGTCCACCGTGGCGAACTGCGGGTCGGGTTCCCCCTTGGCCAGCACGGAAGTTATCGGCTTGGCCGGAAAGACGAGCGTGTGTCCGGCGGTTCCGGACCGGAGCAGTTCCAGTGCGTCCGGCGGCAGGGCGAGATCGACGTAGATGCGGAGCGATTCCATGCGGCGACGCTACGGGCAGACCGGCGATGTGGAAAGGCGGCCGTCGCCGCCGAAAGCGAGCAGGCCGTCAATGCCCCGGACTTACGCCTTTCAGTTTCGGTTTCCAGCCGTTAGACCAACCGCCTCATGGACTGGTTCTGGAACAACGGAAACTTTCTCGGCATCGAATGGCACGCGTGGAAGATCGTGGGCTGGGCCGGCAACCTCGTCTTTTCATCCCGCTTCATCCTCCAGTGGTATGCGACGGAGAAGCAGAAGCAGGTGACGGTGCCGGCGGCGTTCTGGTGGTTGAGCCTCGTCGGGTCGCTGCTGCTGCTCTCGTATGCCGTTTTTTATGAGAAGAGCTCGGTCTTCATCTTCGCCTATGCTTTCACGTGGATACCCTACATCCGGAACCTCGTGATCCATCGGCGCCATGACGACGCGAAAAAGACCTGCGCCGCATGCGGCCACAGGTCTCTTCCGGAGGCGAAATTTTGTTCGGGCTGCGGGACTTCGATCCCGAAATCCGCTGCCCCCTGACAACCTTCAGCGTTTCGGGGCCGGCGCCGCTCCCACAGGAAGCATTCCCCTATACTTCTCAAGCACGGGGGCGAAGTCCGGAGTGGTCTTTGCAAACACGCTCAAGTTTCCCACCAGGGCATCGATGCGCGGCTTGTAGCCCTGGTTGAAGACCTCCTCGGCTTGTTGGACCTGGGCCTGCTTGGCCTTCAACGCCTCGCTCAGATCCCGGGACTGGATGTAAAGAACGAGGTTTTCGCTCACCGAAGTGATCAGGATCACGACCAGGATTCCATTGATCAAGGTGCCGAGCGAACGGGATGCCTGGGACTCCGCGGAACGGACGATCTCCGTGTCGGACGAAAGGGAAACGGGTTGGCTCATGGCGATTTAGCGGCGGGGTTGGGTGGCGGTGGCGACGGGGATGTTGGTGAACCCGGCGGATCGCAACACTGGGATGATGGCGGGGTTCTTCTTGGAGTATTCGAACGCTTCGCTGAACAGTTTTTCAGCATTGACCATCTTTCCCTGCAGCGCGGCGGCCTTTGCGTTGGCTTTTTTGTTTTCCGACATGGCGCTTGCCGTTTGAAAACAAAGAAAAGCGGTGGTCAGCGCGCTGATGATCGCCAGGCCCAGGAGGACGAATCCAAAAAAGTTTCGTTGCATACTCTGAGGTCAGGCTAGGAGCGCTCCGGCGGGCTTTCAACTCTGGAATTCCCCCCAGCGGACGGGAGCACCCGTGGGCCTACTTGAGCGTGGAGAGATACTCCACGACGTCGCGGAGGTCACGGCGGCCGATCACGTCGGCCAGGCCTTCGGGCATGCCGGAAAGGCCGCGTTCGCGTTCCTTCACGTCGGCTTTCTTCAGCTTCAACATGCCGTCCTCCGGGGAATTGATCTCCAGTTCGGCGTCGGTCTCCTTCTTCAGGATGCCCGCGTAGACTTGGCCGTTTTTCAGGGTCACGATCAATGTCTCGAAGCCCTGCGCGATGTGCTTGTTCGGATAGGCGATGGATTCGAGCAGGTATTCACGCGTCTGCATCGCCGCGATCTTGCCCAGCTCGGGTCCCACTTCCCCGCCCTCGCCGTTCACCTTGTGGCAGCGCAGGCAGGAGGCTTCCGCCTTTTCCCAGAAGACCTTCTTGCCCTCGCCGGCGTTGCCGCCGGCCATGGCCCAGCCGTATTTGGCGAGAGGCCCGGACGTGGAAAGGCCGTCCTCATACTTCTTCAGCGGGCCGGCCACCTTGGCGGACTTCCGTTTGCCGGCGGCTTCGACGAGGTCGAGCGCGAGTTCGGACTTCAATTGCCCTGCCAGCAGCTTCTCCATCCACTGCGCGAGGATGTCGTCGGCCTTGCCTTCGGGAAGGTTGCCGAGCGCGGTCAACGCGTTCTGCTGCTCTCCGATGGAACCCTTTCCAAGAATGGCGGCCAACGTGGTCGTGGCGTCGCCCTTGCCGCTGGCGGCTGAGAGCGTGGTGGCGGCTTTGCGGACGGCTTCATTGGAATCCTTCGAGGCCAGTTCGATGGCTTCGCCGGCCTTGTCATCGCCGATGGCGACCAGCGCCTTCAATGCGGCCACGCGGGCCTCCGGTTCGCCGCCGGGCGTGGTGGCGATGGCGTAGAGCGCGGGCCCGGCTTCCTTGATCTTGTGGGCTTCGGCGGCCTGCGCGGCGGCGATCTGCACCTGGGCGGGACCGCTCTTGAGCAGTTCGTTGATCACGGGCCGGATGGCGTCTGCGGCGGCGGACCCATCGCGCTCGGTGATCGGCCTCCAAAGGCCGGTGACGGCGTCGCGGCCGCTGGGTTTGCTCCAGTTGGCGATGTGCTGGAGGGCTTCCACGCGGACCTGGTCGATGGACGAGTCGTTCATGGCGTAACGCACGACGGCCTTGGCGTTGTCGGGCGAACCGCCGCGCAGGTTCGCGGCGAGCGAGCGCCGGGCGAGAGGTTTGGCTTCCTTCGCGTCGAGCAGCTTGGCCAGCGCAGGCAACGCGCCGGTGATCTGCTCGTCGTTGATCGCGCGGGCGGCTTCGGTCACGAGCTTCGGCTCGCGGTCGGTGAGGAACATGCCGACTTCGGAATGACCCTTCCGCCTCATGGCGACGAGCGCGGCGGTGCGGACGGCCGTTGATCCGTCCCGGCCGATCTCCGCGAGCGTCCTCGCGTCTCCGGCGATTCCCAGGAGCGCTGTCACTCCGGCATGGCGGAGGTAGGCGTCGTTGTCTCCAGCGGCGCGGAGCATCTCCAACACGGCGGGCAGGGCTTTCTTCTCGCCGATCTTTCCCAGGGCGATGGCGGCGAAGAACTGCGCGCGGGGCGCGTCGATGTCCTTCACGGCGGCGATGAGCGCGTCGGTGGCCTTCGCGTATTTGGCGTCTCCGAGAATCTTGGCCGCCTGGGCGCGCACTTCGAGATCCTTGTCCTTGAGCAACGCCACGAGCGGGGCGACGGCGGAGTTGTCCTTACGCGCCAGCATGCCGATTCCCCAGATGGCGTGCAGGCGGGGAAGCGTCGGGTCGCCCTTCAGCGCAGCGGTGAGCTCCTTCGTGGCCTTCTTGTCGACGAGCGAGAACTGCGCCTCCTGGCGGACGCGCTGGTCGGGATGGCCGAGGAGTTTGACCAGCCCGGACACGGACCGCTTGTCCATGCCTTCGGCGATGAGCGTCTTGGTTTCGGCGGCCAGCGCGTGGTCCGTGTAGTTCGTTTCGGTGAATTTGTAGATGCGTCCCTTGCCGGTCTTGTTCCAGCCCTGCACCCAGTCGAGGGCGTAGATGGAGCCGTCGTTGCCCATCTCCACGTCCGTCACGAGGAAACCGGTCGCGAGCTGGTCGCGCTTCGTCACCTCGAAGGACGCGCCCTTCGGCTTCATCTGGATCATGTGGATCACGCTGCCCGGTCCGCCGCGGAAGTCCGCGAGGAAGAACGTTCCGTTGTAGGATGCAGGCAGGCCGACGCCGCTGTAATGGGCCAGCCCGGAAGGTCCGGCCGCGATGTTGGCGATGGCCGGGAGATGCCAGAGGCCCATGGTCTCGGGCCGGCAGAGCTTCTCGTCGTTCCAGGGACCACGGCTGTTGGGCTTCTCGATGAACTGCCAGCCGACGTGCCATCCGCTGTCGCCGCCTTCCACGCAGTAGACCCAACGCGCGGGATCGCCGCCGTCGGAATTGTTGTCGCCGGTGAAGAGGTTGCCGTGGTCGTCGAAGGCCAGCTCTTGCGGGTTGCGCAGGCCGCGATGGAAGACTTCCAGTTCCGAGCCGTCGAGGTTGCAGCGGAGCACCGCGCCGCGTTCAGGTTCGGCCACCAGCTTGTCGCCCTGCTTCACGCTGAAGCCGCGGTCGCCGCAGGTGAAGTAGAGTTTGCCGTCCGGTCCGATGCGTAGGCCGTGGAGGTCATGGCCGAGGAAGGCGTTGCGGACGCCGTAGCCGTAGCTGGAGATTTCCTTCTTCTCGGCCACACCGTCGCCGTTCTCGTCGCGCAGGCGGTAGAGCGCGGGCATGCAGGTGAACCACACGTCGCCCTTGCGCGCGAGCAAGCCGGCGCCGATGCCGTCGAGCCAATTGTTGTAGCCCGCGCTGAAGACGGTCGACTTGTCCACGACACCGTCCGGCCGGGTCGACCAGAGGAGCTTCACCCGCTCGGACTCTTTCGAGAACTGCTCCTTCTTGGCCGAGTAATGCTTCTGCATGAACGCCTCGCGGTCGGCGACCGTCTTGCACGCCAACTCCTCGTCGAGCCACTGCATGAAGCCGCGGATGTCGAGCACGCCGTCCGTGTGGCGGAAGGTTTCGGCCACGTAGAACCGGCCCTTCTCGTCGATGGTGAAGGCCACGGGATTCGCCAGGTGCGGCTCGGCGGCGACCAGCTCGGTCTTGAAGCCGGGCGCGACTTTGAAGGTGCGGATGGCGCGTTCGCCCTCGTCCGAGGCCTGGGCGACCCTCGGCGCATAGGGGACGGAAGTGGAAAGTTCATGGCCGGCGGCCAGCAGGGAGGCCCCGGAAACGGCGAAGGCCACGGCGGGCAAAAGCCGGCGGCGAAAGAAGGATGTCGATGCGGACATGGTGCTCAATGGTATGGTTCGCGGCCCCCGGAGCAAGACGGCTCTGGCGGGATTTCGCGCGGTTAATGCGACTCATTACCGCGAGACGGTCTTCACCCTGTTTCATTTCACCGGAGGAACACCGCGTGGCCGGCCTACGCCGTAGGCCGGGCGTCCCCGCCCGGCCAGGGGGTGTTCCTCCGCGAAGGAACGCGAAGAAGCGCGGTGCTCGCTGAGCACGACGCTCGACGCGGCATTTGGGCGGCCGGAAAACCTAGTCCGAGAAAGACGCCGAGAACCCTAACCCTGCAGCCGAAGCCGGGCCTCATTGCCCAATCGTCACTGTGCTTTGCCGGGCACACGGCAGCCATGGATTGACTCCGCAGACGGGTTCGATGACAACCGAACGCACCCCAAGAAGACGTTCCGCACTTCGCGGGTTCTGGGCATTTAGGGAAACCAAAACTCAACACCACAGGACTGATGAAACGACTGTCCCTCATCCCCACTGCGTTGGCGCTGATCACGGCCGTGTCGATGGTCACGGGCAACGAATCCACCCCGGCCGTTTCGCGCTCCGGGCATATCTTCATCACCACTGCGGACGGCGAACTGGTCGTCCTGAACCCGGATAAATC
>JAYTUE010000010.1:0-3168 GCA_043744715.1 Verrucomicrobiota bacterium | reverse complement strand
ACCCGGCCGACTACCGCGTCCAGCTCAAGGCCGGTCCCGTCGCCTACGTGGTCCCCGACCGCGAGCTGCCGTTGGTCACCATCTCCGTCACCGTCCGCACCGGCGGCTACGTCGTGCCCGAGGGCAAGGAAGGCCTCGAAGAACTCACCGGTTATCTCATCGCCCGAGGCGGCACGGCCTCGAAGAAGGCGGAGGAACTGGAAGAGCGCCTAGCCTTCCTCGCGGCGCAGTTGAACTCCTCCATCGGCGAAACGCGCGGCGGTGTTTCGCTGAACCTCCTTTCCAAGGATCTCGACGAAGGCTTCGCCATCCTGCGCGAGGTGCTCACCCAGCCGCGTTTCCAGGACGACAAGATCACTCTCCGTAAAACGCAGATGGTGCAGGGCATGAAACAGCGCAACGACGAGTCCGAGGCCATCGAGGACCGCGAGGCGTCGTTCCTGGCCTACGGCGAGAAGTTCTGGGCCAACCGCCACACCACGGTCGCCTCCGTCGAAGGCATTTCGCGTGCGGACATCGAGGCGTTCCACAAGCGCTGGGTTCATCCGGCCAACTTCACCATCGCCGTCAGCGGCGACTTCGAGCGCGATGCCATGGTGGCCCGTTTGGAAAAACTGCTGGCCGACTGGCCGTCCAAGGGCGAAGTGCCGCCGACCGTTCCAGCCGACACCCGGATGGCGTCGCCCGGCGTCTACGTCGTGAACAAGGACGTCAACCAGGGCCGCGTCACCGTCATGCTGCCCGGCATCCTGCGCGAAGATCCGGACTTCATGCCGGCCCGCCTGATGAACTACATCCTCGGCGGCGGCGGCTTCACGTCGCGGCTGATGACCCGCATCCGTTCCGACGAAGGCCTCGCCTACTCCGCCGGCTCCAGCGTGCCGGGCGGCGTCGATTATCCCCTCGCCGTCACGGCCTCGTTCCAGAGTAAGTCGCCCACGGTCGCCTACGCGACGTCGATCATCCTCGAGGAACTGGCCACGGTGAGGAACCAGGCCGTGAGCGACGAGGAGCTGAACTCCACGAAGAAGTATTTTACCGAGGTCTTCCCGCGCACCTTCGCCAGCAAGGCCGCCGTGGCCGGGACCTTTGCCGACGATGAATTCACCGGCCGCTTCGCCAAACATCCCGACTTCTGGAAGACCTACCGCGACCGCCTCAGCGCCGTGACCAAGGCCGACGTGCAACGCGCCGCGCAGCGCATCCTCAACACGAACAACCTCGTCGTCCTCGTCGTCGGCCAGAAGGACGAGGTGTTGAAGGGCCATCCCACCCACAAGGCCTCGCTCAAGGAAATCGGCCGCGGCGCCGTCAGCGAACTGCCCCTGCGCGATCCGCTGACCATGAAGCCGATCACCAGCGGCGAAGTGAAGCCGACGGAGAAGTGAGATCCATCGTCAGGGCCAGGCGAAACGGAACATCCGGCCTGGAGTTGACGGGGAGTTGGTGGCGCTGACCGACACGGTTGTCTGGCCGGAGCCGTTGGCCACGACGGTCCCGTATTTGGTCCAGTTGGTCGGATTTCCCATCGGGCTGGATTGAACGGTATACCGAACAAGGGGATCGCCCCGGAGCTGGAACTGCAGGTTCGATCCAGAAAGCACCACGTTGGTCAGCAGGTTGGGAAAGTTGTAGCCAAGCCCCACCTTGAACAGGATACCCGCATCGTTCCGGCCGCCCTTGGCTGTTGCTCCCAAGGCCACCCCTTCGCAAATCGTCACGCCGGACAACGGAAGTTCGCCGTCATTCTCGCCTCCTCCAAAGCTGTGGAGCACCTCGGGGTTGCTGCCGATGGCGAAAACCGTGCCCTTGTTGAATTCACCGCCCTGTGAAGAGACACCCACGAGACGGGAATTAAGCGTCGCCGAAGCCTGAGAAAGAACCAGCCGGCCCCGTGGATGGCGGGCGTCTTCCGGAGTCGCGCCGAAATGTTTGACCACCGTGAACGCCTGATAGGATTCCCCGATCTCCACGTAGCGGTAGAGCGTGCCGGCCTGGTTGGTTCCTCCGTAGCTCGCCAGTCCGTGGAGGGCATCCACAAAAGGAGGGACGCCACCCTCCCGCACCCAGAGCAGTCCTCCCGACGGGAGGATTCCCTGGTCTGGAGCGGACCCAAAATGCCAGCGAACGGTGTAGGCGAAGTCGGAGGGCTGAAAGCGGAAGAGAGTCCCACGGTCATCGACCCCGCCCAAGTAGGTCGTGCCAAAGAGAAAACTTCCGAGAACCACAAGCGATCCATTCGGAGTCCGGCCATCCAGGTCCGAGCCGGTGAAATGGCGGACGATGAGATACCCCGTCCCATCGGGCCTGATCCGGAACAGCGTGCCTGCGTTGTTGGTGCCGCCCTCGGGCGTGGTGCCGTAGATGAAACCGTCGGCGGAGAAGTAGGTCAGGCCGCCGTTCGGGAAACGCCCGTCTCGGCCGTCGGCGGCGAAGCTGCGGAGGATCTGGAAGAAGGCCCCGTCGTTGCGGACGCGGAAGATGCATCCCACATCGGCGGTCCCGCCCATACGGCAGGTTCCGAACAATAACCCCAGTCCCAAGCCAAGGTTGACCGGTCCCGGTTCGATCAACGGGCCTTGGGGTTCGCGCCCGCGCAGCGTGGCGTTGGTGAAGAAGACGATGTCCTCCGGCGAGCTTCCGTCGGCGCGGATCCTGACAAGCCTTCCGTGTCCCAAGGGGCCGCCCGAGGATGCCGCTGCCACGATCCACGGAGCATCTCCGGGCGTCACGGACCAGGTGGACACGGTCGGCTCCGAATTGGGAAACGCGGGAACGAACGAGGTGTTCGTCGCGAACTGGAAGAACACGTTGAAAGCCGGTGCGGCGCACACAGGCGTGGGCATCAACGGCGACAGCAGCCCGAGGAGGGCTGTCAGGATGAGGAAAGCCTTGGGGTAACGCGTGCTCATGCTTCTACCGGGGATGATCGGACACAACCGACGTGCGGCATTGATGTCAACGTTCCTCCCGCAACTCCCTGAAGAATCGGCGGGTGCCTGATCCGATTGAACCCGTCGCCTCAGACAAACGGATTGTGGCGCGGGTCGGTCGTCCCCTAGTTTTTCCGGACATGAAGATCTTCGTCACGGGTGGTGCGGGATACATCGGGTCCGTTTTCGTCGAGGAGGCGCTCAACGCCGGCCATCAGGTCACTGTCTACGACAA
>JAYTUE010000009.1:0-12462 GCA_043744715.1 Verrucomicrobiota bacterium | reverse complement strand
AACGCAGCGGACTTCGCGGGTGGCCACGCTCTCGCCGTCGCGCAGCACGGTCACACGGTCGGCCAGGGCGAAGATCTCCTCCAGCCGGTGGGAAATGTAGATGACGCCGACGCCGCTGGCCTTGAGTTCGCGCACGACGCCGAAGAGCAGGTGCTGCTCCTTCTGGGTCAATGACGCGGTCGGTTCATCCATGATGACGATGCGGGCGCCGGCTCCGAGCGCGCAGGCGATCTCGACGAGCTGCTGCTCCGGCATGGAGAGGGAACGGACTTCGGCCTCCGGCGAGATCTCCGCGCCGATGCGTTGGAGCAGTTCCGCGGCGCGGGAACGGCGCGCAGCCCAGTTCACCGTGCGGAAGGACGAGGCGGGTTCGAGCCGCAGGCCGATGTTCTCGGCGACGGACAGATCCGGGAACAGCGCCGGTTGTTGGTAGATGCAGGCGATGCCGAGGCGGCGTGCCGCATTTGGGGAAAGGTCAACGACAGCCGATCCGTTCACCTTGATCGTCCCGTCGTCGGGCTGATGGGCACCGGTAATGACCTTGATGAGAGTGGACTTGCCAGCGCCATTCTCGCCCAGCAACGCGTGGACCTCGCCCGTCCAAAGGTCGAACGAGACGCCCCTGAGCGCGCGGACGGCGCCGAAGGATTTAGTGATGCCGGTGAGCTGGAGGAGCGGCGACGTCATGGCGCGACGACGTGCCAAAGGCAGTTCTGCCGGGAAGTGTTTTCCGGAACGTCGCAGGGCGGAGGGGTTGTCGGATCCGGTCGGGGCACACGGAGGAAGTGCCAGAAGCCTGAAAGGATTCGAGTCTAAACCTCCCGAGCAACTTCGCTGGACGACGAAACCTGCGGGTTCCTTCGAGGAAGTTTCCGATCTGGGACAAAAGCTGCGGGCGATGGTCCGTCCGCTTGACCCATGCGCGGCCAGCGGATACGCAGAGCGCGATGAAATTCGCCCAACTCTCCTCATTGCGGAGCCATGTCGCCACTCTGGTGCTGGTCTGCTTCGGACTCGTCGGCTGCGTCACGGCGCAGCCGACGAACCAGCCGCCCGTCGGCTTCAAGGCCCTCTTCAACGGCCAGGACCTGGCCGGCTGGCGTGGCGGCGACACCTTCGACCACCGGAAATATCTCGCGATGGACCCCGAGAAGCGCGCCAAGCAGGACGCCGATTGGACCGCCGACATGCGGAAGCATTGGAGCGTCGAGAACGGTGATCTGGTCAATGACGGTCATGGCAAATACGCGACCACCGTCGAGGACTACGGTGACTTCGAACTGCTGGTGGATTACCGGACCGTTCCAAAGGCCGACTCCGGCATCTACCTGCGCGGAGTGCCCCAGGTCCAGATATGGGATTACACCGAGACCAACAAGTTCAGCATCGGCGCGAACAAGGGCTCGGGCGGTCTCTGGAACAACAGCCCCGGCGCACCCGGCAAGGACCCCGCCGTCCTCGCCGACAAGCCCTTCGGCCAATGGAACTCGTTCCGCATCGTCATGGTCGGAGCGCGCGTCAGCGTCTGGCTGAACGGCAAGATGGTCGTCGACCACGCGCTGCTGGAGAACTACTACGACCGCAAGACCGCCGTCCCGGCGCGCGGACCGATCCTGCTCCAGACCCATGGCAACGAGATCCGGTGGAAGAACATCTTCATCCGCGAAATCGGCGGGGCAGAAGCCAACAAGCTTCTCCGTGAAAAAAGCGCGGCCGGCTTCAAGCCCGTCTTCAACGGCAAGGATTTCGCCGGCTGGGATGGGCCCGTCGACAACTACGAGATCATCGACGCCGCCGTGGTCTGCAAGCCTAAGAAAGGCGGCACCATCTTCACCAAGGAGCAGTATGCCGACTTCGTCGCGCGGGTGGAGTTCAAGCTTCCGCCCGGCGGCAACAACGGCCTCGCCATCCGCTATCCCGGGAACGGCGACACGGCCTACCAGGGCATGTGCGAACTCCAGGTCCTGGACGAGAATTACGAACAGGCGACCAAGAGCAGGATCGATCCCCGCCAGGCCCACGGCTCGGCCTACGGCATGGCCGCGGCCCAGCGTGGTTATCAGCGGCCGATCGGGGAATGGAATTTCCAGGAAGTCACGGTCAAGGGCTCGACGATCAAGGTGGAACTCAACGGCATCGTCATCCTCGACTCCGACATCTCGAAGATCGATCCGGCCGGCTTCATGGCCAAGAGCCCGCATCCCGGAAAGGACCGCAAAGCCGGCCACTTCGGCTTCGCCGGCCACAACGATCCCGTGGCCTTCCGCAACGTGCAGATCAAGAAGCTGGATTGATCGGGCGAAGTCTTTCAGTGCAAGGCGGCGAACCTGGTTCGCCGCCTTTTTCTTTGGACCAAGACGCTGCTCCGAACGTGCTCCCATCCGGCCCTGTGTGTGGCAGCGAAGGCTCATCCGCCGGTTCAAGGCCCGACCCAGCCGAAGAAGCCGAGTTTCTCCAAACCGCTCCGCAAACTGAGCTTCTCTTCGGCGGTGAGGTTCCCGTGCGGCAAGCGGGCCGGGCCGACATCGACGCCGAGCATTCCCATCGTGGCCTTGGCGGCGCCCATGTAGCCGAAGCTTCCGAGCAGTTTCACGATCTGCACACTGCGCCATTGCTCTTCACGGGCGGCGGCGAGATCGCCGCGCTCGAAGGCCACGATGAGCCGCTGATAAACCGGGGCGGCGAAGTTGTAGGTGCTGCCGACGGCGGACTTGGCACCGATGGCCAGCGCGCCCAGCAGATGTTCATCGACGCCCCACGACATGTCCCAGCGGCCGGCGTCGGCATGGAGGCATTCGTTGAAGGACATGAGATCGGGATTGGAGAACTTGATGCCCACCAGCGTTGGAATCTTGGCGGGCGCTGCTGCGAGGAAGTCAGCCATGGAGAAGGCCACGCCGGTGAGCCCGGGAATGTCGTAGTGGTAGAACGGCGTCGACGGCGCGGCGGACGCGATCTCGGCGCAAGACGCGATGAGGAGTTCGAGCGAGCGTGGTTTGAAGTAGTTCGTCGTCACGGCCGAGATCGCGAGGGCTCCGAGCGATTCGGCGTCTGCGGCCAGCACGCGGGAATCAGCCAGGCAGTTGCTTCCGACGTGGACGATCACCTTCATCCCGCCGCCCTTGGCCACATCGAACCATCGCCGGGAGAGGGCGCGGCGTTCTTCCAGCGTGAGCGACGCGCTTTCACCCGTCGTTCCGCCGATGAAGACCGTGCCCACGCCCGCGCGCATGAGATGCTCGGCCTGCTTTTCGACAGCCTGAAGATTGAGCGATCCGTCCGCGTGAAACGGCGTGTGCGTCGCGGCAACGAGGCCTGAAAGGCGTTTGGGTTGGCTGGCGGACATGAAGGTCAGGTGGTTGGTTTCGCGGATTCAAACGAGCGCGGCCGGATCATCAGGACGATGAAAACCGAAAGCAGGGCCAGGCCCGCGAACGCGCCGAAGATGACGTTGAGAGGAACACCGTGGTCGCGCAAGGCACCGAAGCCCCAGTCGCCGAACCCGCCGCAGCTGATGCTCACGAGGTTCATGATGCCGTAGCCGGTGGCGCGGAGTTCCGGCCGTGCGATCTGGCAAAGGATGGGCATATTGTTGCAGTCGAAGAATCCCCAACCGAGTCCGAAGACCACCAGGCCCATGATCGCGGTGTTCTGCAATGACGCGTTGCCCACGGCGAACAAGGCGGGAAGGAACAGGACCATTCCAATCGCGCTGACGTAGATCCGGCCACGCTGCGAACGCCGCATCCAGCGGTCGGCCAGGAAACCTCCGAGCGCGACGCCGACGATGGACGCCGGGTGGACGAACATGGCGACGACGCCGGCCTTGCCCTGGCCGAGGTGGAACTTCTCCTTGAGGATGTCCGGCATCCAATCCTTCACCACCCATCCGGCGATGGCGGGCAATGTGAAGTAGAGCACCAGCAGGAGGAAGTTCCGGTTCCCCAACAGCTCGGAGGCGGCGGACTTCGGCGACTGGAAATTTGTCTGTTCATTGGATCGAGGCGCATCGCGGAGCAGAAACAACAGGGGCACCGTGTAAACCACTCCGATAATCCCGCACGTAGTGAACGCCCAACGCCAGCCAAGGTCCGGCGTGTCCGCCACATGGCCTGCGAAGCCGCCGAGGATCAGGCCCGCGTAGATTCCCATCTGGTGCAAACCGACAGCCCGTGAGCGCGTCTGGCCGACATGGTAGTCGGTGACGAGGGCGAGCGCCGCCGGGATGTAGAAGGCTTCGCTGATGCCCATGAGCGCGCGGCTGGCGATGAGTTCGTGGAAGGTCGTCACGTGCGCCGTGAGCCAGGTCGTGGCCGACCAGACGAACAGGCTCCCGGCAATGACCCAGCGACGGCTGAACCGGTCCGCGATGTATCCGGCGACGGGGCTGAGCAGCGCATAGACCCATTTGAAGGAACCGAGGACGAGCCCCCAGTCGGCCTTGTTCGCGATGCTGGGGATGTCCGCCACCATCGAGGACTTCATCGACGCCAGCATCTGCCGGTCGAGGTAGTTGAGCAGCGCCACAGGAACCAGCAACGCGACCACAAGCCAGGCAAAGCGCATGAGCTGTCGGGATTCCGGGGGCATTAGGAATGGAGCGTAGGGAACGGGTTCCGATCCGTCAGCACTTCATCGCATGACGGCCGACCAGACTGCCGGACACCGGTGCTGGACTAAGACAAAATCACACGAGGTATTTTGGATCGTAGTCCACGCCATGACGCTCCAGGAGGAGCTGCAATTCATCCAAGAAACTCGTGGTCCGGTGATGTTCCTCCTGCCGTTCGATGTAGAGGGCGACCTTTTCCAGCGCGCTCGGACTCACGGAAAAGACCGCGTAGCCCTCCTGCCACTCAAAATCCAGGTCATGTTGCGCCTTGGCCCAGACCGACGTGGCCTTCTTCAGTTCCCGCGAGAAGTCGGCTAGGCAATGGGTCGTCTTCAAGCCGATGAGCGCATGGACGTGGTCCTCCACGCCTCCAATCTTCAAAGGCTCGCCGCCGCGTCGCCTGATGGTGCCGCCGAGTTTTCGTGGAAGAGCGGTTTCCAGTCCCGGATGAACGGACGCCGCTCCTTTGTCGAGCAGACCCAGTGGTAGTGGAGACTGTAGTAGGTGGAGCCCATACGGGGTCAGTGGTTTGACAGGGTGAGGATTCAGCTCGGAAGCAATCCGAAGGATTGCCAGACGGTAGCCGGAGGTTGGAATGGAATGAAGACCTCCGGTCTGCGACGACGAAACGGAATGCATCCCGGAGGGATGCCAGAAGGTATCGAAATCAGGGGCCGGCTCGGAGGAATTGGGGCGGTCTGGCACCCCGCCGGGGTGCCGTCTTGTCGGGGCGTTGGACCGGAGGTCTGCGCCGCGCTGCGACCTCCGGCTACCATCTGGCAGCCCTGCGGGCTGGCCCGGAGCGCCCGCCCGCAGGTCGAACGACACGCCCTTGAGCGCCCGCACCGCGCCGAATGATTTGATGATGGAGGTGAGTTGGAGGAGCGGGGCGGTCATTGCACAACGAACGAGTTCATAGCCGTGATGGCCGGTGAAGTAACGAGATCAGGCACACGAGGCCCGCGAGCCATTGCACCGTCGCGACGATGAGGTAGATGCGGTGCCAGCCGTAGAAGTGGCTGTCGTCCGCGACCTGCCGCGCCGTGAAGTCCAGCATCCCGGCCAGTTTCACATGCAGAGCGAAAAGGCCGACCGTTGCGAGCGCGGTCACAGCCCAAGCCGTCCACGCCGTGCGGGGGCGGGGACGTTCGCTGGAGGCCAGCAATTCCCAGCCGACGAAAGCCAGCGCGACGAGGCCGAGCCAGTTGAGTTCGGTCGTCACCCGCTCGGTGATGAAGCCCTGGCGAATCTTGCTGCGCAGAACTTCATGGCCGATGAACACGACGCGCGCCGAGTAAAAAGTGAACCCGCCCCACCACAGCGCGAGCAGCAGCGTGGAACAGACACGTCGCCCGTCGGCCATACGGCTCATGGCTTTGTCTCCACCTGGTGTTTCAGGTTGGCGAGACCTTGTTCCATGTCGCCACCCATCAATGAACTCATCGCCAGACCAGACCAGCGTTTCAACGGATTCGCGCCGAGGGAAGCATCGAGGGTCCAGGTCACGCGCAGGCCGTCGGGCTCGCTGGTGTAGTGAATCGCGCCGGCAAAAATCTGCGTGCCGTGGTTGAAGTCGAGCGTGTAGGCGATGCCGCCCGCCGGGTCGGCGGCGGTGATTTTCACGGTGCCGTCGCCGCTGGATTTTCCAGCGGCAATCATGGCGGCACCAGCACCCATTTCCGGCCCATCGAAGCGCATCTTCAGATCGGAGAAACGATTGGTCGTCCACGCGGTCCACTCGGGCCAACGCTTCAGCGAGGCGATGAGCCGGAACACGTCCAGCGGATTGCCACGCACGATGACGCTCCGTTCGATGTGCTGCTTTGATGGCAAAAGCCAGCCCGCCAAAATCAAAACGGTAATGAGGCCAAGCAATCCGATCAGGAGTTTTTTCAAACGCTTCATTTCAATTCTGTTTCCGAACATCAGACGCGTTTTACCAGAACCGTGCGATCATGGTTTTGGACTTCCACCAGCCACGCTTCGCCGACGGGCACGCCCTTGCTCTCGCAGTAGTAATCCCACACGGCGCCGAAGGGGAGCGACTTGCTCTCTTCCTGGAGGGCGAGGCGGGCGGTGGTGTCGCCGGCGAGTTCGGCGGCGTGGATGTCGGGCGGTTCGAGCAGCGCGAGGAGAAGGGCGCGAAGCAGGTTGCGCGTGCCGATGACCCACGCGGCGATGCGGTTGATGCTCGCGTCGAAGTAGTCGAGGCCGAGGTGGACGCGACGGAATCCAGAACTGCCAGCAGGATGCTGGCAGCACATTACGACTTCGCGGGCGATGGACTGGAGTTCATCGGTGAAGGTGACGACGTGGTCGCTGTCCCAGCGGACTCCGCGGCTGACGTGCAGCAGGATCTCCGGCAGGTAGAGGAGCACGCTGGAGATCTTGTCGGCGATGCTCTCGGTGGGATGGAAATGGCCGGCATCGAGGCAGAGGAGCTTGCGGCGGGTGATGGCGTAGCCGAGGTGGAATTCGTGCGAGCCGACGGTGCAACTCTCCGCGCCGATGCCGAAGAGCTTCGGCTCTACGGCGTCGAGGTTGTGTTTGGCCGGGAGCGGTTTCTTGAAGACCTCGTCGAGGGAATCGGCGAGCCGTTCACGCGGTGATTGGCGGTCCGCAGGCGTGTCCTTGAAACCGTCGGGAATCCAGACGTTGGTCACGCATGGAGTGCCGAGGGCCTTACCCATCGCCGCACCGATCTCACGCGATCGGAGGCAGTGCTCGATCCAGAACTGGCGGATGCTCTGGTCGCGATGCGACAGGGTGAAGCCGTCAGCAGCCTTCGGATGGGAGAAGCACGTCGGGTTGAAATCCAAGCCCAGCCCCTTCGCCTTCGCCCACGCGATCCAGTTCTTGAAATGCGCGGTTTCAATTTCATCGCGGTCCACGCGCTTGCCGCCGAATTCGCCATACATGGCGTGGAGGTTGACACGGTGCTGGCCTGGGATGAGCGAGAACGCCTTCTCCAAGTCAGCGCGCAGTTCATCCGGCGTGCGTGCTTTGCCGGGATAGTTGCCGGTGACGGCGAGGCCGCCGTCGAGCGCGCCGCCGAGATTCTCGAAGCCGCCGACGTCGTCGCCCTGCCAGCAGTGGATGGAGACGGGAATCTTAGCCAACGCCCCGAGCGCGGCTTCCACGTCGACGCCAAGCGCGGCGTAGCGTTCGAGGGCGAGGCGGTAGGTTTGATGGATGTGGCGTTGCCGTGATCGGCGTGGGTTGGGTGACGGCATGGCGTTCAGTCTTTGGAGGCGAGCTGGAGTTCCATTCCTTGAGTTTGGAGCCGAAAGCCAGCCTGAAACCGTGCGCTGTCGGATGCTCCGTTGCAGATGGGTTCCGCAACCGGTTGTGGGACCTGATTGGAGACCGGGATTGTGGAGAACAGCCTGTTGACAACGGGCTTCGTTTTGGGCTGTATCTGCGCCCTGTCGTGCCTCGGTAGCTCAATGGCAGAGCAGTTGACTCTTAATCAATTGGTTGTCGGTTCAAGTCCGGCCCGGGGCACCAGTTTTCCATCTCGGCACTTCTCCAAGGTTTCTCTCCGACGGTTTCCGTAATCCCCGATGGATGGTTCCTGGAATGAAAACGGCCCCGGCCGTGAGGAGGGGCCGTGACTGGAAAACCGGGGCTTGGCCGCGGTTATTTCAGGTTCGAAAGGTATTCGACCACGTCGAGGAATTCCCCGGGCGACATGGTGCCGCCGAGGCCTTCCGGTATGGAGGACTGCTTCAGATCCTCCCGCTTGGCGAGGTCCGCCCTGGCGATCTTCTGATTGGAGCCGCCGCCGATGCGGAGGGTGACCGAGGTGGCGTCTTCGGCGACGACGAAGACGGTGAAGGCGTCGCCGCTCTTCGTCTCCAGGTTCGTGGTGATGAACTTGGGATCCAGCTTCGCGTTCGGTTCGATGAGGGACTCGATGATCTCCTCGCGCTTCAGGCGGTTGCCGACGCCGTTCATGTCCGGGCCGAAGTCGATGCCTTCGCCCCCGAACTTATGGCAGGCCGCGCAGATGCGGCGGAAGATGGCCTTCCCGTTGTCGGCGCTGCCTCGGGCCTTTGGTGATCGTCGAGTAGCTCTGCTGCATCTGGCGCTGGGGAACACCGCCTGCGGCCAGTTTCCTCAGGGCGGCGGCTGGACTAGTGACTCTTCGCTTTGCCGAGCTTGTGGATCGTGCCGATGATCTCGGACTTCATTTCGGCCCCGTCGGCGGCGGAGATGGAATATTTTACGGCAAACTGGTCGGCCGGTTCGAGCCCCGCGATTTCGAGGAAGACGGTCTTCTTGTCGGAGGAAACGCGGACGCCCTTCACGTCGAGAGGATCATGCCCGGTCTTCGCCGGCGTCTTCACGCTGACCTCGGGTGAACCGTAGCCGCCGGTGTAGCGGTAGTTCCAAAGCTCCACGCCGTAGTTGGCGGCGTCGGCGGCGGACTTGGCGTCGAGCGCGTCGCTGAAGGTGATCTCGATGCCGTTGGCGGCGACGTGGGTCTTGACCGGGGTGCGGGCCGGTTTGCCGGTGTGGCGCACGCGGTAGAAGCCGCCTTCGCGCGAGGCGGCGTTCTGCCAGCCCTTCAGGCCGGCGAGGTAGAGCTGGCCGTCCTTTTCGTTGAAGCGTCCGCGCATGATGCCGCTGGCGAACTTCAGTCCGAAGGGCACGAGCGTGGCCTGGTCGACGCCGTCGACGTTGTCCATCATGACGCCGTAGAGGAGGCACTTGCCGTAGCTCATGAAGAGCGGCGAACCGTTCCACGGCCCCCAGGTCTTGCTGGTGACATAGACCTGGCCGCCGGAGGAATTATCCCAGCGCATCGGCACCCAGGCGACCGGTTGGTCGTAGCTCGTGGGAATGGGCATCTGGTTGTCCCAGCCTTTGAATCCATACTTGGCGCGTTCTTCGGGCAGGCTCGGGTTGGTCTTGATCTCACGGCCGTCCGGATAACGCAGCGTGAGCTCCTTCTGCGCCGAAGGCACCATGCCGTAGAAGCCGCCTTTCTTGACGAGGTTCAGCTTCGAGGACGGCATCCAGTGGCCCTGGTTGTCGCCGGTGAGGATCTCCCCCTTGGGTCCGACGGTCATGCCGTTCGGTGCGCGGAAACCGGTCGCGATCACCTCCGACTTCGAGCCGTCGGCCGAGACCTTGAAGAGCGATCCCTGGCTGGGCGACGTGACGAGCGGTTCCCACGGAGCGCCCTTGGCGAAGTAGAAGTTGCCCTGCGGATCGGTGTGAAGATCGAGGACGAACTCGTGGTAGTTCGGCGTGACGACGGTGTCGTTGTTGAAGTTCTCGTAGAGGTCGGCCTCGCCGTCGCCGTTGAGGTCCTTCAAGCGGGTGATCTGGTCGCGGCCGGCCACGTAGATCTCGCCCTTCTGCACCTTCACGCCGAGCGGCTGGAACAAACCGGTGGCGAAACGTTTCCAGACGAGCTTGTCCATCTTCGCATCGAGGCCGGAGACGATCCACACGTCGCCGTGATACGCGCTGACGACCGCGCGGCCGTCGGGCAGGAAGTCGAAGCCGCTCCAGTAGAGCTTCGCGCCGTAGGGGTTCTCGAAGGGTTCGGTGATGCTGTCGACCTGGTAGGGTCCGTCCTCGGTGCCGAGCTTGCCTTGGGTGGTGACGGTCTGGGCCCATTGGGTGGAGCCGCCCTTTGTCCAAGGCCGGAGATCCTTGAGCGCTGGGGTGAGTTTCGCAAAAGCCGAAGCGTCGCCGCTGACGAGCGAGATGCGGATGACCGAGTTCTTGGAAACCTTGTCGAGCTTGAGGGTGATCTGGCCGTTCTCGATGCTCCAAAGCTGCTTCGTCGCGCCCTCCACCTTCAGGCTTATCGAGCTCGTGCCGTCGGCGACGGTGAGCGAATCACCGGGGACGTTCGCCTGGGCGACCGCGCCCTTCGCGCTGGCCACGAGGATCTTCACGTCCTTCGCCGCCGTCGTGAATTGCAGCGTGCGGCTGAAGACCGTCCGGCCATCCGCCGCGACCGCGGAAGGGTATTCCAGCACTTCGGCGTCGCCCACCGAGTATTTCAGGACGGCGTGTCCGTCGTGGACATAGGAACCCTTGTAGTGCGCCCAGGCTTTCGGCAGCGGGCCCTGCTTTCGGTCGCGGTTGTCGGCGAAGGAGCCCTTGGCGTCGGCCCAACCCGGGCCGTTGTCCGTGCCGACCGAAATGTCGCCCTTCACCTTGGGCGGCTGCGGCCACTCGATCTTGGTCAGCGTGTTGCCCCACTCGACGAAGTCGCCCGACCAGCCGCCCGCGAAGCGCAGCGTGTCGAGGTCGTAGACCATGTAGCTCTTCTTGTCCGCGCCCACGTAGACGGCGAGGCCCTTGTTGGCCAGGGTGCCGCCCTTCCTCATGATAGTGCCGGACCAGAAGGGGCCACGGACCGGTTCGCCATCGGCCGCACGGGCGACCATGGGGGAGACAAGGACGACGGCGGCCGCGACACCGAGGGCGAGGCGGGCGAGAAGCGAGGTAGTGCTTGATTGCATAAGCATTAAGAGGGGGTGACTGGGGCGGAGCTTAGGAGAAGTATTCGCCGCTTCCAGCCGAATGTGAGGGTTTGTTGAAAGCGGCGCTGGACGAATGGTCCAAGTCTGCTGGAACGCCCGGCATGAGGCGGGGAATCTTGATCTTGGCGGCGTCCATTATGGTCAACGCGGCCTTCGGCTACGGCATCTACCGCGCACGACAGCCGGTGGCACGCCCACTTGATGCGACGCAATCCGCCACTGAATCCCTGCCGCCGCGCAAGGCGGTCTTCGGCGCGAAGGCACCGGCGGTTTCCTCCGACGTCCCCGCCCCGGTCGTGGCGACGAACGTGGCCGCCTTTCACTGGAGCCAGCTGGAGTCGGAAGACTTCAAGGAATACATCGCCCGCTTTCGTGCCTTCGGTGCTCCAGAAAAAGTCGTCCGCGACGTCATCCTCGCGGAGATTAACGCCCTTTACCGTCCCAAATATGCCGCGCTCCGGCCGCCGCCGAACGCGAGCCGGACCAACTATTGGAAACGAAACCCATACGGAGGAGGCGTCGTCCAAACCGCGGAACAGCGGGAGGAAACCCGTCGTTTGCAGAAGGAACAGCGTGAACTGGTCAAGGCGCTGTTCGGCGACAAGGTCCATGAGGAGATGGCGAGGGACTCGGGCAACGCCTACGTCGATCCGCTGGAGAAGATAGTCGGCACGAAGAACACGGCGTTGCTCGAGCAACTTCGCGGCATCCGTGAGCGCCTCCAGGAAAAGGAACAGGCCATCTACGCCAAGGCCCAGGGCTTCATCGACCAGTGGGCCGGGGAAGACCTGAAGAAGATACGAAAGGCCGGCCGGGACGAACTCGCCAAGGTGCTGACGCCCGAACAGCTCGAACAATACGAACTCCGCAACTCGGACACCGCCCAGCAGCTCCGCTACAACGCCGGTCCGTTCGAGCCCAGCGAGGACGAGTTCAAGGCGCTCTTCCGTTACAAGCAGGCGCAGGAACAGATCAACGTCCGGCAGACGGACGACGACGGGAACTTCGTCCAACCGACCCGCGAAGAATCCTTGGCCCGGGCCAAGGCGGCTAAGGAAAGCGACGAAGCCCTGAAGACCGTGCTCGGCCACGACCGCCTCAAGGAGTTCAAACTCTTCGAGGACGACTTCGGCATGAGGAACCTCGCGGAAGCCGGTGTGCCCAAAGAAAACCTCTACAAGGTCGCCGAGGTGAAGACGCAGGCGGTAACCGCCTCACGCAAGCTCCAGATCGACCGCAACCTCACACCCAACGGTGTCCACAGATGGAGTTTCAAAGTGAGGCATAGAGGGTGGTGAGGCGGGGCACAGCGGCGGCTTCCGTGAGGTTTTCCTGCAGCGC
>JAYTUE010000008.1:0-3176 GCA_043744715.1 Verrucomicrobiota bacterium | reverse complement strand
GAATCAGCTCGTGGTGCACCGTGGCGCGGCAGAGGTGGATGCTGTTTCCACGGAGGCTCATGAGCTTCTCCTCGTGGCCCATGCCGTCGGTGGGAAAGGAGACGGAGATCACCTCGCCGCCGGTGAAGTAGGGGTTCACCTTCTGGCGTTCGGGCGTCATCATTTCCATCCGCCAGAGCTGCTTCGCCAGCGTGGGAATCGTCACGAGATTGCGCTCCTCCAGGAACGTCACCGCCTCGTCCGCGAGCTGCCGGATGAGCTTCGGCTGTTCGCCCGGCTTCATGTAGTTCTGCGTCGTCTTCTCCAAAGCCTTGCGCCAGTCGTCGCCCAGGCCCATGTCCTGCGCGGCCCGCCTGTATTCCTTCTCGCACCACTCGAATTCCTTCTCCGCGATCTTGATCAACTCCTCCGGCGTGTAGGGGATCATCTCGTGCTGGAGCGCGGCCAGCAGCGCCTCGCGTCCGATCGGGTCGCCGATGACCGGATCGTCCTCGCCGTCGACGGCCCCCACGACCTTCTTGCGGATGATCCCGGCGTAGTCGTTCAACGCCTTGTCCGCTTCATCGAACGGCTTCTTCATCCACCACGAGAATTCCGGGTCGTAGCCCGAGTAGAAGGTGTTCCACGTCCGCAATGACCGGCGCAGCTCGTCGATCATCCGGGCGGCGCGGTTGCCGAGGACTTTGACGGCCGCGTTGGTGGACTTCGTGTCTTTCAGGGTCTCCTCCAGCTTCCGCTGGGCGTCGGCGATCTGCCCACGGAGATCGGTCACGGTGCGGGCGGCCTTGGCGGAATCGAGCGGCTCCATCCGCCGGCGCGACTCTTCCAAAGCCACGATGCCCTGGGCGAACGGAAGCATTCCCGCCACCTCCTGCTGCTGGTCCTTCTGGCGGTCCAGCTCCTGGCGTTGGAAACGGATTTCGTTCCGCAGCAGCAGATGGTCGATGCGGCTCTCCTGGTCGAGCGCGGCGAAGTTGACCGCGTCGAGCGTGCGGGACCGCTCTTCGAGGAACTGCCCGAGTCGTTCCCGCCGCGCGTCGGACCAGCGGATGTTGTAGTAGCGCTCCAACGCCTCGCGGTCCGTCGTGAACCGCTCGACGATCCCGCGCATCGCCTTGAGCGACGTGTCGTTCGTCGGCGCGATCCGGGCGGCTTCGTTGAAGGGAAACTCGGTGGCAGACCGGGTGGATGGCGCCGCGGCGATCAGCACCGCTGCCACGATGAAACGCTGGAGCCAATACGGAGTTCGGTTCATGGGATTACGTGGTTGTCGGAACAAGGTCGCGGAGGCCGGCGGAGCTCGCCATCCAATTCGCCGGTTCAGGCATAGCGATCAGGATCCAGCAACGAGAGGTCGATGGACGGGCTTTCACCGGACAAGACTTCGGCCATGAGCTTGCCGGTGATCGGGCCGAGGCTGAGGCCCATCATGGCGTGACCGGTGGCGATGACGAGGTTGGAGAACTGCGCCGTGCGTCCCATGTAGGGCATGCCATCGGGCGAGCAGGGGCGAAGGCCGCGCCAAGGCTGGATGTCCTCGAAGTCGGCGGGACTGAACGCCGGGAAATACTTCGGCACCGACTTGATGATGCCTTTCACGCGGACGGGGTTGATGTCCTCGTTCAAGCCCGCGATCTCCATCGTGCCGCCGAAGCGGAGCGTGTCGCCCATCGGCGTCACGGCCACGCGGGCTTCGGTGAAGATGGAGCAGAGCTGCGGCAGTTGACGCGGCTTGGTCAGCGTCAGGCTGTAGCCTTTGCCGGCCTGCATCGGGATGCGGAGCGCCAGTTCCCGTCCGATCACCGGCGACCAGGAACCTCCCGCCAGGACGAACTCGTCCGCCTCGAACGCGTGTTGCGCGGTGGCGACGGAGATGACGCGCGACCCGTGGCGCGTGGCGCGGATGACCTCGGCATTCCACAGGAACTGCACGCCCATCGCCTCGCATTGGCGTTGCAAGCCGGCCATGAAGCGGTTGGGCGACAGGTGGCAGTCCTTGGGGAAGTAGATCGAGCCGGCGACGTTCATGGTGATGTCCGGATCGAGCTGCGCCGTCTGCTTCGCGTCCAACACTTCGGCCGGCACGCCGAGACTGCGCGCCTGCTGGGCCAGCTTGCCCTCGTCGTCGAGCGTGTGCTGTTCCTTGCAGAGCATCAGCAGGCCCTTCTGCACGAGCCCGAAGTCGTTGGCCGGAAGAGCGGCCAGCTCCTCGTAGGCGCTGCGGCTGGCGAAGCTGAGATCGCGGATGAGCGGCGCGCTGCGTTGGACATGCGCCCGGGTCGAGGCCTTCCAGAACTTGAAGCTCCAGCTTAGCAGGTCGAAGTCGAGGCGCGGCTTGATGTAGAAGGGCGATTCCGGGTTCCACATCCACTTCAGCCCGAGCGCCACCATGCCAGGCGCGGCCAAGGGGATGAAATGGCTCGGGACGATCATGCCGGCGTTGCCGAAGGAACAGCCGTCGCGCTGTTCCGGGTTGCGGTCGACGATGGTGACGCGGTGGCCCTTGCGGGCGGCGTAGTAGGCCGTGCAGAGGCCGATGATGCCGCCGCCGATGATGACGATTTTTTTGGAGCCGGACATGGTGTTGAACGAACGCCTCCAGACTAGAGAGCGGGCCAAGGGAAGTCTTGCACGTCCTTGCCGCCGCCACCGCGAAACGGGGCACAGAGAATTCTGGTTCATCGCTGTTTTCAGTGGGTAACCATGCGTCTTGCGGCTCCGAGTTGCTCTGGACTGCTCGACCGCGTTCTCTCTCTCCCGCTGGGAGAGGGAGCGACGCCGACCGCGTTGAGCACTGCTTTGGCCCGCATTGACTGGGCCAAACCGGTTCCCGCGTCAGCGTCCGGGGCGGACCCATTGGCCCCCTCTCCCAGCGGGAGAGGGCTGGGGTGAGGGAGAACGGCCAGCCAACCACGGGCGCGGACGGCCCCACCAACCCACTGAAAACAGCGAGGAACCAGAATTCTGCGACGCTGTGTGCTTCCGAAGCAGAAAATGCGTCGCAATTCAGATCAACTGCGATGGGAGAATCACGACCTCCCCCTGCGCCTTGTAATTCTAATTCGCTTTCAAGGTGAGATTAGAGCGTTTCCATAAATCATGTAGCGTAGCCGGCATGTAAAAAGAACCCCTGGCAATCGGCGGGTGTGACGGCGGCAAAAGCAGCCCCTGCGGCC
>JAYTUE010000007.1:0-3176 GCA_043744715.1 Verrucomicrobiota bacterium | reverse complement strand
ACAAGCTGAAGATCATCGGCCAATACCAGCCGGTCTTTTCACTGACCAACAGCCAGGGGATCGTGCGTGGCGCCGACAATTTGTTCCTGGGAGGCAATGCTCCGGCCCAGCGATTCGCGGTGAACCTCGATTCCGGTTGGGCTGGCACGCGCTTCATTTTGCCATTGATCGCCGAGACGCTGCGCATTTCGAACTCGGTCTACTATGCCACGAACAACCAGTTCCTACCTGCGCAGGGCTACACCAATCTCTGGTCTGGTTCCCTCGGGACGCCGGACATGCACCTGAACGTGGCCTATCGCCTCCAATTTGCGATCATCGATGCCACGGCGGTGGATCCCACGACAGGCCAGCCGGGAGTGATCCTCGACTACGTGTCCCTCGATGGACTGGGATTCTCCACCAATATTCTGGCGATGTTGAATGATCAGGCTCTAGGCACTCCTGGCAGAAGTGTTCCCAGCTTTTGGAACACGAATGGAATCCAAAGCCAGCTGGACATCAGCCTGGGGAACGTCTCCCAATTGCCGCCGCCATATCAGTGGAACAATTCCCTCGGCGTCATTTCCCAAAGAGAGAAGGAGATCGATGCGTTCCGTATCTTCTCCGGTCTGCGTCCGATGAGTGGATTGCCCACCAACCCAGCAGTCGCTTCCAGCATTGCGTGGAAGGCTCCATTCGACGTGGTCGACAGTCTCAACCTTGTCTCCGTCTACTCGGCTAACGACCCGTTGGTCCACTACACGACAGCCGACCTGACGGAACCCACGATCGCCAATCCAATTCGCTTGGAGCGAACCTTGCCCGGATCCCCGTCGATCACGGTGACAAACTCGGGAAGCGTCCATGTCACCATGGGAGGATTGAACGTGCGTTACCGTCCCTGGGGCAACAAACGTTTCCCTGGGACTACCAAAGCGCTTCGGGATACGGCGGCATCCGATCCTGATTTTGTGGCCAACGTCCTCTACAAGGATCCTTTGATCCGTCAGGCGGATGACTGGGAATTCCCGACGAATAAACTGGCAGGGGTCGGCCACATCGGCCGGGTTCATCGCGGCACTCCGTGGCAGACGATCTATTTGAAATCGTGGCCTGATCCCAAGGACAAGTGGCTTACCTGGGCAGGATACGCGGAGTCCCATCCGACGAACGACTGGAAGCTGGTCGACACGTTCACGGCGACTTTCGCGGACACGGCCAACGCCGGCCTCCTCTCCGTCAATCAACCCGACATCGCGTCTTGGTCCGCGCTGCTCTCCGGCGTGGTGGTGGTGACCAACAACCTCCCAGCCATCGACGATTTGGGACCGGTGCCGAGGTTCACCGCCTACACGATCCAGCCCTCATCGTCCGGCCTTCAGTCGATCGTGACGAATCTCCATCGCTTCCGGACGAACCAGGCTCCGAGCGGGATGTTCACCAGCGTCGGCGACATACTCCGCGTGCCTCAATTGACGATCGAGTCGCCGTTTATCAACAAAGCCCCGGACCAGATTGCCAATGGAATCTCCGACGCGGCCTATGAATGGATCCCTCGGCAGACACTTTCCCTCCTGAACATCGGCAAGCCGCGTTACATGATCTACGCCTATGGACAGGCGCTGAAACCGGCCGAGCGTTCCATCGTGTTCAACTCCCGATACGAGAACATGGTCACCAATTACCAGGTCACCGGCGAATACGTCACCCGGAGCCTGATCCGGCTGGAAGGGTCCGTCACCAACCCCGTGGTGGTGGTGGAGAAGTTCGACGTCCTGCCGTCCGAATAGGCACGTCCTGAAGATTAAGATTTCTATGCGACTGAGTGCAAAAGGTTGGGCGCTCCTGAGTGCGATGCTGTTCCTGCTCGCAGGAGTCCTGCTGTGGAAGGCGGACCGCGTCCAGCAGGCGAAGCGGGAAGCCGGTGCCGGTGCCGTCCCTTCCGAGCCCATCAATATACCCGCACCGGAGCCCCGCCCGACTGCTGCGCCCCAGGCCAAGAGCGAGACCACCAACCGCTTTCCATTCCGCCTGAGCAACTCGACGGAGAAGCCCTCCTCATTTTTCAAGAAACCCTCCGCGATTCTTCTGGAGAATGCGTTCATCGATTCCGCCGCCCCGGCTTCGGTCGATGTTCCGGCCGCGTTGCGCAGCAATCCACAGCTCAATCGCAGTTTCATCGTCCAAGCGCGGGGCGCCACGGACAAGACCTTCCGGGAGGCGATCACGGCGGCCGGTGGCCGGGTGGTTTCCTACATCCCCAATAATGCCTACCTCATCCGAGCCGATGCTGGAGTCGAGGCCCGCCTGGCATCTCATCCGCGTGTCCAGGCCGTCGTTCCATTCGAGCCCTACTACAAGATCCAGCCGAAGCTGATGGCCGCCGCGACGGGGCAGGGGAGCCTTGCCGCTGGCAGCGCCCTTTCGGTGACTTTGTTTCCGGACACGGTGCCCATGGGTCGCGCCGCCGTCGAGGCCCTTGGCCTGAAGATCATCCGGGAAGAATCATCGCCGTTCGGACGGCGCCTCGTGGTCACGGCAGCGCCGATGGATGTGGCCGCCATCGCACGGATCGACGCCGTCCAGTCGATCGAGAACGCGCCTTCGCGCAAGCTTGCCAACGACCTGACACGTTTCCGGCTCCGGGTGACGACAAACGTCATCGCCACCAACAACTGGCTCAACCTGACCGGCACGAACGTCCTGGTCGCAGTTTCCGATTCGGGCGTCGACGCCACCCACCCCGACCTGGCAGGCCGGGTGACCGGGGAGAACGCCGCTGTTTTGACCGATGCCGAAGGACATGGAACCCACGTCGCGGGCATCATCGCCAGCTCGGGGCTGAATTCCCCCTCCGCCACCAATGCGCCGGGTTCCACCGATGGGGCCAACTTCCGCGGCATGGCACCCGCCGCCCGCCTGCACGTATTGGCCGTTGATCGCGTGTCGGGCCCGCTGGTCTCGGACAAGTATCTGCAAAGCTCCGTAGCGCTGACCAACGCGCTGATCTCGAACAACAGCTGGGGCTACATCCAGACCTTCGAATACGATGATTCCGCGGCCAGTTTCGATGCAGCCGTGCGCGACTCGCTGCCGGAGATCTCCGGCTCCCAACCGGTCCTGTTCGTCTTCGCTGCAGGCAATGAAGGCGCGGGCAATGATAATGGAACTTTCGGCATCGCCGATTCGATAAC
>JAYTUE010000006.1:0-3192 GCA_043744715.1 Verrucomicrobiota bacterium | reverse complement strand
CGGGTGTCCTCGGCGACCGCGTGCGCCTCGCGATCTCAGCGGGCGCGCCGCTGTCGGTGACGCTGGAGCAGGCCGTCTTCGCCGCGCACGGGATCAAGGTCCACAACTTCTACGGCTCCTCCGAATGCGGCGGCATCGCCTACGACGATTCCGTCGAACCCCGCACAGACAATGCGCTCATCGGCCGGCCGATGGACAACGTCGTGCTGAGCGTTGGGGACGGTGGCTGTCTCGAAATCCGGGGACCGGCCGTCGGCTCCGGCTACTGGCCCGATTCTTCCGACACGCTGGACACCGGCGTCTTCCAGACCTCTGACCTGGCCGAGTTGATCGAGGACCGCGTCTTCCTGCGCGGACGCGCGGGCGACCTGATCAACGTGGCCGGCCGCAAGCTGCATCCGGAAACGGTCGAGCGTGCGCTGGAACTCCACCCCGCCGTGCAACGCTGCGTCATCTTCGGAGTGCCCGACGCCGACCGTTCGGAAAAGGTCGTCGCCATCGTGAGGCTCAAAGAAGAAGCCGACGTCGAATCCCTGCGCCAGCATTTGCTGAGGACGCTGCCTGCATGGCAGGTGCCGAAAGATTGGTGGTTCACCGACGAACTGGAAGCGGACGCGCGCGGGAAGCTTTCACGGAGCCAGTGGCGGGATCGGTTTCTGCATCGGAACAGATAATCCGTTATTCTCCTTCACTCCTCCCCATCTTCGATCTCCTCAATTGTCGGCCATCGGGTTTGCCGAGACGGCGGATTCAAGCCACGTCACCGCTGAGGGTGATGGCCGCTTGCAGCACCAACGTTCCTTCGACGTGCGCGGTGGCCGAAGCTTGGATCAGATTCCCCATCCGGCCCTCGACCTTGGCTGACAGTTGGACGATCTGGCCCGGCCGGGCGGAGCCAAGAATCTTCACCGCACGCAGCGCCGTCAGCTTCAGTCCGGCCAGCGGGACGTGCGCCGGATCGCATTGGCCGACGATGCCGGCCAGTTGCGCGGCGGCTTCCACCAGCAGCACTCCGGGCATGAGCGGTTGGCCGGGGAAGTGCCCCTTCAGAAACGGTTCGTCGCCGCGCACGCGGTATTCCCCCGCTCCGCTGCGTCCCGGCTCCAGCGCCGTCAGCCGGTCGATGAAGCGGAACTCCGGTCCATGGGGCAGGCCCGCGAGCGCGGCGGTCAGGGCTGTTTCTTCCATGGCTCGACTATTTTGAAATCCGGCGTGATCGGCGGGGTGAACGTGTCCGTCTCCAGTTTCGGGTTGACCCGCAGGTTGTCGAAGTCATTCCGCACCACGGAACCGTCGGCCAGCGAAAGTTCGGTCGCCGTGAGCAGGAAATCATTCGTCCGGACGACGAGCAACATGCCGGAGATCATGCGCCGGGCGGCGGAGGACGATGGTTGGATGCGGAACTCGAACAACCCGTTCGTCTCCACCAGCGACCGCATCTGGTATTGCCGATGGAACGAGGCCGCATCCCTCGGGAACCCGCTTTCCAGAAGGGACAACGCGTCGTTCCAGGGGCCTTTGACGCTGCCATCCATCGGGTATCGTTCCGCGCGCTTGAGCCGGGGCGAGATCATGAAGAGATCCTTCCCGTCCTTGACGACAATGGTCTGGGCCGGAACGCCGAGCTCCCAGCGGAAGCGGCCGGGCGGCTCGAACCAGAGCTTGCCCTTCGTCACGAGCGGCTCGGCCAGCGCCTTGAGCTTCCGCGTCTGGGTCAGGTCCGCGGCCAGGGTCTGGATGTTGGTCTGGCTGGCCAGCCACGCGGCGACCACGGCGTTCGTGTCGAGGGCCGCAGCTCCGGCCTGCTGGCAGAACCAGCCGCAAAGGATCAGGAGGGCACGACGGATGGATGTGGTTTTCATTGGACGGACGGGGTGGAGGACGCCGGCCATATCGGGACAAAATGAAACCATTGGTCGGGATGCTCGCGGATGGCCGGCTCGAACACACGGAGGATTTCAGCGGTCAAGGCAATCCTGGCAGGACGGCTGTTCAACGTCGCCCGGTCGTAGGGAACGGCCGGGAGAACATGGGCCGCGTAGCCCGAGCCGGTCTTGGGAATATAGGCCGGGACCAGGCTGCAGCCGGAGGCACGGGCCAGTTCCGCCGCCGCCACGGACGCGGTGAAGGGACGCCCGAAGAGTTCCACGTCCACGCCGCTTGCTTCGGGAGGACGATCCATCAGGAGCGCCACGGTCCGGCCGGCCTGGAGTCGTTTGATGATCTCGACGAAGGCGAACGGATCTCCGCCGACGACGAGGGTCTCGATGCCCCATTTGGCGCGCGCGGCCTGGCGGAGTTCGGTGAAGCCCTCACCGGGCTCCGGCTGCGTCAGCACCAGCAGATCAACACCGCGCGCCGCCAGAAGAGGCGCGCCGAATTCCCAGTTGCCCAGGTGGATGGTGATGAGCAGCACGCCCCGGCCGGCCTCGACCGCCTTCTCCAGGTTTTCCCAACCCGTCAGCTCGCGGAACTGATCCCGGACGGGCAGGCCGGCTTCATAGCGCCAGAGATCGCAGAGCTTGAGCGCGAACTGGTCAAAGAGCCGCACGGCGGTCGCCTCAGCCGCGACTCCGACCACGGGACGAAGATTCTCCGTCGCGATGCGGACGCGTTCCGGATTCAGCAGGCGATACATCCACGCTCCGATCCGGCACAACACCCGGCAAAGGCCCGGTGGAAGAAGGCGGGCCAGCGCGAGGCCCGCACGCCACGCCGTCACGCGGTAGAACGAGGAGGGTTTGTTCGGCGGGGAATCCCAATCGCTTCGTCGAACATCAACCCGACCAACGAGCAGTTTCCACCACGCCGGCAGGGCGACCATCGAGACGAGGAAGATCATCGCGATGCCCGCCGCGCAGATCTGCCCGAGGCTGGCGAGGCCGGCATTGCCCGCCCACGCCAGCGAGCTGAAGCCCGTGACCGTCGTGGCGGCGCAGAGCAGCAGGGCGCGCCCGGTGGTCCGCCACGCGGCGGCGAGATCGTCGCCGTGGCGCCGCAACGCGAGCTGGACGTGGATGGTGTAGTAGGCTCCCGAGCCGAGCAGGAGGGGAAGCGCCATCAGGTTGAGCATGTTCCAGGACCAGCCCATCAGGCGCATGACACCGAGCAATCCCAGCAGCCCGGCCACCAGCGTCAGCACGCTCAGGACTATTTCCTGCCAGCGCCGGAACGCGCCCCAGAAACAGGCCA
>JAYTUE010000005.1:0-12548 GCA_043744715.1 Verrucomicrobiota bacterium | reverse complement strand
CCTGAAGCTCGGTGGCATTCGCGGCGGCGGTGGCTTGATCAAAGCGTTTGGCGAGTCCGTTCCAGCAGCCGGTGATGCGGACAGCATCGTCGAGGTTCAGTTCGTTGTTTGCGTCGGCAATCTGGCGCTGGAAAGTTTTGGAGACATATTTCTCATCCACGGCGAGGACGAGCACCTTGTAGTCGGAGAGCAGGGATTTGCTGACGGCTTCGCCGAAGCCGAGCCGGTGAAATTCCGCGCCGAACTGTTCGACGTTATCCATCGAGCAGAGTTCGGCGTCGGCTTGCCCGGCTTTCACCTTGGCCTCGTCACCATAGACGCGCGGCGTGGCGGTCATGTAGAGGCGTTTCTTCGCCTTGATGAAATCGGCGTCGTGGACTTTGACGAAATGGCTTTCGTCCTCGCCGCTCAAGGTGACGCCGGTGGTGCGGTGCGCCTCGTCGCAAATGATGAGATCGAATTCCGGCAGGCCAGCCTTCTGTGCCTCGGAGACGGCCTGAATGGATTGATACGTCGAGAAAAAGACGGTCATCTGGGCGGCGACTTTCTTCCGCTCCGCCATGCGCTGAATGGCCTGATACTGCGCGACAATCTGCCGCGCGGAAGTCGTGGCGGGAAACGCGAGGTCGTAGGTTGTGATGTCGCCCTTGTCGTCGTCCGTCTTGGTCGTGCGCTTCCCGATGCTGGTATCGGAGCAGACCGCGAGGCTGTGAATGGGACGGGCGGATTCGGCGGTCCACTCGCGCAGGCTTTGCGACATCAGCGAGAGCGACGGCACGAGGAACAGAACGTGGCCGGTGGGCGCAAGTTTCTCGGCAATCTTGAGGGCGGTGAAAGTTTTGCCCGTGCCGCACGCCATGATGAGCTTGCCCCGGTCGGCTTCGGCGAATCCTTTCAGCACGTCACCGATGGCGGCGGTCTGGTGCTCACGGGTTTTCTTTTTCGGCAACACCGCGAGGTCTTGCGGGCGCTGGAGACTGAACTTCGACCAATCAATCGGGCTGGCGTCGAGGTCGTGGACGCTGAGGCGATTGACCTGCTTGGTCTGGTGCTCGATGGCGTGGTCGGCGTTCTTGCCCCACTTGTCCGTCGTGGAAACGATGAGACCGGAGGTGAACAGCGGATTTCCCAGCGCGGTGAAGTAGGAATCTATGTCCTCCTTCGAGATGGTGTGTTCGGGCAGAAAGAATTTGCACTGAATGCCGCAGAACTCGCCGGTGGCGCTCCTCGGCCACGATGTCTATGCCGTTGTCGCCGGCGTTTCCTTTGCGCGGCCACTCATTCCACATCCAGACACCGGAGAACCGCTCGGCGTAGATGGGATCGAGTTCGAGGTAACGACAGATGAGCCGCTCGAAGCGGTCGCCGAGATCGCGGTTGGAAGACGCAGCTTCGCGAAAATGCGCGAGCACGTCATGGATCGAAATTTTCGCCATGCAGACAGATGGAATTCGCTATGCGGACAGCAGCCGAAGCTGCGCGAAATGAGTTTTTAGAAAGGTGGTTCTGGTCGTGGTTGTTTCTCAGTTAGCAGGCGGGAGAGTAGTGAGCACGACGATTGCACCGCAAGCATGGGAAAATCCCGGTGCAGCGCCCGCCTTTTCGTTGGCGCAGGATGATGACAGCCGAGGGCGGCTGTTCCACTGTCTGCGGCAATGCCCAGAACCGGCATTGCCAAATCCCGCTCTGGCTTGCTAGAACACGCGCCCTTTGACATGGCACTAATCGTCCAAAAATTCGGCGGCACTTCGGTCGGCAATCCCGAGAGGATCAAGAACGTGGCCCGCCGCGTGGCCCGGAGCCGTGAGGAAGGCGATCAGATCGTCGTCGTCGTCTCCGCCATGAGCGGCGTGACCGACGGCCTGATCAAGCTGGCCAAGGAGATCGTCCCGCTGCCCAGCGAACGCGAGATGGACATGCTCCTCGCCACCGGCGAACAGCAGACCATCGCCCTGACCGCCATCGCCCTGCACGCCATCGGGGTTCCCGCCGTGTCGCTCACCGGCGCGCAGGCCGGCATCGTCACCGACGGCGTCCACACCAAGGCCAAGATCCAGAACATCACGCCGAAGCAGATCCACAGCCTGCTCGACGCGGGCAACGTCGTCATCGTCGCCGGATTCCAGGGCCAGACTTCCGAAGGCCAGATCACCACGCTTGGACGCGGCGGTTCCGACCTCACGGCCATCGCCCTTGCCGCCTCGTTGCAGGCGGATCTCTGCCAGATCTACACCGATGTCGACGGCGTCTACACGGCCGATCCACGCATCGTTCCCGGCGCCAAGAAACTGAACGAGATCTCCTACGACGAGATGCTCGAGCTCGCCTCCCTCGGCGCGAAGGTCATGCAGGGAAGGTCCGTCGAATTCGCCAAGAAGTTCGGCGTCGTCTTCGAAGTCCGCTCCAGCCTCAACGACAACCCCGGAACCATTGTGAAAGAAGCCACCGCCAGCATGGAGGACGTCGTCATTCGCGGCGTCTCCCTCGACAAGAACCAGGCCAAGGTCACCGTCATCGGCGTGCCCGACAAGCCGGGCACCGCGGCCAAGATCTTCCGCAGCCTCGGCGATGCCTCGGTCAACGTGGACATGATCGTGCAGAACGTCAGCCACGGCGGCGGCACCGACATCTCCTTCACCTGCGACAAGTCCGAACTGCTCAAGGCCAAGAAGGTCATCGAGGCCCTCAAGGCCGACACCGGCTTCAAGTCCGTCGAAAGCGCCGAGAGCATCGGCAAGCTGTCGGTCGTCGGCGTGGGCATGAAGAGCCACTCCGGCGTCGCCGCCAAGCTGTTCGAGGTGTTGGCGCACGAGTCGGTCAACATCGACATGATCGCCACCAGCGAGATCTACATCTCCGTGGTCATCGACCTCGCCAAGGGCGAGCAGGCCATGCGCGCCGTCCACAAGGCGTTCTTGGAATAGTCTGTAGCCTGTTTCCGTCGGACGCAGCCAACCCAGGCTGCGTCCTTTCTTTTTTGAATGGCCATCCGTCCGGCAATTCCCACAAATCTACCTGTTCGCGCATATATGAATTCAACCAACCGTCTCCGTTATCCTGCCTCGTCCTTGGCGTCCGGCTTCTTTCTTGGCTGCGGCGCGCTCGTTTCCGCGCAAGCCCAGTCGGTGACCAACACCCAGCCCTACCGTTTGGAGACGCTGATTGTCTCGGCCGAGGCCTTGCCCGTCGCAGGCAACGTCAGCGCCAGCACCCGCATCACCGGAGTTGAACTGGAGAACCGGCAGGCGTTTTCCACGCGTGAGCTGACGGCGCTCGTGCCCAACCTGACGACCTTCGACGCGAACGGCGACCGCGGACCGCGCTTCAGCCTGCGTGGCCTTCGCGAGAACAATTTCAGCTATGGCGAAAGCGCAGTCTCGGTCTACGTCGACGGCGTTCCCTACGCCGACCTTTTCAGCCGTGGAGTCCCGCTGTTCGACCTGGAGTCCGCCGAAGTCTTCCGTGGACCGCAGGGGACACTCTTCGGGGCAAGCCGCCCCGGCGGGGTCATCAACCTGCTGACGCGTCTGCCGAGCAACGAATTGGCCGGCCGAGGCTCCGTCAGCTACGGCAGCTACGACGCCGTCACTGCCCTCGGCTCGCTTAGCGGCCCCATCATCAAGGACACGCTCTTCCTCGGGGTGAGCGGCCTGTTCTCCCGGCGCGACGGCTACTTCAACAACCAGGTCACCGGCAACAGCCCGGACCACAGGGAGACATTGGCCGGCCGGGCGCAACTGCGCTGGACGCCCGGCGAACGCCTCGACATCACCCTCGGAGCGTCGGCGGAACGTTTCCGCGACGGCGGCGTGATCATCCGGCCCATCGCCGCACCGGGCGACCTCTACGACGTGAAGCTCGATCAGGACGGCTCGAACCGGCAGGACGGGCACACCTTCTCGCTGCGTGCGGCCTGGACCGGTGAACATGTGAAGGCCGTCTCCGTCACCACACGCCGCGATTGGCGGCAGGAGATCGTCGGAGACTTCGACTTCGCGGAATATTTCTCCGGAGACAATTTTCCATTGCACGGCCTCCAAGGTTTCAGCAGCCCGGACGTCCAGCAGTGGACGCAGGAGTTGCGGCTTGAATCCCTCGACAAGGATTCCGCCTTCAAATGGAACGCCGGCGCCTACTGGGCCCAGCTGACGACCGACGCCGCCTCCGGCTACAACTACGGCCCGCTCGCTCCCTTTGTCGTCAGCCCATCTGCTCCCCCCGCCGGCACCGACCTGACCAGCGGACGCACCCGGAGCGAGAACGTGGCCCTCTTCGGACAGGCCACCTACACCTTCAACCAGAAGCTCGACCTGACGGCGGGCCTGCGATTCGAGCACGAAGATCGCCGGGGCAACCGCGACCACACCTTCAGCGGATTCCCCATCGCCGCGCCGCAGAGCTTCGGAAGCAGCTCGGTCTCCCTCCAGCCCAAGGTTGGTCTCGCCTACCACTTCACCAAGGACTTCACCGTCTGGGCCAGCTTCACGACCGGCTTCCAACCCGGCGGCTTCAGTTCGTCGTCCGACAATTCCGCCGTCGCCGCCTACGATCCGGCTGAATCGCTCCACTACGAAGTCGGCGCCTCCTCGCGTTTCTTCGATGGCAAACTGGTGGCCAGCGCCAGCGCCTTCTGGATCGAAACCCGCGACTACCAGATCTACCGGCCCGTCGTGACCTTCAACGGCGTCGCCACTGGATTGGACTTCTACATCGTCAATGCCGACAAGGTCCGCACCCTCGGCGGTGAACTCGAATTGAAGGCGACGCCCGTCGAATGGCTCGAAGCGAAGGTGGTCGGCGGCGTGCAGAACGCCGAGTTCCGCAAGTTCACCACGCCTGCGCCCTTCGGCCAGGACCTCGCTGGCAAGGACGTGAACTTCGTGCCCGAGTTCACCCTCGACGCCAGCCTGACCGCCCGGTGCAGGCAGTGCGGCGTGTATGCGACCCTCGGTGTGACCGCCATCGGCCAGTGGTATTACGACGAACCCAACACCGCCAGCCAGTCGACCTACGGGCTCCTTTACGCCCGCGCCGGATGGGAGCGGAAGAACTTCGGCATCGCCGTCTTCGGCCGCAACCTGACCGACACGAAATACTACGCCAACGCCCTCGACCTCGGACCCCGCGCCGGTTTCAACAACGGCTTCTTTGTCGGCACCCCGGGCGACCCGATGGTCATCGGCGTCGAAGTCACCGGCAAATTCTGAACCCCGTAGTGTGCTTCCGGCTTGTAGCCGGAAGATCCATCTTTTCCGTAGGCCGGGCATCCTTGCCCGACAAGATGGTGTTTCATCCACGAAGAACACGAAGAGGGAAAAGCCGAAGAGAATGTCGAAAAGGCGGTAGGGCGAAGTCGTGTGACGACGTATCCCGCGGAAAAGACACTGCCCCGTAGAGGAGGGTCGAGTCGCGCTGCGACTCGACCTGCCTGCTACCCACTGAAAACAGCGAGGAACCCTAAATGGTTGGTTCTCAATGATTATCTGACTTGAGCTGGTCTCAATGTCTCATTTGTATCGTTAACGAAATTAGGAATGAAAACCCCCGTTTTTAGGCCGGGGTTGGGGTGGTTCAGGTGGGTTTGGTCAAGGAGGCTTTGGTTTTTCTCGCGAAACGGCTGGCCAGTCCGTCGAGTTGGCCGTCGAGGCCGCCGCCTTGTCCGGCGAGTTTGAGCGATTGGTAGGCAGCGAGGGCGGACACGTAGGCGTCACTGCCGACGGCGGTCACGGTGTCGTCGACGAGTTCGGCCACCTGCGAAAGGGCGGTGGCGATGGGGGCGAGCTGGTTGAGGAGCGCGGTGTCCTGGCGGAACGCGGCCATGACGGCGGCCTGGTCTTCGGCGGTAAGCTGCGCGGACACGAGGTTTTGCGGCGTAGGTATGGATCTCCTGCGGTTTTGAACAATGGAACGCGTAGTGAAATGAAGCAGATGAAATCCCGGTCAAGACAGTTTCTTGATTGAGTCGTGAGTTAGATATGTTCCTTATCTCAGTTCATGAAAGCCCGCTTGAGTCTTGCACTGGCCGTGCTCTTGTCCGCCTCCATGCAGGCGGCTGAGCCGACGTCGCAGCAGGCCGAGCTTTTCGAGAAGAAGGTCCGCCCGCTCCTGTCCGAGAAATGTTTCAAGTGCCACAGCCACGATGGCGGCAAGATCAAGGGAGCCCTCGTGCTCGACTCGCTTTCCGGCGTCCTCCAGGGCGGTGAATCGGGCAAGCCCGCCATCGTCCCCGGCAAGCCCGACCACGGCGAGATGATGTCCCGCATCCGATCGGCCGACGAGGAGGAGCAGATGCCGCCCAAGGGCGAGAGGTTGACCAAGGATCAGATGGCCGTGCTGGAGGAATGGATCAAGCAGGGCGCGCCGTGGCCCGGTGCCACGGGCGGTAGCATGGCCAAGCGGGCCAAGGGCAAGATCACCGACGAGGACAGGCAATGGTGGTCCTTCCAACCGGTCAAGCAGGTGCAGCCTCCCAAGGTGCCCGACGCGGGCTGGGCGCGGACCGACGTCGACCGGTTCATCTTCCAGAAGCTCGCGGACAACAAACTCCAGCCCAACCACGAGGCACCTCGCGGTGTCCTGATCCGGCGGCTCTACTTCGACCTCTGGGGCATGCCGCCTTCGCCGAAGGAGGTCGATGCGTTCGTCGCCGACAAATCCCCGGATGCCTACGAGAAGCTGGTCGATCGTCTTCTTGCGAGCCCGCGCTACGGCGAAAGATGGGCCCGCCATTGGCTTGACCTAGTGCGCTATGCCGATTCGGACGGATACCGCGTCGACGACTTTCGCCCGCAGTCCTGGCGCTACCGCGACTATGTCATACGCTCGCTCAACGCCGACAAGCCCTACGACCGCTTCATCAAGGAGCAGCTGGCCGGCGATGAACTTTTCCCAGATGAGCCCGATGCCCTGATCGCCACGGGCTACCTCAGGCATTGGATCTACGAATACAACAACCGCGACGCGACCGGGCAATGGACCACCATTCTGAACGACATCACCGACACGAC
Source organism: Verrucomicrobiota bacterium (assembly GCA_043744715.1). GTDB lineage: Bacteria > Verrucomicrobiota > Verrucomicrobiia > Limisphaerales > CANJSG01 > CANJSG01. The sequence continues at coordinate 5,541 of JAYTUE010000005.1, read as the reverse complement.
GGGCGACGTCTTCTTCGGCCTCGGCATGCAGTGCGCGCGTTGCCACGACCACAAGTTCGATCCCATCCTCCAGAAGGACTACTACCGGCTCCAGGCCTTCTTCTCCGGCATCATACCCCGTGAAGATGTGCCCGCCGCCAATGCCAAAGACCGCCTCGACTACGCCAACAAGCTCGTCGAATGGGAGAACCTGACCGCTGACATCCGCGATGGGATCGAAAAGATCGAAGGGCCCTACAAGGTGAAGGCGGCCGATGAGGCCATCAGCAAGTTCCCCGAGGACATCCAGGCATTGATCCGCAAACCCAAGCCCGAACGGACGGTCTACGAGCACCAGGTCGCCGAGCTGGCCTACAGGCAGATCGACTACGAATTCAACCGTCTCGCGACCAAGATGAAGGCGGAGGACAAGGAGAAGGTCGCCGCCCTCCACAAGAAGCTGACGGCGTTCGACACGGCCAAGCCTGCTCCGCTGCCCGTCGCCTACACCGTGAGCGACGTCGGTCCCAAGGCCGCTCCGGTGACCATTCCACGCAAGGGCGACGAGGTGATCGATCCCGGTTATCTCACGCTGCTTTTCGAGGGGCCGGCCAACGTCCAGCCGGTTCCGACCGCGCCGCAGTCGACAGGGCGCCGCGCCGAGTTGGCCCGGTGGTTGACCGACCCGGAGAATCCGCTCAGCGCCCGCGTGATGGTCAACCGTGTCTGGCAATACCACTTCGGCAAGGGCCTTGTCGCGACCAGCAGCGACTTCGGCCGGCTCGGTGAAAAGCCCACCCATCCGGAACTGCTCGACTGGATGGCGCGTCGTTTCGTGGCCGATGGCTGGAGCTTCAAGAAACTTCACCGGCTCATCCTCACTTCGGCGGTTTACCGGCAGTCGTCTTCGGCGCAGGAGGATTCCGGCAAGCCCGCCAATTCCAAACAGGTCTCGGCCGCATCGGAGAGCTGGAAGCGCGGCGTGCTTGTCGATCCGGAGAACCGCCTCCACTGGCGCGCCAACGTCCGCCGTCTCGACGCCGAGCAGATCCGCGACGCGCTCCTTTCCGCGACGGGCGAGCTCAGGCAGGAAGCGGTCGGACCCGCCGTGGACGGCTCTAAGTTCAACCGTTCGATCTACACCAAGGTCCTCCGCAACAACCGCGACCCGTTGCTCGACGTGTTCGACGCCCCGCAGAATTTCTCCAGCACCTCGTCCCGCGACACGACGACCACGCCCGTCCAGTCGCTGCTGCTGATCAACAGCCAGTTCATGCTGCTCCGCTCGAAGGCCATGGCCCTGCGGCTCGACAAGGAATCGGCAGGCGACGAGAACCGCGCCATCGACCAGGCCTACCGCTGGGTCTATGGCCGATCTCCGTCCGAGGACGAGCGCAAGGCCACGGCCGGGTTTCTTTTCAACCAGCGGCGGCAGGTGAATCCGGAGCTCGCGAACTCCGCCAGCGCCGAGTTCCTCACCGAGAAGATTCCGTATCGCGACGGCAAGGCCGCGTTGATGATGCCGAAATCACCCCAGCAAATGCTGACTGTCGACCTGAAGATCCCCGTTCCGCCGGGAGATTTTACCGTCGAAGCCTACGTCTACCTGCGGTCGATTCCCGACGATGCGACGCTCAGAACAGTCGCCGGACGGTGGTCGGGTGATCACTCGGAGCCCGGCTGGGCTTTTGGCGTGACTGGCAAACAGTCCCAGCGCAAGCCCCAGACCCTGGCGATGCTCCTCTGCGGGAAAGATCCCAAGGGCAGGACAGCGTATGAGCCCGTATTCTCGGAAGTGTCCATCCGTATGGATAAGCCCTACTACGTCGGTGCGTCCGTCAGTTTCAGCGATCCTGCGGGGCCGAGCGTGACTTTTTTCACCAAGGATCTTTCCAACGACGACGAACCGATGCTTACGACCCGGGTTGGTCACTGGATTGTAGGCGGAGTGGAAGGGACCGGCCCGCTGACCATCGGCGGGCGCGCCGGCAAGGCGCATCTCTGGGACGGCATGATCGACGACGTCCGGCTGTCCAAGGCCGCGCTGCCGACTGAGCAGTTGCTGCTGACATCCGAAAGCCTGACGGAACGCACCGTCGGTTTCTGGCAGTTCGAGGCCAAGCCCAGCTATTTCCGCGACTCGACCGGACACGGCAACGACATCCGCCCGCTCAACATCGCCAACGCCGAGCCGACCGATCCCCGCACGCTTGCCCTGGGCGACTTCTGCCACGTGCTGCTCAACTCGAACGAGTTCCTCTACGTCGAATGATTTCTGCCGGCCCAAGCCATCAATTCAAATGAATCCCTTCAAGTTCGGTTGCCAGAACGTGGACCCCGTCTTCAACCGTCGCCAGTTCCTCAATCAGGCCGGCATGGGCTTCGGCTCGCTGGCGTTGACCTACCTGCTTGGCGGCGGTGCTGCGGCGGCGGAAGGGAGCAAGTTCGTCTCGCCCTTGTTGCCGAAGAGGCCGCACATCGCGCCCAAGGCCAAGAGCGTCATCTTCCTCTTCATGGAAGGCGGACCGAGCCACCTCGACACCTTCGATCCCAAGCCCCTCCTCAACCAGCTCGCCGGGAAACCGATCCCGCCCAGTTTCGGTAAGGTCATCACCGCGATGGGCGAGTTCAATTCGCCGATACTGGAAAGCAAACGCGCTTGGAAGCAGCATGGACAAGGCGGTCTCTGGGTTTCCGACTGGCTACCCGAGACGGCCAAGATGGCCGATGAACTCGCCGTCATCCGTTCCTGCTGGGCCGAGGGCGTCAACCACTCCTCCGGTGTCTGCCAGATGAACACCGGCTCCATCCTCGCCGGGCGTCCGTCCCTGGGCAGCTGGGTCAGCTACGGCCTCGGCACGGTGAACCAGAACCTCCCGGCATTCGTCGTCATGCAGGACAACGCCACGTCCGTGGTGAACGGGCCGCGCAACTGGGGATCCGGCTTCATGCCCGCCGTCTACCAGGGCGTGCGGATGCAGGGCGGTTCCGAGCCGATCCCGAACCTCAACACGCCCGAAGGCATCACCGAGCTGCAGCAGCGCGGCAAACTCGACTTCCTCGGCCGAGTCAACCGCCGCTTTGCCGACCAGCATCCCGAGCAGACCGAACTCGAAGCCCGCATCGCCAGCTACGAGCTCGCCTTCCGCATGCAGGCCGAGGCGCCTGAAGCCGTGGATCTCACCAAGGAAACCGAAGCCACCAAGAAGCTCTACGGCATGGATGATAAGGAGACCGCGACGTTCGGCCGCATGTGCCTGCTTTCCCGGCGCATGGTCGAACGCGGCGTGCGGTTCGTGCAGCTCTACCATGGAGCCGGCAGCAAATGGGACTCGCACGACAACATCGAGAAGAACCACAGCAGCCTCTGCCGCTCGATGGATCTGCCCGTGGCCGGGTTGCTCAAGGATCTCAAGTCACGCGGACTGCTCGACGAGACGCTGGTCGTCTGGGGCGGGGAGTTCGGCCGGACCCCGATGTCGGAGAAGGGCGCGGGCCGGGACCACAACCCGACGGGATTCACCATGTGGATGGCCGGAGGCGGGGTGAAGGGCGGGCAGGCGATCGGCGAGACGGACGACCTTGGACTGCGCGCGGTCAAGGACCGGCTCCACGTCCATGATCTCCACGCCACGATGCTCTGGCTCATGGGCCTCGACAACATGGAGCTGGTCTACAAATACAAGGGCCGTCCCGAGCGTCCCACGCTTAACGAAGGCGAGCCATTCAAGGCCGTGGCGAGCGTGGCTTGATTGGCCCCCGAGGACGGGCCAGTTCATCCACGAAGACGCGAAGACAACCAAATCTTCGGCAAAGAAGCCTGTCGTTGTCTGGTCTCTTCGTGCCCTTTGTGATTGGTAAATTCCTTCACCCTTGAAGGACGCGAAGTAGCGAATGCTTCCAACAAAAAAAACTCCCCGGGTCTTCGGCTGAAGACCCGGGGAGGGTTGATCGGAACAGGGGGCTCAGGCCGGAATTTCCCAGCCCTTGCGGTAGTCGCGCTTCACGAGGTGGGCGACGTCGATGTTCTTCGCCTTCATCTTCGGTCCATCCCATTCGAGTTTCTTGCCGGCGCGCATGGAGACGCAGCCGAGCAGGATGATCTCGGTGAGGTAGGCCGCGATCTCGAAGTTGGAATAGGCGGGATTGCCGCCCTTGCAGGCTTCGATCCATTCCACGTAGTGGCCTGGCGATTTCGGGAAGTTCACGGGGATCGCTTGAACGGCGGGGTGGTTGTCGGCGGAGACCATCTCCTTCTCGTCCTTGAGGCGGAGGCTGAAGGTCGAGCCGTAGTCGTCCGCCGCGAAGAGCCGGCCCTTGTCGCCGATGAGGAGGCAGCCGGAGCCGGGGAGTTCACCCTTGAATTTGGGCATCGCGATGATGTCCGCCGTGATGTCCTTGCTCGGACGGAAGGTCTCGGGTGCGCCGGGCTTGCCGTCATACCAGGTGAAGGAGCAGGGGACGAGGCCGGCGCGTCTGGGGAATTCAAAACGGATCTGGGAGCTCAAGGGCCATGACTCGGCGTTGATTCCGGTGCTCTTGGCCTCGACGGAGGACGGATAGCCGAGCTTCAGGGCGCGGAAGGGCATGTTGACGGTATGGCAGGCCATGTCGCCGAGGGCGCCGGTGCCGAAGTCCTGGATGCCGCGCCAGGCGAAGGGGTGATAGCCCTTGTTGTAAGGCCGCATCGGCGCGGGTCCGATCCAGACATCCCAGTCCAGGGTGTCGGGAACGGGAATTTCGCCGGCGGGACGGACCTGGCCCTGCGGCCAGATGGGGCGGTTGCTCCAGACGTGGAGCTCGCGGACCTGGCCGATGAGCCCCTTCTGGATGACTTCGACGGCGCGGCGAAGTCCAGGACCGGCGCTGCCCTGGTTGCCCATCTGGGTGGCGATCTTGTTCTCCTTGGCCAACCGGCGGAGCAGGCGGGCTTCCCACACGGAATGGGTCAACGGCTTCTGCACGAAGGCGTGTTTGCCCATGCGCATGGCCATCGCAGCCGCATACGCGTGGTGATGGTCGGGCGTGGCGACGATGACGGCATCGAAGCTCTTGCCCATCTCCGAGAAGAGCTTCCGGTAGTCCTGGAACTTCCGGGCCGACGGGTATTTCTCGCCTTGTTTGTTCAAGGTTCCCATGTCGACGTCGCAAAGGGCGACGATGTTGCCGCCGGCCTTGGCGGCGTCGTCGGTGTCGCTGGAGCCCTTGCCGCCGGCGCCGATGACGGCGATGTCGACCCTGCTGTTGAGGTTCGCTCCACGCAGGAACGCGGGCGCGCTCATCGCGACGAGGCTGCCGGCGAGGATGGACTGACGGAGGAACCGTCGCCGGTTCAGCATCTCGTTCGTGACGGGGAGGATGGTGGGGAGGTCTTTTGGATGGTTCATGGTGGAGTTGGTTGGACGACGGGGATGAGCGGATCTTCGAGCGGATTCAGCTGCTTCAACAAGTGAAATCCCGCTCTGTCTCGACTCGATGAAAATGTCCCCTTTTGGCGGCGGTGGCGGTAGCCACCGTCGGCATGACGGAGAGATTGACGATGAGTGCGAAGGAACGGCGGCG
>JAYTUE010000004.1:0-12569 GCA_043744715.1 Verrucomicrobiota bacterium | reverse complement strand
AGCGACGGGCCCGCAGCCTGCTGGCCCGGGTCGGACTCGCGGACCGGGTCGACCATCGACCCTACGAACTTTCCGGCGGCGAACAGCAACGCGTCGCCATAGCCCGCGCCTTGATCAACAGCCCGACCCTGCTTCTCGCGGATGAACCCACCGGCAATCTCGACTCGGCCACCGGCGGCGAAATCATCCGGCTCCTCCGCGAACTCCAGGCCGAGCTCAAAGCCACCCTCGTCATCGCCACCCACGACAACGCCCTCGCCTCCGTCGCCCCGCGCGTGGTGGAGCTGGTCGATGGCTTGATCCTCCGCGACACCCTCAACGTCTCCTCATCATGAGCACCGACTGGGAAGGGCTCTACCAAAAGGGCGACACCGGCTGGGACAAGGGGGAAGCCTCGCCCGGCTTGGTCGATTTCCTCGCGGCCCGTCCCGAGCTGCCGCGTGGCACCGTTCTCATTCCGGGCTGCGGTCGCGGGCATGACGTTCGTGCCTGGGCGGAGTATGGATTCGATGCGACAGGCTTCGATCTCGCACCCAGCGCCGTGCGGGAAAGCACCGAACGGATCGCCAAGGAGAGTCTGACCGAGCGGGCTCGGGTTCTTCAGGGCAACTTCCTCGAAGACGAACCCATCACCCAATTTGACTGGCTCTTCGAGCACACGCTCTACTGCGCCATCCAGCCGTCCCAGCGCGACGCCTACGCCGCCGCGGCCGCCCGTTGGCTCAAACCCGGCGGCCAGTTCTTCGCCATCCATTATCTCATTCCCGACACCGAAGGCCCACCCTTCGGCTGCACCCGCGACGAGGTGGTAAAGCGCTTCGAATCGAAGTTCGAGCTGCTCGGCGAATGGACCCCGCGCTCGTATCCCAACCGGACGAATCTGGAGCTGGCTTTGTGGTGGAAGCGGCGCTGATCCCGCACGTCGTTAAGCCGGAGCCGTTCGGTCGAAGACGGGCCGCGAAGCGGTCGCAGCAAGGTAGGGCAGCGCATCTTGCCTGCCCAAAGCGATCCCGCCTTGCAACCAAATCGTGCGGTCGGATAAGGGCGCAGGAAGCTCCGGGAACCCTTTTATGGTCGGGGCAGGCAAGATGCCCGCCCTACCTCCGACTCCGCGTTGTGCTTAAGATCCGTGAGAAACCGCATCACTGCAGGCCCACGCGGTAGAAGCGGCGGGGGATGAGGAAATTCAGGCCACCGGTCTGGGACCCGTCGTCGGTCCACTGCGTGCTGTTGCCCACTGCGGCGGCGGCGGTGTTTGTGTTGGCGACGCTCCAGGCGGTCAAATCGTTCGAGTATTCGATCCGGTAGTTCTTACCGGGCACCGACTGGAAGGTCACCGTCACCGATCCGGGGTTTGTTCGAGCGAGTCCCATGATCTTCAGCACGCTGGACTTGTCCGCCGGATTGGTGCCCGCCGCAAGCTCCTGCAAATCTCCCTGGCCGTCGCCGTCGGTGTCCGCGTAGGTCACGCCACCGATGGAGAAGTTGGTGAGGGTGTAGGTCACGGCGAAACTCGCAAGGTTGTTGGCCAGGCTGACCCGGCCGAGGAAAGGCGCATTGTCGAACGCGCCGCTGAAGGAGCCGAACTTGAGCAGGGTGAAGCTGTCCTGTGGGTTGGGCAGGAAGCCGGGCAGCAGCGTGAGGGAAAGCCTGCCGGCGAACTGCACGAAGTTCGTCACGGTGAGCTGGTCGTATTGGTTGGTGGCGAGGAGTCCCCCGATCTCGAAGCTCAACCTGGCGCTCGCGGAGAGCCGCAGATCGCCGTTGATGGCGAGGCTGCCGGCGGAGTTCCCGGGGGCGATGGTGCCAGAGTTCGTCACGGTGCCGAGGATGGTGCCGTTGCCGGCGAGAGTGTTGTTGCTGTTGACCGTGAGACCACCGGGCACCGTGAGCGTGCCGTTGTCCAGCCGCAGCAGGTTGTTGGAGATACCGGCTTGCCTGCCCACATACGCATTTCCCGCCTGCACCGTGCCCCCTTTAGTGATGAGCAACGTATTGAATGAGCCGGAAAAGCCGACCTGAAGGTCGCCGCTGTTGGTCCACACCGAGGTGGGGCCGGTCACGGTGACCTGGTTGTTGCTCGCGTCGGAATCTATGCCGATGACACCGGTGCTATTAGCCACCGTGCCGCCGTTGGCAATGAGCAGCGTGTTGGACGAGCCGGAAACGCCGACTAATAGTTTGCCGCTGTTGGTCCACAGCGAGGTGGGGCCAGTCACGGTGACCTGGTTGTTGCTCGCACCCGAAGCGGAGCCGATGAAACCGAAGCTGTTCGCCACCCGGCCACCGTTGGTGATGACCAGCGTGTTGAACGAGCCAACATAGCCGACATTGAGGTCGCCGCTGTTGGTCCACAGCGAATCGGGGCCCGTCACGGTCACCTGGTTGTTGCTCGCGCCCGAAGTGGTGCCGATGTCAGCGTTGCTATTCGCCACCTTGCCCCCGTTGGCGATGAGCAGCGTGTTGAACGAGCCGGAAACGCCGACTACTAGTTTGCTGCGGTTGGTCCACAGCGAGGTGGGGCCAGTCACGGTGACCTGGTTGTTGCTCGCGCCGGGTTGGCTACCGATGTCACAGAAGCTGTTCGCCACCGTGCCGCCGTTGGTGATGAGCAGCGTGTTCGCGGATCCACGATAGCCGACTAATAGGTCGCCGCTGTTGGTCCACACCGAGTTGGTGCCGGTCACGGTGACCTGGTTGTTGTTCGCGCCGGGAATGTGGCCGATGACACCGGTGCCATTAGCCACCGTGCCCCCGTTGGTGATGAGCAGCGTGTTGACCGAGCCAAAAACGCCGACTAATAAGTCGCCGCTGTTGGTCCACAGCGAGGTGGGGCCAGTCACGGTGACCTGGTTGTTGTTCGCGCCGGGATTGAGGCCGATGGCAGAACTGAAGCTGCTCGCCACCCGGCCGCCGTTGGTGATGAGCAGCGTGGTGTTCCCGCCGTTGGTGCCCACCGTGAGATTGCCCGCGAGATTGGTCGACGTGCCATTGATCGTCGCGGTGCCGCCGTCGGGAACGAGTTGCGCGCGCGCAGAGAGGGTGAGGAGGGCAAATAGCATTGCGGCCGCCGCCGTAAGCCGACGTGGAGTCCATCCCCGGCCGTCGGCCTTGTCCCGCACGTCGTCGTGGATTTCCGTATGCACGGCGCCTTCCCGATGAAACTCACGCTTCCTGCCTTTACTAACACTAAGCTGCATTGCTACATCCGTGCACGCCCGCCCCCGCCCCCGCCAGCACAATTTAAGGGCCGACGACAGCTTGGAGCCGCGTGGCGAATGGACTCCGTGTTCGTATCCCAACCGGACGAATCTGGAGCTGGCTTTGTGGCGGCGGCGGCGCTGACCGGGGTTTGTCCACTGCTCTATTCGCGGAGCAATTCCCCGCCCTTCTTGACCCGGTAGGTCACGCCGCGCCAGACCACCCGGTTGCCGACGAATGCCATCAGCCAGATGGCGGCATTGAGCACATCCTTCACCGGCACCAGCCACAGGTCCGACCAACGAAAGGTCTGGGGCGACAACCTCCGATGCATTGAAGCCGCCGCCAGGAGCCGCAACAACAGCAACGGAAGAACCAGGCCGGCCACGTTCAAGCTGGTTCGGGCAGAAAAGGCCCAAGCCAGGAGCGGCCAGAGCGACGCGTTGCTCAGGATGCTGGCGAAGAACGGCGCCGGTTGGCAGGCGCGGATGGTGCGCGCCCAACGAAGCTGATGCGCCCAGACCTGCTTCCATCCTTGGACAGGTTCGCGGCACTCCACGACCACAGGGCACAGCTCTATCCGGTATCCTTTTCCGGCGACGCGGTTCCCCAGCTGGTAGTCGTCGGCCAGGTGGTTCACCAGCGACTCGAATCCGCCGATCCGCGTCAGCGCATCCCGGCGCACGGCCATGACGGCACCCAGGGCAAAGTCCATCGGCTTGATTGCGACGGACTGCAGGACCTGGCTCCAGAAGTCGACGTTGATGGCGACGGCCTCCCAGCGCATCGCCGTCGTCACGGGATTCGCCAGCCGATAGAAGCAATTGACCAAGCCCACCAGCGGATCCTGCATCTTCGTGAGAAGCTGCGATGTCAGATCGGCGGGCACAAAAACGTCGGCGTCGCTCACGATCAGGATGCCATGTTTCGCCCGCCGCGTGAGCTGGACGAGTTTGGAGACCTTGGAATTCGCGCCGAGGACTTCGTCGCATAGGACCAGCTCCGCATCGACCGAAGGGTGTTTCTCCAGCAAAGCCCGGACTACCGGAACCACGGGATCTTCCAGGGAGCTGACACCAAACAGCACCTGCAACGCGCCCGAGGTTTTCTGCGTGAACCAGCTCTCCAGACAGGCGGACGTCCCGGCGTCGGCTCCCTTCAGCGGTTTCAACAAGGTGACGCCGGGCTGGTCCAGCGTGGCCGGGACGCGTTCGTGAAGGAGAAACCGGCTCGCACCACGCCATTGCCAAACCTGAAGACCAGCGCTCAGAAAGGCCAACGCCAGCAGGAATAGGATAGTGACCATGGCAAGGCGAGCAGCCGGATCAGACTTTCCTGCTCAGCGCGACGCCCAGCGTAAGCAGCCGTTCCACCGCGTCGTCGGACTTGGCCTCGGCGTAGATGCGCAGGATGGGTTCGGTGCCGGAACCGCGCAGCATCAGCCACGAACCGTCTTCGGCGATGAACTTCACGCCGTCGTAGGTCTTCACATCCTTGAGCCTGGATTTCAGCAGCTTGGCCGGAGGATTGGCCGCGCAGAAGGCCATCAGCGGAGCGCGCTTCTCCAGAGGGAAACGCGTGTCGATGCGGCCGTATCGGTGCGGACCGAATTCTTTTTCAAGACCGGCCAGCAGCGTGGTCAGCGGCTTCTTCTCCATCGCCAGCATCTCCAGCAGCACCAGTCCGGCGAGGATGCCGTCGCGCTCGGGAATGTGGCCGGGGAAGCCGATGCCGCCGCTCTCTTCCGCGCCGAGGAGCACGTCGCCCTTGAGCAGCTCGCTGCTGATGAACTTGAAGCCCACGCCGGTCTCGGTCAGCGGCAGGCCGAACTTCGCGCAGAGCTTGTCCACCATCGAGGTGGTGGTGAGCGCCTTGACCACGCGCCCGGTCTGGCCGCGGTTCACGACGTAATGCCGCAGCAGCAGACAGATGATCTGGTGTGTGCTCAGGGCGTTCCCGCGTCCGTCCATGCCGCCCACGCGGTCGGCGTCGCCGTCGGTCACGAGGCAGAGATCGTGCGGATGCTTCTTCAGATAAGCGGCGCTGCGGACGTAGTTCTTCGCGATGGGTTCGGGATTGATGCCGCCGAAGTTCACGTCATGCGCGGCGTTGAGCGTCGTCACGCGGCAGGTGGTGCCGGCGAGCAGTTCATCGAAACAGCCCGCGCCCACGCCGAACAACGCTTCATGGGCGAAACGAAGCTTCGACTTCGCGATGAGCGGGAAGTCCACGAGCTTCTTGATCGCGCGATAGTGCGGTTGTCGGAAATCCTTCAGGCGTATCTGGCCAGACTTGATCGCGGCTGCCAGTGGAACGGATTTCACCGGTGATTGATCCAACCGCTTCTCGACCGCCTGGCAGATGACCGGATCAGCCGCGCCGCCGAACCAAGCCTTGAGCTTGTAGCCGTTGAACGCGGGCGGATTGTGGCTGGCAGTGATCATCACGCCGCCGGCCGCGCTATGCGCCTTCACGGCAAAGGACACGGCCGGCGTGGGCGTGGGCGAATCGGAGAGCAAGACCTGAAAGCCATTCCCCGCCAGGACCTCGGCCACACGGGCGGCGAACTGGTCGGAGAGAAAGCGCCGGTCGTAGCCGACGATGGCCAAGGCTTTGGTGCCGCTCGGAAGCGTAGTGGCCAAAGCCACCTTCCACTCATCCGCCGTGGCCTGGGCGACGCGTTCGACGTTGGCGAAGGTGAAGTCCTCCGCGATGACCGCGCGCCAGCCGTCGGTGCCGAATTTGATCTGCGCCATGGGAGAAAGATGAACCAAGAACCGGTTCGCTTGAACACGAATTCCCGTCGCCGGATCAGTGCCCGGCGAAGAGGTCCGCGACGGGTTCAGACTGTCCGAAGGCGGCCTTGGGCGCGTTGTCGGCAGCGATCTTACCCATCTTGCGGATGGCGGTCTGCAAACTGGGCTGGCCGAAAACGCCGGTGCCGCTGACGAACGTATCGGCGCCAACGCGCGCGCATTCGGCGGCGGTCACGAAGTTGATACCCCCGTCGACTTCAATGCGGTATTTGAGCCCGCGTTCCTTCCGCCAAGTATAGGCTTGCTGGATCTTTGGCAGGCATTCCCGAATAAACGGCTGGCCGCCAAAGCCAGGGTTCACGGTCATCACGAGGACCAGATCGACCTTCGAAAGGAACGGCTCCATCAACTGCATCTGCGTGGGCGGGTTGATGGCGAGACCGACTTTTTTGCCCAGCGAACGGATCTTCCAGATCAGGCCTTCAACGCGGTCGCCAAGTTCCACATGGATCGTGATCAGGTCGGCACCGGCTTTGGCGAAGGGTTCGAGGAGGATCTCCGGCTTGGAGCACATGAGATGCACGTCGAAGAACATCTTCACCTGCGGCCGCAGCACGCGCACGACCTCGGGGCCGAAGGAGATGTTCGGGACGAAATGCCCGTCCATGATGTCGAGATGAAGCCAGTCCGCACCGGCCTTCTCGGTTCGGACGGCATCGCGTCCGAACCGGCTGAAGTCGGCGGCAAGGAGCGAGGGCGCGATGATCATCATGACGGCGGGAAACTAGGGAATCAGTGGCGAGGGCGTCAACGGACGCGTCATGCCACCAAGAGAAAACCCCGGTCTTCAAACGAAGACCGGGGTTGAAAGGCTGTCGTAAGGCTAGGCCGGAGCCGGAGCCGCGCTGCCAAGATCCGGCAGCGGCGGTGACTTGGGCTTGAGCGCATCGCCCAGTGGAGTCACGGCGGCGGCACCGCTTGGCGGGTCGATGTTCTTCGGGTTCACCGGAGGCGGCGTGAATGTTCCGGTGTGGATGATGTCCACCACTTGGCTGCCCTCGAGGGTCTCGTATTCCAGCAGCGCGTTGGCTATCATCTCGAGCTTGTCGCGGTTCGTCTCGATGAGCTGCTTGGAGCGGTTGTAGGCCTCGGTGATGATCCGCCGGACTTCCTCGTCGATCTCCTGGGCGGTCTTTTCGCTGTAATCCTTCTTTGCGGCGAAATCGCGGCCGAGGAAGACGTTGTCGTTGTCCGAACCGTATTGGACCATGCCTACCTTGTCGCTCATGCCCCATTGGCAAACCATGTTGCGCGCGAGGTGGGTGGCCTGGTTGATGTCGCCGGATGCGCCGGTCGAAATGTCGCCGGAGACAAGCTCTTCGGCGATGCGGCCGGCCATGGCCATCGCGATCTCATCGAGCATCTGAAGCCGGCCGTAATTGAGCTGGTCTTCCTTGGGCAGCGACCAAGTGGAGCCAAGCGACTGGCCGCGCGGAATGATCGTCACTTTGTGCAAGGGATGCGTGTGGGTGAGCATCACGTTGACCAACGCATGACCGGCTTCATGCCACGCGGTGAGCTTTTTATTGCCATCGGACATCGCGAGGCTGCGACGTTCCCGGCCCCAGCGGACTTTGACGCGGGCTTCTTCGAGATCGGGCATGCCGATCATCTTTTTGCCGGTGCGCGCCGCAAGCAGGGCAGCTTCGTTGAGCAGGTTTGCGAGATCAGCGCCCGAGTAACCCGGGGTGGCGCGGGCGATGACCGAGAGATCGGAATTCGGGTCGAGCTTCACGTTCTTCGCGTGAACTTTGAGGATGCCCTCACGGCCTCGGACATCGGGGAGATTGACGACGACCTGGCGGTCGAAGCGGCCGGGGCGCAGCAGCGCAGGATCGAGCACATCGGGACGATTCGTCGCTGCGATGATGATGATGCCTTCCTGGGTGTCAAATCCATCCATCTCGACGAGCAAGGCATTCAACGTCTGTTCGCGTTCGTCGTTGCCTCCACCGAAACCATGTCCGCGACTGCGGCCGACCGCGTCGATTTCGTCGATGAAGATGAGACAAGGGGTGGACTTGCGCGCCTGCTCGAACATGTCACGAACACGGCTCGCACCGACGCCAACGAACATTTCGACGAAGTCCGAACCGCTGATGCTGAAGAACGCGGCATCGGCTTCGCCGGCGATGGCCTTAGCGAGGAGGGTCTTTCCGGTTCCGGGAGGTCCAACCATCAAGATGCCCTTGGGGATGCGGCCACCGAGTTTCTGGAATTTCTTCGGGTCTTTGAGAAAGTCGACCAGCTCGGAAACCTCTTCCTTCGCTTCCTCGACGCCGGCCACGTCCTTGAAGGTGATCTTGTTCTTATCCTTGGTCAGCATCTTCGCCTTGCTCTTGCCGAAGCTCATGGCGCCTTTGCCTGCCATCTTGATCTGCCGGATGAAGAAGAAATAGATGATGACGGCGATGATGAGGAACGGGAGCAGCAGGTTTACCAACCCAAGCAGGAAGACATTCGGCTCAACCGTCTCGAACTTCCCTGAGTAGAGCAGTTTGTTTGCGATCTCGTCCGTCAGGACGGTTTCGGTGCTGAACTCAACTTCCTTGGGCTTCTTGGTGACGGAATCGATGACGGGCTTTCCACCGTCGTCATTGACCAAATATTTGCCCGAGATCCGGCGCAGACTTGTAGATTGGGGATTCAGCGAGATCCTCCCGGATCCTGCGACGATCAGGTTTGAATCCACCTTCGAGATCAGCTCCTTAACATTGAGCTTCTCTGGAGCGGTGGAACTCTTCTCCTTGACCATCACCAACAATGCGAGAACGCCGAAAAGAGCGATCCAGACCGCGATGGTCCTAGAATGGATATTGAAGCCGCCGCCGCGCTTCTCGTTCTTGTCGTCATCCGAGGGTTTCTTGTCGTCAGCCATGAAAAGTATTTTTGCACGCTAACACGTGCGGTGTTCGGCCGCAAGAAACGCATCCCCGCGTTCCCAGCGCCACTCCAAATATCGGACGGAAGTGGATTGGAGCTTGAAGCCTTCGGCGATGCGCACTCCTTCTACCCAAAAGATCCCCCGGCCATCCGCCTCCGCTACGATCAGGCGGCGTCTATGCGCGGCCGGGATTTTCGCATCTACGAACAGATCCTGGAGCTTGACGGGTGATTTCATTCCTATCGGCTGAAATCGGTCCCCAGCCCGCCAGTGCCTTAGAGTCACGAAATCGCCAATTGCGTCGGCATCGAATCGTTCAAGGCCACCAGCCCGGCGAATAGGAAGTGGTTCCTTGCCGCCCTCGAACGAACCCCGACGAAGCCGGATCGAAACTCCCGCCCAATCTTGCGACTGGGGGCCGTCCAGCAGATCAAATCTCAAGCTGGACATATTCATCGCCAAAGGCTCCGGCGATTTGGATACCTCAACAAACCCGGAGAGGCTCCTTTTGATCCGAACATCCGGGCCCAGAGATAGGAATCCCTCCGCATTCTTTCTGAGCCATTCAATTCTTGGAAAAGTGGCCTCAATTTTAAGGTCCAGCAATTGCGCCCTAACCACGCTCCTCTGCAAAGGAACCGGCAGAGAGTCAAAACACCCTCGAGCGTGTTCCGACAACCATTCCCGGGCTTCGACTTCCGCCCAGTCCGCAATCGCTCCGGAGATTTCGGCCGTTCGCAAAATTCCACCGAAAGCGCCAGCGCCGAACTCCTTAACAATGATAGGCACCAGTTTTCTTCGTATCCGATTCCTTAAAAAGGCTTCGTCGTGATTCGTATGATCTTCCCGGAAATCCAGGGCTTTCTCCTTGGCCCAGTCAGCCAGTTCTCTGCGCCTCAACCCAAGCAAGGGCCGGATGATTCGGACACGAGGATTCGCAGGGCTTGGTGAAACGACTTGAATCCCGCCCAGTGAAGATCCCTCTCCTCTGAAAAGCCTCAGAAAAATTGTTTCCACCTGATCATCGGCGTGATGGCCGAGCGCAATATGCTGCGCACCAATCTCAGAAGCCTTATCAGCTAGGAACTTATGACGGCAACGACGAGCCTTCATTTCAAGGGATTCAGGGCTTTTACTTTCGTCCGAATGAAGTTTTCCCAAGTGATATGGAAGCCCCTTCGCAGCTGCTAACTCACGGACAAGTTGTTCATCCTCATCGGAAGCTTGGCCGCGGAAGCCATGGTTGAAATGCGCCACCTCGATCCGCAAACGGATCTTAGGATCAAGCCTGATCATAAGATCCAGCAATACAACGGAATCCATCCCACCGGACACGCCCAAAAGAATTCTCTCACCACTGCCAATCAGCGCAACCTCACCAAGGATTCGTCCCACTTCATCCACCAGCGACTTCATAGACCAATGTTAGAATCCTCTTCGCAAGAAGGCCAAGAAGACGTTTCGCAGCTATTCCTGATAATTAATTTGGGACAGTTTTCAATCATCGCAGGAGCGGTGGATTCATTTATTTAAATGAATGTCCTAAAACTGGATATTCTTAATATGTTGTTGTTGTGGTTTTTATACGTTTATTTAAGTTTAAAGTGTCAGATATGAAGTTTCTTGGGTTGACCTTTGTGTCTATTAGTGGGACGTTTTGAATATCGCGAATGACCAGTCGCTTGTCCGAAATAGCAATTTTAACAATCCAACCATGAAGACGCTTAAAAAAACTTCCACTGCAGTCCTGCTTGTTTGCGGCGGGGTTCTGAGTTCCCAAGCAAGTCCCTTGGTTCAAGCCGTGTATGACGTATCCACAGTGGATTGGAGCCAGACAGCGGATTGGCAGAACGCGGGGCCCGAATACACCAAGCTCGGAAACAGCTTTTCCATGGCCCTCGCAGGAGGGTTAAGCTTCGATGTCTTTACTAATGACGGACGCTTGGAGCGGCGTAACCAGGGGAGCAGCTGGCTAGGTGACTTCGGCACAAACGATCCTCTCCTTCGCAAGGCCAAGGGAAGTGCGCCGATTGAGATCACCTTCAGCTCCCCGATCTGCGCGTTTGGCACCCAGGTTCAGAATGATGTATGGGGCGGATACTCGGTTTGGGCCATCGCCTACGATGTGGACAACAACGTGTTGGCCAACGCTTTCACGACAGGCAATGCGGGCTGGACGACTGATGGGTCGGCACCGTTCATTGGTTTCTCCAGCCATTATCAAATCATTTCACGGATTGTGGTCGGGGTGAACGAAGACGACAACCACTTCAGCGCGCTTGAATTCAATGAACCGATGGGATTCCTACAGTCGTTCCAAGATTACCAAGATTACCAAGAACAGGCACCGAGTTCGTCCTTCGCCATCAATGGTTTGATGCTGATGCCGAACGAAGGCTCAGCCCCGGTTCCAGTGCCTGAAGTCAACCCGCTCTTCGCAGGCGCCGCTTTCAGTGCCTTCGGATTTGCCGGCCTCTGGCTACGTCGCCGTAAGGCCTGATTACCAGTTTTGTATGACAGGGTTGGTCTTGCGGGGATTCCGGCTGGATGGCCGGGATCCCCGCAGCCAATTTCAGAAATGCCGTTGCAGCGGCGAATTGCAGCCGACTAGCTTTGGTTCTCGATGCCTGTCGCAGACCTCATCTCCCCGCTTGGAATCATTGCCGGCAGCAAGGCATTGCCTCTGATGCTGGCCCGTCAGGCGAGGGCATCCGGGGTCGCGAAGATCGTGGCCATCGCTTTCGAGGGTGAAACCGATCCCGGGATCAAAGAGGTCGTGGACGAAGTCGTCTGGCTGCGCGTCGGCCAACTGGACAAGCTGATCAAGGGATTTACCGACCGGGGCGTCACCCGCTGTGTCATGGCCGGGCAGATCGCGCCCAACAGCCTTTTTGACCTACGGCCGGATCTTCGCGCGATGGGAATGCTTCTGAGGCTGAAGGAAAAGAATGCCCACACGATATTCGCCGCGATCGGCGAAGAATTGGGCAAAGACGGCGTGGAACTCGTCGAGGCCACTCCCTGGTTGGTCCCGCTCATGCCTAAAACCGGATTCCATATTGGCCCGAAGTTGTCTGAAGACGAGAGATCCGACATCGCCTTCGGTCTCTGCATTGCGAAAGAGATTTCTCGACTGGAGATAGGCCAGATCGTCGTCGTGAAAAACGGAACCGTTCTCGCCGTGGAGGGGTTTGAAGGCACCGATGCCTGCCTGGCTCGGGGCGGAAAACTTGCCGGCAAGAACGGAGGTGCGGTCGCGGTAAAGGTTGCCAAGGAAGGCCACGACATGCGCTTCGATATTCCCTGCATCGGGGCTCGAACCGTCCAGACGTGCGCCGACAGCGGTGTCTCCATCCTCGCTCTCGAACCGCAAAAGACACTGGTCTTGGAGGCGGAAATCGTCCGGGAACTGTGCAGAAAACACAGGATTGCCATCGTCACGACAGTCGCGCTTCCCCTGGAAGCGGTCCAACCGCGGCAAAAGTGAGTGTCTCGACTCTTTGAAAATGTCCCCTTAAGAGGTTCCTCGCTGTTTTCAGTGGGTTGGTGGGGCCGTTCGCGCCCGTGGTTGGCTGGCCGTTCTCCCTCACCCCAGCCCTCTCCCGCTGGGAGAGGGCTGGGGGGAGGGAGTACGGCCAGCCAACCACGGGCGCGAACGGCCCCACCAA
>JAYTUE010000003.1:0-12789 GCA_043744715.1 Verrucomicrobiota bacterium | reverse complement strand
CATCCAGCCCTAGAAGACCAAAAACCTCGTCCAGAGTCTAGTCCCAATTTTACACCGTGCCACTCAGCAACTTGTCCAATTAAAGCATTTTGCCCTGCGGCTCCACCCCGACGGCCAGCACTCCGTGCTCGCCGCCGCCCCCGATCCTACTCAAAAACCCGTGCTCCTCTTCACCAACAGTCCCAAATGAACTTTCCTGTTTTGAAAACTACACGACACCCACAAAATCGACGCTTGCCACCATTTCGGAAAGCGGGCTAATTTCCGCGCCCTTTAACAGAAGGAAAATTTTATGTCTCGTATCTGCGAACTGACCGGCACGAAGCCCATGAAGGGCTCAAAGATTTGGCGCTCCGGTAAAGCCAAGAAGAAGGGCGGTATCGGCACGCACGTGACCGCCATCACCAAGCGTCGTTTCTTCCCCAACCTGAAGCGCGTGAAAGCCCTCCTGCCCAGCGGGGAAGTCCGCTACATCCGTGTCACCACCCGCGTGATCAAGAAGGGCCTCATCGTCAAGGCGCCCCCCGGAGCGCAGGCACGTTCCCGAGCCAAGGCGGCGGAGGCCGCGAAGGCCGCGAAGACCGCCAAAGCCACGAAATAGTCCCCTCGCCTGATCCCACGATCTTCCTAAGGCACCCTCTTGCAGGGTGCCTTTTTCTTTGCCCGGATTGAAACCATCCGAGCCTAGTGTAGCCACCCCCGGAGAGCGCTGCCGGGGATCAACGGCCCTTGAGCGCCTTCATGGTCGCCCGGCGTATCTCCCGTTCGTCGTCCCTCTTCCGGATGTCGTCCCGCTTGTCATACTCCACCTTTCCTTCCCCCACCCCGAGCGAAACCTTGACCCGGCTCCCTTTCCAATAGAACGACAGCGGAACAAGGGTCCGGCCTTTGATCGATGAGAGTCCTGTGATCTTGTCGATCTCCGACCGGTTCAGAAGCAGCTTGCGCGGAGTCTTGGGGACATGGTTCTGGCGATTGGCGAAGGTGTATTCGTCGATGTGGGCGTTGTGGAGCCACACCTCGTCCCTGTCGACCCGGGCAAAGGCGTCCGCAATCTGGGCCTTGCCGGCACGGAGCGACTTCACTTCGGAACCATGCAGGACAATCCCGGCCTCGAAGGTCTCGAGGATGTGGAAGTCCCGGCGGGCCTTGTGGTTTGTGACGATGTCAGCCATGGCGACTTGGGGCGTGGTTCACGAAAGACCGTTGCTCGATTTCCAGAAAAAGGCCAGCCGCAGACTGTGAAGCCTGCGGCTGGCGCAAATCGAGTGACAGCTACGTCGGCCGGTCAGGCGGCGTTGCGGTCGTCCTGTTCCTTCATCATCGGTTCGCCTTCCTGTCTCCAGGAAAGCTTGTCCTCGATGATCTCCAGCAGGGCGATGTCCGCAGCGCCCATATTGGCGGTGTCGGCGATGAGGGGACGGCTGGCGGAACCGCCGCCCGAATTGAGCTGGCGGACACGGCGGGAGACGATGTTGATCAGAATGTTGGG
The DNA here is from genome assembly GCA_043744715.1 of Verrucomicrobiota bacterium. Classification (GTDB taxonomy): domain Bacteria; phylum Verrucomicrobiota; class Verrucomicrobiia; order Limisphaerales; family CANJSG01; genus CANJSG01. The sequence goes on along the minus strand of JAYTUE010000003.1, from coordinate 11,297 downwards.
ATTGCCAACTTTCAGCAGGGCCTGTTTGACGTATTCGCTGGTCACAATTTTTTCTCCGATTACAAGGCCACGTAAGATAGGGGCAAGCGTTGAGCCGGCAATAGAATTCACCACCCACATCCTTCGGCGTGCAGAACGAAGCCCAACAGAACGTCATCGGTGCGGGATTTGCGGGAAGATCGGTATGGCGGGAACATTCCAAGTGCTGTCCTATCGCTTAAATGTCCTCGTCGCCTGTCCAGAATGAGCCTGCCAGACTTGCAGCTCTTCGACTCTATCGCGTGCTGGATACCGGTGGTGAACAGGCCTTCGACGACATCGTCGCGCTGGCAGCTTTCATCTGCGGGGTGCCGATCGCTCTGATTTCACTGATCGACGAGGACCGCCAGTGGTTCAAGGCGAAGGTGGGACTGGAAGCATCAGAAACCCCCAGAGACCAGGCCTTCTGCGCGCACACGATTCTCGGACGCGATTCGATCGTGGTGGAGGATGCCCGACAGGATTCGCGCTTTGCCGCCAATCCCCTTGTCACCGGTGCGCCGCACATCCGTTTCTATGCGGGGACGCCTCTCATCACCCCCGAGGGCCATGCACTGGGCACGCTTTGCATCATCGACCGTTTCCCGAGGAAACTCTCGCAGGATCAGCGCAACGCCCTTGAGGCGCTAGGCCGCCAGGTCTCGCTCCTGCTCGAATTCAGGCGCACATCGCATGAACTCGCCACCGCCCTGGAAAAAGTGAAGACCTTGGCTCCGCTGGTGCCCATCTGCGCCTACTGCCGCCGGATCCGGGAGGATGACGGTTTCTGGGACCACCTCGAGACATTCATCCACAAGAACACAGACTCCCAGTTCTCCCACGGCATCTGCCCCGATTGCGCCGAGACCCAACTCGCGGAGCTGGACAGTCTGCCAAAGGACTAGCCCCCGAACGGGAGACGGGTTGCGGTCGAGGAAATCGCCTGACAGCCTTCGTCCGAATCTATGTCCGACTCCGCATCCCTGCTGCTCCGAACACCGGCGGTCGTGCCCCCGCTCGATCCGGGTTTCCGTCCCATTTCCACCGGTTCAAGAAACTACCTGAAAGCTGTTCGCGCCTCGGGGAAAGGGACGCCTCTGGCCATCGCCATCGAACGGAATGACGGCCTCACCAGCGTCCACAACACCGAAGTCTTCGAACCAGGACCGGTCCATCAGGCTGATACCCACGCCTTCGTCGAGAGGCTCGTGAAGTTCCTCCTCTGGCAGATCGGCGGATGGAAGGTGACCCTCTGCGGTCCCAAGGAACTCGCCGATCATATCGCGACCGTCTACTCGAGGAACGGCACCCGCGCTTTCGACGTGACCCTCATGGAAACGGTCTACGAACGGCCGTTCACCGTCGCCCACGCCTCCTTCGACCAAGCCCCTCTGGCCAAGGAAGCCGCCGTGTCCGTGGGAGGGCATCTGGACGGGTGCCGCATCGGGTTCGACCTCGGAGCCAGCGACTACAAGCTTTCGGCGGTGAAGGACGGCGAACCCGTCTTCACGACGGAGATTCCCTGGGATCCCAAGGTCGAGCCGAACCCGGACTGGCATTATCAGAAAATCAACGAGGGTTTGAAGCTGGCCGCATCCAAGCTGCCCCGCGTCGACGCCATCGGCGGCAGCTCTGCGGGCATCATCGTCGACAACCGCATCCGGGCCGCATCGCTTTTCCGGGCCGTGCCGGCGAAGGATTTCGCCGAACGCGGCACGAACATCTTCCTCCGCCTCCAGCAGGAATGGGGCGTCCCGTTTGAAGCGGCCAACGACGGCGACGTGACCGCGCTGGCCGGAGCGATGTCGCTCAATGCCACGGGTGTCCTGGGCATCGCGATGGGTTCCAGCGAGGCCGCCGGCTTCCTCGACAACGACGGACGCATCCGGGGTTGGCTGAACGAACTGGCCTTCGCCCCGGTGGACTATTCGGCCACGGCCGCAGTCGACGAATGGTCAGGCGACCGCGGCGTGGGCGCGTTGTGTTTCTCCCAACAGGCGGTGGTGAAACTGGCTCCCATAGCCGGCATCTCGCTTCCGGACGGGCACATGGCCGAACAGCTCAGGCATGTGCAGGAACTCCACAAAGCCGGCGATGACCGCGCCGTGAAGATCTTCGAGACCATCGGCATCTACCTGGGCTATGCGCTCGCCCAATACGCCGACATGTATGACTTCCGCCATGTGCTCGTGCTCGGTCGCGTGACCAGCGGTGCCGGAGGCGACCTCATCCTCGCCGGTGCACGGAGGGTTTTGGAAACCGAGTTTCCTGACCTCGTCGGCCGCATCGCCATCCACACGCCGGACGAGAAGAACAAACGCCACGGCCAGGCCGTGGCCGCAGCGAGCCTGCCCAAGATCGCGAGGTGACTCTTTTCGTCCACGAACGACCCGAAGGGCGCAAAGGATCGGCTCGCAGGCGCAGGCGATTGCGGAAAAGGAGTAGCCGAGGAAGAATTCTCTGGCCGGAATCCGATCTTTCCGCGAATAGCTTCGCCGCTGCGACGTCACGTCTTCGTCGCTTGACCGGGAAGCAGGACCTTGCCGGGGAAAACAGGGATCGGCATCCGGGCGCACCACCATTGAATGAGGATTTTTTACAGAGTTTTGTTCGCCGTTTTTTTCTGGCTGAGCGCGCCCTTCTATTTCCTGAAGATGTGGCGTCGCGGCAACTGGCGTCCCGGGTTCGGACAGCGGTTTGGAAAATACAGCTCCAAGATCAAGCAGGCGCTGACAAACCGCCACATCGTCTGGTTCCACGCAGTCAGCGTCGGCGAGGTCAACATCTGCACCCAGCTCATCAAGGCCATCGAGCCGAGGGTTCCCAACGTGAAGATTGTCGTCAGCACGACCACCTCCACGGGCATGGGCGAACTTGAGAAGCACCTCCCCTCGCATGTCACCCGCATCTATTACCCGGTTGATTTCAGGGGAACCACCGTGCGCTCCCTCGCGACGGTCCATCCCGAGGCCATCGTGCTCGTCGAAGCGGAGATCTGGCCCAACTTCCTTTGGCGGGCCTTCGAGCGGGAGATCCCCGTCTTCCTCGTCAACGCCCGCCTCTCCGACCGTTCCTACCGGGGCTACAAACGATTTGGTTTCCTCTTCCGCCCGATCTTCGCCCAGTTCGCCGGCGTGGGCTGCCAGAACGAATCGGATGCCGCCCGGCTTCGCGAACTCGGCTTCCGCCAAGAAGCGATCCATGTGGTGGGCAACCTGAAGTTCGACGCCGCCAAACTGAACGAACGCTCCTTGCTGGACGTGGCCGCCCTGCTCAAACAGATCGGTGTCGCCCCCGGCCGGCAGATCATCGTCGCCGGCAGCACCCATTCCGGTGAGGAGGAAATCCTCGGCGCCATCCTCAAAAAGCTGAAGCCGAAGTTTCCCTCGGCCTTCCTGGTCGTTGTTCCGCGTCACGTCGAACGCAGCAGAGATGCCGCGCGGGGATTGGAGAAACACGGGCTCCGCTTCATGTTCCGGAGCGACGTGAACGTCGGGACCAGGCTCGCTGATGGCAGCCTCGACGCGCTGCTCGTGAACTCGACGGGCGAACTCCGCTACTTCTACGAACAGGCCGACGTGGTCTTCGTGGGCAAGAGCCTGGCAGCCGAAGGCGGCCAGAACCCAATCGAGCCGGGCGCGCTTGGAAAAGCCATGGTCTACGGGCCGAACATGCAGAATTTCCCGGCCATCGTCGCGGCCTTCGCCGCCGGGAACGGAGCCGTGCAGGTCCAGGATGCCGCCGGTCTTGAAAAGGCGTTAGAACATCTTCTCTCGGACGAAAAAGGGCGCGCCGAGCTGGGGGCGCGCGCCAAGGACATCGTCCTGAAAAACCTCGGCGCGGCGGATCGCACCGTCGACATGATCCTGCCTCATCTGCACGAGCAGGAAGTCTACGTGAAGCCCCGCGCCTGAGACGCAGGCCACGCTCGCCCTGCCGGTGAAAGGTCTCGTATGCTTTCCGCGTGATCGAACTTGAGGAAGCCCTGTCGCGTCTGCTCGGCGGCATTGTTCCGCTCGCATCGGAGATCGTCCCGCGACGGCACTCCACCGGTCGGTTTCTGGCCACTTCCATCCTCGCGCCCATTCCGCTGCCGCCTTTCGACAATTCGATGTTCGACGGCTACGCCGTGCGCGCCGCCGATGCCAGCCAGGCTTCACGGGAAATCCCGGCAAGACTGAAAATCATCGGTGAAGTTCCCGCCGGCAGCGCGTGGCAAGGCAGCTTGAACGAGGGCGAAGCCGTTCGCATTTTCACCGGGGCTCCGATGCCGGCCGGCGCGGACGCCATCGTCATGCAGGAGGACACGGTTCTCGACTCCTCGGAGCCGGGAGCGGTCCGTATTCTCGAAGTTTCCAGACCATGGGAAGGCGTTCGTTTCGCCGGCGAAGACGTGAAGGCCGGCCAGGAAGTCGCCAAAGCCGGCGACAGACTGACCGCCGCCCGCCTTGGGCTTCTGGCCGCCTTGGGCTTTGGCGAAATCTGCGTGGCGAGAAAGCCGGTAGTGGGAATCTTTTCCACAGGCGATGAGCTCATGCCGGCAGGCGGCCGGCTTCAACCGGGCCAGATCTTCGAGAGCAACCGGGCGTGTCTCATCCCGTTGCTTGAATCCGCCGGGGCCACGGTGCGCGACTTCGGGATTGTCCGCGACGGCCTCGCCGCCACTACGGCGGCGTTGAAGGAAGCGTTCGCCTCATGCGACGCGGTTGTGACTTCGGGTGGGGTTTCCGTGGGTGAGCATGACCACGTTAAACCCGCCCTCGAACTGGCCGGGGGCCAACTGGACCTGTGGCGCGTCTCCATCAAACCCGGCAAGCCGTTCGCCCTTGGGAAGCTGGATGGCAAATGCCTGTTCGGTCTGCCGGGCAATCCGATCTCGGCGATGGTGACCTGCCTGCTTCTCGTCCGGCCGGCGTTGCTGCGGATGCAGGGTGCTTCGGCGACATCGCCGAAATCGGTCCGAACGGAGCTGGCGACGACGTTGGAAAACGATGGAAGCCGCAGGCACTACGTCCGCGTCCGGTTCACGCCGTCTGGAACAGTGGCGGAATGCGGACTCCAAGCCTCGCACGCGATCGGGGGGTTTGCCCTCTCGGACGGGCTCGTCGCCGTTCCGCCTCATGCAACGATACGAGCGGGAGAAACGGTCGGCGTTCTCCTCTGGGAATAAGCTCAGAATCCGCGCTTTGGGAACGGCAGGACTGCGGGACGGTATCGCAGCTCGTTCTTGGGACGCTCGGGTTCCGCCAGTTTGGGACGCTGGGCCGAAAGGGCAGCGTCACCCTGCTTGTTGAAGGCGGCCGACGGGGTGAGATCGCGCGGCAAGACCGGCGCGCCCAACGATTCCGGACTGGCCGTAGGCCGAGCCGAGACCGGGAGATCTATTCTCGGACGGGAAGATGCCGTGCCCGGACTTCCAGGCGGGCGGAGGATGCTCTCGACGGAAAGCGAGTTTCCCATGGGACCGCGCAAACGGGAGTCGGTTCCGTTCAAGATTCCATCGACTTCGGCCTTGAGCGCCGAACGGTTCCTCATCTGTTCAAGGTCTCGATCCGAATTCCGGGGAAGGTTCGGGATCGAATTCAGCACCGACGACTCCCTCATGCCGCCAAGGGCGTCGGCGGCGGAACCGGTCCTCGACGAGGAGCCGTCCAAGCTCGAAAGACCGTCCATATTGGGTCCCAAGGTATCTCGCCGCGAACCATCACCACGGTTGGAATCGTATCGGCCGGAGGATGTATCGCCGCGTGCCGGCGCCGCACCGCGGGTATCGAACTCGGGCGATCTCCCGGCAACATTGGCGGGAGATTTACCCGAATAGTCGCGAACTCCGAGGGCTCCGTTGTAATCAAGCGGCTTGTCGCCGCCGGCTGAATCCAGCAGCCAGTTTTTCTTCTTGTTGTCCTCCGCCGGACGTTGGACGGGAGCGGGCATGCTCATGCCCGGACCAGCGGGTTGGATCATCTGGATCCGTGCTCCTTCTAGCCTGTCGAGTTCGAGATCGAGCTTCGAAGGCCCTCTGGGTGTCAGGGGCGAAAGTGATGACTTGGAGGAAGGAGAAGCCGGAGTGAGCTCGATTTTCTCTCCGCCCAGCACCGAGTGCTCGCCAGCCACCATCCACAATATCCCGAGGATGGCTCCTGCCGCCGCATGTCTGTGAGATCGCATAGGTATATTCCCGCAATTCTGATAACCGGCGAAACGACCCCGGTCAACCGCCGCGTGTCGCGCGGGAAATGCCAAGGGTATTGCACCTCCACGACGCGTCTCCTAGGGTATTCGGACATTTATGACGTTGACTGAAAAACTGCTCGCCCGCGCCTCAGGAAAGGCCTCCGTCCAGGCCGGCGACAACATCTGGGTGAACGCCGATGTCCTGATGACCCATGACGTGTGCGGGCCGGGGACCATCGGCGTCTTCAAGCGCGAGTTCGGCAATAACGCAAAGGTTTGGGACCGCGACCGGGTCGTTATCATTCCAGACCACTACATTTTCACCGCCGATTCGAAGTCGAACCGCAACGTCGACATCCTCCGTGATTTCGCGCGCGAACAGGATCTGCCCTATTTCTACGACGTCATCGACGACCCGAACGGCCATTGGCAGTTCGACTCGTCCAAGGGACTGCTCAAGAAACAATACGGCTCAAACTACGCCGGTGTCTGTCACACCGCGCTGCCGGCCAAGGGCCACACGCGGCCTGGCGAAGTGCTCTTCGGCACGGACTCGCACACCTGCATGGCGGGTGCATTCAACGAGTTCGCCACCGGCATCGGCAACACCGACGCGGGTTTCGTCATGGGCACGGGCAAGCTGCTCATCAAGGTTCCCGAGACCATGCGCTTCCGCCTCGAAGGCAGGCTCCAGCCGGGCGTCATGGCCAAGGACATCATCCTGCACGTCATCGGCGAGATCGGATTCGACGGCGCGACCTACCGGGCGATGCAGTTCGACGGCTCCGGCATAGCCACTCTTTCGATGGACGACCGGATGACCATAGCGAACATGGCCATCGAAGCCGGCGGCAAGAACGCCATCTTCCCGTTTGACGCCCGCACCGCGGAATACGTCAACACCCGCACCAGCCTGAACGACACCAGGCAGCGCTACGAACCAGTTGAAGCGGACGCAGACCAGAAGTTCGTCTACGAACTCGTCGTGAACCTCGACGAACTAGAGCCCACGGTCGCCTGCCATCCCGACCCCGGCCAACGCAAGAAAGCCAAGGATATGGGCCATCTGAAGCTGGACCGCGCCTACGTCGGCTCCTGCACCGGCGGCAAGACGAGCGACTTCGTGGAATTCGCCCGCGTGTTGCGGGGCAAACGCGTCGTCATCGACACCTTCGGAGTGCCTGCGACGCCCGACATCGTGCGCGACCTGCAGTCAACGCGTTGGGGAGCCAAAACCATCTGGCAAATCCTTGAGGATGCAGGGGTCCGCATGACCGAGAACGCCGGCTGTGCCGCATGTCTCGGCGGACCGGTGGACACCTTCGGACGCATGAACCAGCCAGGCCTTAAGTGCATCAGCGCGACGAACCGCAACTTTCCCGGCCGCATGGGAGACAAGGAATCCCAAGTCTACCTGGCCAGCCCGGCCACCGTGGCGGCCAGCGCATTGACCGGCAGGATTTCAGACCCACGCGAATTCATGGGCACCTGAATCGCGCATGGCTAATGACCCAAACCGATTAACCCGATGCAATACCTCGTAACGTTTAGGGTTTTCGTTTGACTCCTCTGGTCAGAAATCTATTTTCACTCCCGTTACTAGGTAATCAGTAAAGATTTTTATGAAAAAGTCAGCAACCACGTTGGTCGGAGCAGCCGTTCTGGGATTAATGTTGAGCGGCGCGGCATGGGATTCATCGGCTCAGGGTGTAAAGACCGGCAAGGCCGAGGTGCGTTCAGCAGGCGAGGGCGCCCGCTACAGCACCACGGCAAACGTCTGGGTTCCAATCAAGAAGGGCGACAAGCTTCCTGAGGGAGCCACGATTGCCTCTTCTGCATCCCCTGTTGATCTTTCCTTGGACAGCTCGATTGTTCGCGTCCAGCCAAACACCACAGTCCGCCTCGACAAGCTGTCCGGCGGCATGGCCTCCGGCGTCAAGATCGTCGACACCCAGTTGAATCTCGTCGATGGACGTGTCACGGCCAACATCCGCAAGCTTGCCGCGGGCGCACGCTATGAAGTCAAGACCCCGAATGGTGTCGCTGGTATCCGCGGCACCAAGATCGATGTCCGCACCTACCTCATCGATGGAAAGCGTCTGACCATCTACAGCGTCATTGAAGGAACAAAGGACGTCGCTGAAACTACCTCTTCCGGGGTGAAAACAGCCGTTGTAAATACAGGCGAGTCGTTCGTCGTGGGTGATTTCCCGGTTGGCCAGCAGGTTACCATCCCCGGCGTTGGAACAGTCACGGTTGGTGGCCCTTTCAAGACCCCTCCCGGTCTCGTTGTTCCTCCTGGAGCATTTCCGCCGATCATCGTAATCGGCGATAAAATCACACCTGGCGGTCATCCCACAGTGGAACCCCATACATCCCCGATCAACAAGAACTGAACGACCCCTGCTCCGCCGACTCAGGGTTGATCTTCCCTGATATATTCTCCGACCCAGAGTAGCTCACGTTACTCTGGGTTTTTGTTTCCTGTGAAAAAGCATCCCTGGCTTCTGCCGGTCCTGATGACGAGCATCGTTGTTGGACTGGCATGTCTCTTGGAAGTGCTGCCGTCCGGCAGATGGAATTCCGGTATTCGACGTTTGGAATGGATCTTCTACGACTCCTTGATGCAGATGACGGCCAGTCAACGGCCGGACGATGATTCAGTTTCAAAGCTGGGCTTTGTCGAGATACGCGATGAAAGCATCTTGTCCATCGCCGATGGCTCGTTGGGCTTCCAATTCGGGCTTTATTGGCCCCGACACCTTTACGCAAAACTGCTCGATGAACTGACTACCGAAGGTGCCAAAGCCGTCGCCTTCGACGTTCTTTTTGCGGAACCGCGAGCGGACCATGCGCCCGTAATGCTGGCCAACGGAGACTCAATTCCTTCGGATGACGCGTTCGCCAGAAGTCTTTCGACCAATCGAATCGGGATTCTGGCCGCGGCGGAAGACGTAATTCCAGACGAGCTGTTCCTCTCCACAAAAGTCCCTATCGGTGACATTTCAGCGGTCAAGGATGCCGATGGAGTCCTTCGCCGCGCGAAACCCTACAACGATCGCGAACGGATCTGGCATCGTGCCATCCGCCAGCACGCCGCCATTCAAAGCCTGGCACTATCGAAGGCTCGTGTGGAAACGGGGTTGATCGTCCTTCCTTATCTTGGCAGTGGTTCCAACCTGGTGATTCATCTCGATCAGGAAGGCCGCTTTAATCCCGCAGCTTTGGACCAAAACGGCTCGCCGGCAAAACCGTTTCAGACCATTCGCATCTGGCACATGGGCATCATGCTGGCAGCGCGCGCGCTCGGACTCGACCTGGACAAGGCGGAAGTGGTCGGACAATGCCTGTTCATTCCTGGAACCAACGGCGTCAGCCGGAAAATACCGCTGGATTCTGAAGGCTTTTTCCTCATCGACTGGAAAATCCGGCACGGAGATTCGAACCTCACTACGCTGAGTTTCGAGCAGATACTTGGCAGGCATATCCTGAGAAAAGAGGAGCCGCAGGAGAACACCTTCAGCAACAAGCTCGTCATAGTCGGCTCCACCGCCACGGGCAATGATTTGACCGACCGTGGAGCGACGCCCCTGTCCAAGGACACCTACCTCGTCAGCAAGCATTGGAACGTGGCCGCCATGGTCATCGGAGACCGGTTCATCCGCAGCGCCCCGGTATGGTTGAACCTCCTTCTGATTGTTTTCCTCGGAACTTCAGCGGCCGCGCTGACGTGGAACCTCCGAACTGTTCAGGCTTCGCTGTCCGTGGCAGCGCTTCTTGGTGTCTATCTGCTTTTGACCGATTGGCTCTTCGCTTCGCAGCGATTCCTGATCCCGGTCGTGTTGCCGCTCGTCGGCGGGCTCCTGATCAACCACGGAGTGCTCGTAACCTACCGCGCCAGGCTTGAACAGAATGAGAAGCGACGGGTGAAGGACGTTTTCTCCAAAATTGTTTCCCCCAACATCGTGCATGAACTCCTCAAGAGTGAAAACGTCGTGCTGGGAGGCTCACGCCGGAAAATCTCCGTCTACTTTGCCGATGTGCGCGGCTTCACCGCGTTCATGGACGCCCGAGAACGGCAAACCGATGATCACATCCGCAGGACCAGCTTGGTTGGCATCGAAGCGGACCTGTTCCGCGACAGGGCCGCCGACAACAACCTCCGGACGATCAATGGTTACCTCGCCACCATTGCGGACAACGTGAAGAAGCACAAAGGCACCCTCGACAAATACATGGGTGATTGCGTCATGGCCTTCTGGGGTGCGCCGATTGAGGATCCCCACCATGCGGTTCGCTGTGTCCTTGCGGCCATAGAGTCCCAACAGGCCATCGAGATGTTGAACGTGCAGTCCAGTCGCGACAACGAACAGCGCGAGAGGGACAATCCGGGTCGCATTGCGCGAGGGGAGCATCCATTTGAGAAACTGCCGGAAATTTCGCTCGGCACCGGCATCAACACGGGCTTTGTCACAGTCGGCCTGATGGGTTCCGACCAGCACGTTTTGAACTACACGGTCTTCGGCGGGGAAGTGAATCTGGCTTCCCGGCTGGAAGGATTCTCCGGCCGCGGACGCATCATCATCGGCGAAGGAACATTTAAGGAGCTGGAGCAATTGGCGCCGGATCTGGCAAAGATTTGCAGCCCGCTCGAGGTCGCCGGCTTGAAGGGTTTTGCCACAGCCCTGCAAGGCTATGAAGTGCCGTGGCGGACAATCGGCGGGGAACTGCTGGCAAAGTATCAGGTTTTTTGATTCCAGCTCCGAATGAACGGGGACTAGGTTCCACCCATGCGGACGGTGATCTATCCAGGCAGCTTCGATCCCCTGACCAAAGGCCATTTGGACGTCATCCAGCGTGCCTCGAAACTGTTCGAGAGGGTTATCGTGGCTGTCGCACAGAACGAAACGAAGACTCCTCTCTTCAGCCTCGCGGAGAGGGTTTCCCTAGTCCGAGAAGCCACCGCCGTCTTTCCTACGGTCGAGACCGACAGCTTCGACGGACTTTTGGTCGACTATGTCGAAGGCCGGGGCGGACAGGCCATCATCCGAGGTCTCAGGGCCGTTTCAGATTTTGAATTCGAATTCCAGCTCGCCCTGATGAAC
>JAYTUE010000002.1:0-3254 GCA_043744715.1 Verrucomicrobiota bacterium | reverse complement strand
GATGGCCTGGCCTGCGGGCGCTTCTCCCTGCTGGGGAGGACGCTGGCCCTGCTGCTGTGCGACCACGATGGGCAGCGGGTAGCGGAGCTTCATGACGTCGTCGACCAGCACCTCGACGTAATAGGCACCGGGCGCGGCGAACTCGACGTTCTGGAGGACGGAGACGTTGATGGCGATGCTGCCGGGACCGTCGAGGGCGATCTTGCCCTGGCTGGTGGCGAGGACGGTCTTCATGTCGGGCGCGATGACGCGGACGGTCTGGTTGAACTGGCCGATGCCGGCGACCCAGCGGTTGAAGACGAGCAGCTGCGGCGCGGTGACCGGGAACTGCGGGACGGGGATGATGTTGATGACGCCGATCAGGAAGAAGCTGCCGGTGGTTTCCTGTCGGACCTGCTCGCAGACGAGGGAGCACTGGAGATCGGGAAGGATGCGTGTGGGTGTCATTTTGGGTGTGGTGTTCGGTATCAACGCGTCGCCATCTCGGCGGCGCGAACGGTATTCTGCAAGAGCATGGCGATGGTCATGGGCCCGACGCCGCCGGGGTTCGGGGTGATGCGGCCGGCGATGGGCTGGACGGCATCGAAGTCGACATCGCCGACGAGCCTGGAGCCGCCTTTGGCCGAGGGATCGGAAATGCGGTTCACGCCGACGTCCATGACGACGGCGCCCGGCTTGACCATGTCGGCCGTGACGAACTTCGCAGAACCCAACGCGGCGACGATGATGTCCGCGCGGAGGCAGTGTTCCTTCACATGGCGCGAGGCGGAATGGCAGACAGTGACGGTGGCATTCGCGTTGCGGCTCTTCTGGATCAGGATCGAGGCCATCGGCTTGCCGACGATGTTGCCGCGTCCAAGCACGACGACTTCGGCGCCCTCCGTCTTCACGCCGGAACGGATGAGCAGCTCGTGGACGCCGGCCGGGGTGCAGGGAAGAAAGCCCGTCGAGTCGCCCAGCATGAGTTTGCCGACGTTGATGGGATGGAATCCGTCGACGTCCTTGGTCGGAGCAACGGTCGAGTAAACGACGCGTTCGTCGATATGTTTGGGAAGCGGTGCCTGGACGAGGATGCCGTGGATGCTGGCGTCGGCATTGGCCTGCTCTAGCAGCCGGATGAGTTCCGCCTGCGAAGTCGTTTCGGGGAGAACGCGTGTCTCGGAAACAATGCCGAGCCGGGCGGAGGTCTTCTCCTTCATCCCGACGTAGACCTTGGAAGCGGGATCTTCGCCGACACGGACGAAGAGAAGACCGGGCTGAACCCCACGGGACTTGAGGGCTTCCACGCGTTGCGCGGTTTCAACGTGGATCTGTTCGGCGATGGCCCGTCCGTCGATCAGGTTCGGGAAGGACATCAGGGCAGATCGAGGGTTTCGATCTTGATGATCGGCGTGCGCTTCCAGCGGTCGTCGAGGAACTCTTCGCCGCTGAGGATCACACGGGAACCGATGTAGCGCCACAGCTCGAACTTCTGCTCGTTGACGATGAGGAAGGCGATCTTCTCTCCGGAGTAGCGGTCCTCGAGGTTGAAGTAGCTGGGCGTGTTCACGTGCAGATCACGGCGCACGATGCCTTCGCGGAACACCTTCCTCGCGACGGCCTGGACACCGTCCGGCGTCATGGGCGCGGCGGGAGCAGGCCCGCTGGGGGCCGGGGCCACCGAAGGACTTGGCACGGTGGGTTCGGGCACGGGAGCGGCCTGCGGAATCGCGGGCTTCGTGTCCCGGGCGACCACCGGAGTGGGGTCAGGCTTGATCTCGGCGACGAGCGGCGTTTTCGCCTCGGGAGTGGCGATGGGGGCAGGCTTGGCCGGCGCTTCCGAAATGGCAGGCTTGCCGGCCACTTCGATGAAGGAGGCGACGACATACGCCACCGCTCCCTCAGGAGCCTGGATTTCGAGCCAGTCGTTTTCACGTCGAAGGACTTTCAGATCGGCGCCTTTCTCGAGGCGGGCGACCACGCTGAAATTTTCACCCGGTCCGCCGCGCACGTTGAGGCGCTTGGCCGAAACGGTCTGGTTAGTGCCGACGAATGCGGCGTTGACCCAGAGCGGGGTGTTGGCCGGAAGAGCGATCTTGAACCAGTTGGTCGGATCACACTTCGCAGCCTTGACGACCACCGGTTCCAAGATGGTCACGGATTCCCCCTTGGCCAGCTGGGTGATGACCTCGCCCGTCATGCCCGCAACTCCGCGAACGTTGACGCGGTCGGCATTGACCGTGCCGGTCTCGGCGGAAACAACGAGGGTCGACACGGCTAAAAGCGCGTTCAAACCGGCAATTTTAACCGAAATCATAGTGGGGAGAGTAGCGTTTTAACCTCCGTGTCTGTCAACGTCCGCCATTTGCCCGAAGGCAGCTGGGCCAGGCGGATCTTCCCGATCTGCGTCCGGACCAGCCGGATCACTTCGAGGCCCTGCGCTTCGAATAGCCTCCGGACCTCGCGGTTCTTGCCCTCGCCGAGCACGATCTCGACCAGGCTGGTCGCATTTCCACTGGCAAGAATGCGGGCTTTCAGGGCCTTGAGAAGTTCCCCTTCATGTTGGATGCCGGCGGTGATGCGGCGGACCACGTTGGCATCCATCGAACCCCGGACGGTGGCCATGTAGACTTTGGTCACCCCGTAGCGCGGATGTGTCAGGTGCAGGCAAAAGTCGCCGTCATTGGTGAAGAGGATCAGTCCTTCGCTTTCCAAGTCGAGGCGCCCCACCGGATAGAGATGGGACCATTCTTCCGGAAGCAGTTCCGAGGCGATCCGGCGATCCTCCGGATCGACACGGGAGCAGAGGTAGCCGCGCGGCTTATGGAGGGCCAGGTAGATGCGCTTACGGGTGGACACGGGCCGGCCGTCCAGTTTTACCCGGTCCACGGCCGGATCCACCTTGGAGCCGGTGACGGTGACCTTGCGGCCATTCACCTCCACACGACCTTCGGCAATGATCTTTTCCGCCGAACGCCGTGAGGCGACACCGGCGTCGGCCAAGAATTTCTGGAGTCTTATCGGGGCTGTCTTCATCCAAGCGCGGCAGCATGCCCGTTCGGTTGGACGCATGCAAAGAAAAGGCCGGCGACCCTTTCGGGTCGCCGGCCGTGAAACTGACGGAATCAGCGGCTCAGGCGGAAGAACTGGATCTGATTGGTCGCAGTGTTCGTCACGACATTCTCACTGCCGATGACCACGGGGCTCAGGAGGAGATTGGTAAACGGAGAGTTGGTCGAGAAGGCCGACGTTCCCTGGAGAACGAAGTTGGACGA
>JAYTUE010000001.1:0-41058 GCA_043744715.1 Verrucomicrobiota bacterium | reverse complement strand
GGCGCTGCCGGTCTGAAATCAAACAGTGCGGGCGGATCAGGGCGCCGGACGATCCGGGAACCCTTATCAGCACGGGGCAGGCTGGAAGCCCGCCCTACTCTCTACTGCATGAGTCCGGCTCAGCGGGAGCTCTCGCCCTAGCGATGCCGATCCTCGGAGCGGCTATCACCGTGGTCGTTACCACGAGCGCGCCGGAAAGCCCGCCCGCGAACCAAGCCCATGGCGCGACCGATCTCATCGAGGCCACCGTCGGCATCGGCACTCGGAAGACGAGGCAAAGGACGAGGCAAAGGACGAGCAGGAGCACCATGCCGGCGGTGAAGGAAACCAGCGCCGCCGTCATCGGGCTGCCGAGCGAGGTCCGCAGGCTCATGTTGGCCCCCGCTTGGATGGGAAGGGACGCGCCGGCCAGGAAACCCAGGAAGATCCACCAGTTCATGGGTGGAAATTAGGGAACGCGGGTTCCGCCTCCAAGGTTCAACTCTCGATCCGCCGCCTTTTGGCGGGGCTGCGCCGGCTACTGCTTCGGTCGTTTGCCGATGCCCCAGATGAGCCAGATGGCCAGGGCGACGAGGAGGATGAGCCACCAGAAGTAGCGGAGTTCGCGGGCCGCCATCTCGGCGAAGGCGGCGGCGGGCTTGAAGAGGATGATCAGCAGGATCGCCACGGCGACCAGGCTGCCGATCTGGAGGATGGCGCGCTTTCGCGGAGTGATCATGGCGCCGCGGGAGGTTCGGCGGGTCCGACGGGCAGGAGCAGAGCGGCTCCGGAATTGTCCGGGCCGGAAGGAACCACCATGGGCGAACGGCCGTTCCAGCGTTCCACGATCTTCCAGCGGAGGAATGCCGGGTTTGTTCGGAGCGCCTCGCCGCGGACGCGGATGGCTTCGGCTTCACCCTTGGCGCTGATGACGGCGGTTTCGGCCTCGACCTGCGTCTGGACCTGGGTGAAGCGCGCCTGGTTGGCCTGCTGTTCGGCGACCATCTTGGCCTCGATGGCCTTCTCCAGCTCAGGAGAGAGGTTGATGTCGCGGAGGACGATGTCCTCAACGATCAGGAGCGAGCCGATCTTCTGCGCGGCGGAGGCGAGGGCCTTCTTCTTGATCTCCTCGCGGCTCTTCACGATCTGCTCGGCGGTCAGCAGGGCGGTCACTTCCTTGATCGCCTCCTGCACGCGCGGAGCGATGAGGCTGTCGAAGGGATCCCCGGAAAACTTCTTGTAGATCTCCACGACGGACGATTCCGGCACGCGGTAGAGCACGCGGAGATCGATCTTCACCTGCTGGAGGTCCGACGAGAAGCAGTCGGCCTTCACCGTCTGCGTCTTCTGGCGGATGTTGACCTCGACGATGCTGGTGATGAAGGGCGCCTTGAAGCCGAAGCCCTCGGGCAGGAACTGGTCGGCCGTCTTGCCGAGCGTGACCTTGAGGCCGCGCGTTCCGGGCTCGACCACGTAGCTGGTGGCCGTGGCGGCGATGAGGGCCACGAACATGAGGACGGCGACGCCGATGATCCGGGGAATGAAGTTCGGGTTCATGGAATCAGCGCCGGGCCGGACGGGCCGCTGCGGCCGGTTGGGTTGGAATGGGGGTGGCATTGGTCTTCTGGTTCTTGAGGCGTTCGATGTCCTGCAACGTCAGCATCACCTTGTCGCCTCCGCCGATGACGACGGGCGCGAGGCCGTCCCACTTCTCGACGATCTGGAGCTCGACGAAGGCGGGGTTCTTCTTGAGGGCTTCGCCTCGGATGACGATGGATTCGGCTTCGCCCTTGGCCTTGATCACGGAGGTGTCGGCCTCGATCTGGACGCGCTGCTGGAAATACTTCGACTTCGAGGCCTCCTGTTCCTGGACCATCTTCGCCTCGATGGCGTGCTCCAGTTCCTTCGTGAGTGAGATGTTCTGGATGACGATGTCCTCGATCACGAGGAGCGGCGGCTCGCCGAGCTTGGCCTTGGCCAGCTGGAGGGCGCGGGTCTTGATCTGCTCGCGGTTCTTCACGATCTGCTCCGCGCTCTGGAGGGCGGCCACCTCCTTCAACGCCTCCTGCACCCGCGGCGCCACAAGGTTGTCGAAAGGATCCCCGTAGAATCCCTGGAAGAGCTTCACGACCGACGCTTCGGGCACGCGGTAGAGGACCTTCAGGTCGACCGTGATCTGCTGGAGGTCGGAGGAGTAGCACTCCGCCTTTTCCTCCGCCGTCTGCTGCCGGATCGAGACCTGGTGGATGGCCGTGATGAAAGGAGCCTTGAGTCCGAAGCCCTCCGTTTTGAAGGCGGCCGAGACCTTGCCCATCGTCACTTCCACGCCGCGGTAGCCGGGCTTCACCACATAGGTGCCCGACGACGCCATGATGATGACGATGAAGATCAGGATGCCGACGCCGACCAACCTTGCGATTCCTTGAGGGCTCATTGTTGTTTGGGTCGCTAACTTAGCTGTGAGTTCCCTCGACACAAGCATCCGTTCGGTAGCCAGTGGTCCACCCGATCCGTCCACCCACCCACACCATGAAAATGAATCGCACCTTCGCCCTCCTGCTGGCCGTGGCTTCCACGGCCTTGACCCTATCCCACGCCGCCGAAGCGACGAAGGCCCCGTCGCCCGATGACCAATACGTGCCCGGCCCGGACTCGAAGGAGCAGCCCGGGGTGCCGAAGGGGTCGATCACAAAACACATGTGGACCAACAGCGCCGTCTTCCCCGGCACTGTCCGCGAGTATTCGGTTTACGTGCCGGCCCAATACAAGCCGGGCAAGGCCGCCGCCGTCTTCGTCTGCCAAGACGGCGTGATGTATGCCGCGCCGACAGTCTTCGACAATCTGATCCACAGGAGGGAAATGCCCGTGACCATCGGCATCTTCATCAAGCCCGGAAACAAGCCGCCGAAGGACGGCGCGGCTCCGGGCAAGGACGGCAAAGGACGGACGGCAGGCGCGTCCAACCGCAGCTTCGAATACGACTCGTTGGGCGACGCCTACTCGCGCTTCTTGCTGACGGAGATCCTGCCCGAGGTGGCCAAGTCCTACACCCTCACCACCAATCCCGAAGGGCGCTGCATCGCCGGCAGCAGTTCGGGCGGCATCTGCGCGTTCACCGTCTGCTGGGAACGGCCCGATGCGTTCCGCAAGTGCTTCACCACCGTGGGAAGCTTCACGAACATCCGCGGCGGCAACAAATATCCCGAGATCGTGCGAAGCTCCGCGAAGAAGCCGATCCGCATGTTCCAGCAGGACGGCGCGAACGACATCGTCAACCAGTTCGGCAGCTGGCCCGAGGCGAACAAGGCCATGGCCGCCGCGCTGGACGAGAAGGGCTACGACCACAAGTTCGTCTTCGGCGAAGGCATCCACAGCGGCAAGCACGGCACCGCGCTTTTCCCCGAAGCGATGCGCTGGATGTGGCGGGACTATCCGAAGGACTACTGAGCGGGAAACCCGAAGCGCGAAGGTCAGAAGGCCAAAAGAATCTCCAAACCCGAAGGAGGCCGGGCGGCTACTTCGGCGGATCGCCGGGATCGATATTGCGGACGGGCCAGGGCTTGTCGCGGTAAACCTTTTCCGGGCGATCGCCCAGATCGCGCAACCAGCTTATCCTCGAGCCAAATCTGGCGATCGTTTGGAGGATACGGTCTTTGCCTGTTCGTTCGCCCCAAACTGCACCGGAGGCCCATACTTCTCCTTCGCGGGTGACCACGGCGAACGCGCCACCACCGGTGTCCGCGGTTACGCCATTCGCCGGAAGCTTCAGATCCTGGAACTTTGCCGATCCCGGACTCTGATCGGGTGTCGACATGTTGCAGAACGAGCCGTCGCGCCGTCTAAGCAAGTGGCCGTATCGCGAGGATGAAACGGACATCCAGTCGGAGTTGGTGCCGATCCGCATGGGTGTCGCATAGGCAGACGGGGGTGCACCGGTGTAGGCGTGGGCTATCTGTCCGAAGGCCCAAAGAGTTCCGTCTGACTTCACTGCCAGCCAGATGTTATAGTCCACGGACACATCCACCCAGTTGGTGTCCGACGTCATCCGATTGGGCACTGGAAGGTTGTTTGTGAGGCCGGCGGCAGAGTTGCCGAACTGGGGACTTCCGCCCCAGATCCACAGGCTGCCATCGGCTTGGATTCCAGCGGCGCTGACTCCGCCCGCCCGAACTTTTGTCCAGTTCGTGGCCGATCCGATTTGGACCGGAACCCGGCTGTCGATCGTCGAACCGATTCCAAGCTGGCAGAAATTGTTCAATCCCCAGGCCCAGAGGGAACCATCCTTCTTCAACGCGTAACTGCACACGCTACCAGCCTCGACATCCACCCAGTCGTTGCCAGGACCAGATCGGACCAGACTGCTTTGGAGCGCGCCGGATACGGCATTGGTTCCCATTTGGCCGCGACGGTTCGCACCCCATGCCCAGATTGTTCCGTCGGATTTCAGGGCGAGGTTGTGATCCTGTCCGGCGGAGACCCGGGTCCAATTGGTGGCGGGGCTGATCCGGCGAAGGAGCGGACTGAAGGCGGGAACGCCATTTGTCTGTCCCAGGCCAAGCACGGGCCAACCGAGATCTTCGGCACCCCATGACCAGAGGCTCCCGTCCGGCGCGATGACGAGACCATGGGAGTAGCCAAGGCTGATCTGCGGCGTTGTAGTTCCTGCCGGCAACCGTAGCCGTCCCTCAGGGGATAGGCGTTTGAACAAGAGCAGTCCGACGACAACAGCGGCGGCTGCGATGAATAGGATGAGTCGTCGTCTCTTCACTGTTGCTTGGTCCGTCTGATGACACGCCACCGGCCCCGATCGGTCGAGTGTGGATCACGGCTCCAGCTACCGAGGAGCCTGGGCTGAACAGATGGGTGCAGCTTGCCCGGTTGGTGCGTCAGAGGACGACCAGCAGCTTCTTGATCTCCTGCAAACGGCCTTTCGCGTCGGGCTTGGTCATGCGGGGGAACTTTCCCGAGAGCTGGATCAACGCGCCGTTGCGCGTGAGCATGAGGCGGTCGTCGCGGGTCTCGATGGAGGTCACGCCCTTTTCGGCGGCGAGATGCTTCAACTCGGTGACGAAGAAAAGCGTTTCGGTGGCCGGGGGCAGGGGACCGAAGCGGTCGCGCACTTCGCTGCGCAGTTTTTCCAGAGCCTGCTTGTCGGGCGCCTGGGCGAGCTTGCGGTAGAGTTCGATGCGCTGGGCGGATTCGGGAACGTAGTTCAGCGGCAAGTAGGCGGGAGCCTTGGGGACGGATACCGGATCCCCGATGCCGGATTCCGGATCGGGCTCCGACATATAGGTGGCCGTCTCACGCGGGATCTGGATGTCGATGACGGGTTTCTTCTTCTCGGCCTTTGGCCTTCGCGCTTCGTCATTCCCACGCTCCTCTTCGGGACTGAGCGCGACGAAGTCGATCCGCATCTGGGTTTCGACGCGGGCCTTCGGCTTCTCGCCCTTGAGCACGGCGATGCTCTGGGCAAGAAGCTGGCAGTAGAGCTCGAAGCCGACGGCCGTGATGTGGCCGCTCTGTTGCGCGCCGAGGAGATTGCCGGCGCCGCGGATCTCGAGATCGCGCATGGCGATTTTGAAGCCGCTGCCTAGGGTCGAATACTGCTTCAGCGCGCTGAGGCGTTTCCGTGCATCGCTCAGGACTCCGGCGTGGCGCGGTAGCAAGAGGTAGGCGTAGGCCTGGTGCTTGTAACGGCCCACGCGGCCGCGCAACTGGTAGAGGCCGCTCAGGCCGAAGCGGTCGGCGCGGTCGATGATGATCGTGTTCGCGTTCGGGATATCGATGCCACTTTCGATGATCGTGGTGGAGAGGAGCACGTCGGCTTCGCCGTTGACGAACTTGGTCATCACTTCCTCCAAGTCGTCCGCGCTCATCTGTCCGTGCCCGACGGCGAAGCGCGCTTCTGGGACAAGCGCCTTGAGTTTCGACGCGACGGCCTCGATGTCGAAGACGCGGTTGTGGAGGAAGAACACCTGGCCGCCACGGTTCAGCTCGCGCTGGATGGCGTCACGGATGATGCGCTCGTCGTATTGCGTGACGATGGTCTCGACGGGCAACCGGTCCTGCGGCGGCGTCTCGATGGTGCTCATGTCGCGCGCACCGGTGAGCGCTAGGTAAAGCGTGCGCGGAATGGGCGTGGCGCTGAGCGTCAGCACGTCGACCATGCGGCGCATCATCTTGAAACGCTCCTTGTGCAGCACGCCGAAGCGCTGTTCCTCGTCGATGACCACGAGGCCGAGGTCCTTGAACTCCACGTCGGGCTGCACGAGCCGATGCGTGCCGATGACGATGTCGACCGCGCCGTCGCGGCAGGCGGCGAGGACCTGGGTGATCTCGCGCCGCGTGCGGAACCGCGAGAGCAGTTCGATGCGCACCGGGTAGTCGGCCATGCGCTCGCGGAAGCCGTTGAAATGCTGCTGCGCGAGGACGGTTGTCGGCACGAGGATGGCGACCTGCTTGCCGGCCATGACCGCCTTGAACGCGGCGCGGATGGCCACCTCCGTCTTGCCGAAGCCCACGTCGCCGCAGATGAGGCGGTCCATCGGACGCGGCTTCTCCATGTCGGCCTTGGCCGCGACGATGGCCTTCAACTGGTCCGGCGTCTCCTCGTAGACGAAGCTGCCCTCGAACTCGCGCTGCCATGGGGTGTCCTCGGGATACGAATGGCCGGTCTGGGATTCCCGTGCGGCCTGGATCTGGAGGAAGTCGGCGGCGACGTCGCGCACGGCCCGTTCGGCCTCGTTCTTGGCCTTGGCCCAGCGCGTGCCGGAAAGGGTGTTGAGCTGCGGCCTCGCTTTGCCCGCGCCGACGTATTTGCTGACAAGATGCGCCTCGCTGACGGGAATGTAGAGCCGCGGCGGTTCATCGGCCGGGTTCGACGCGGCGAACTCCAGCGTGAGGCATTCCTGGCCGTCGTCGGGGTCCTTCACCGCTTCCCCGCGTTTTCTGGTTCCGACGAGCGGGATGATCTTGAGCCCAAGATAACGCGCGATGCCGTATTGGACGTGGACGATGAAATCGCCCTCCTGCAGGTCGGCGAAGTTGATGTCGAGCGCCGAGCGCGTGGTCTGCGCCTGGGGCGACCGCATCCGGCGCGGGCGTTGCACCTTGTAGCGGCCGAAGATCTCCGCATCGGTCACGACGACGAGTTTGGCAGGCTCGAAGAGAAACCCGCGCCGCAACGCGCCGAGGTGGGTTTCAAGTTCCAGGTTTGAAGTCCCAGATTGGCCTTCGTCCTTCGGGTTTGAGGAAAAGCCGTATTCCGCCCAGACCTCGCCGAAGCGCTGCTTCTCGCCGGCCGTGTTGCAGAAGACATGGACGCGCCAGCCCTGACGCAGCCAGCGATGCAGCTGCGCGAAGAACTCGCGGCGTTGCGCCTCGGCGATCTGCGGTTCCGGCGGCCGATCACCGAGCGGACGGAAGGCGTCGAGCGTGGCGAAGGAGAACTCGTCGTCCGTAGCCGCCGACGTGAGGAGGCGGACCGTTGCGTCATCTACGGCCGGGGAATCCGTCAGCGACACGACGGTCATCTGCCGGGTCATCAGCTCGGCTTGGAATTCGTCCCAGTGGATGAACGCCTTGTCGTTCTCCGGGATCTGCGCCGCATAATGGGCGGCGGCGTGATCCAACGCTTCAGGCTCGCAGAGGATGAAGACGGCGTTGGTAGGGAGATAGTCGAGCAG
Organism: Verrucomicrobiota bacterium; assembly: GCA_043744715.1. Lineage (GTDB taxonomy): Bacteria > Verrucomicrobiota > Verrucomicrobiia > Limisphaerales > CANJSG01 > CANJSG01. The sequence goes on along the minus strand of JAYTUE010000001.1, from coordinate 33,394 downwards.
GGTGGCGAGCTCGGAGGTTCCCCCTCTTCGTCCTTCCTCTTCGTCCTCGTCCTGCTTTTTCGGAGACGAAGAGGAAGAGGAGGACGAAGATTCGAGCAGCCGCTTCCGGATCAAGCCCAGTTCCCCGCCCGGCGGAATGACGACGCTCGCGATTTTTTCCCGCGACACCTGCGTCAGCGGATCGAACTCGCGGAGCGACTCCAATTCGTCGCCGAAGAACTCCAGACGCACCGGCCACGGCGCGGGCAAGGGCCACACGTCCATGATGCCGCCGCGCAGGGCGATGTGGCCCTTCATCGTCACCTGCGCCTCGGGTTCGTAGCCCTGGTCCTCCAGCCACTCGATCAGGTCGAGCGGTTCAATGTGGTCGCCGATGGAGAAAGTGCGGGTGCGTTCGCGGATCTCGTCCGGCGGCAAGGTGCGCTGGAGCAGGGCGGTGACGGAGGTGACGAGAAGCGGATGCCGGATGCCGGATACCGGATGCCCGATTCCTGAGGCAGATCGTTTAGCCGAAGACTTCCGCTTCACACCATCCGGCATCTGGCATCCGGTATCCGGCATCCGGCATCCGGCCAATGCCACCAGCGTCTGCAGCCGTTCGCTGATGACGTCCGCGTGGGCCAGTTTGGTTTCGTGCGGCAGAACTTCCCACGCCGGGTAGAAGAGCGGTTTCGCGTCGGCTCCCAACCACGTTTCCAGATCCTGCTGGAAGCTCTCCTGCGTCTTCAGGAGGTCCGTGACGACAACGATGGGACGACCGGGGAACCATTGACGGAGGAGCGCCGCGAAGAACGGCTGGGCCGGCCCAGGCACGTTCTCAAGACGCAAAGCTCCGCCCCGCTCAAGCCGCTGGCGGAGGTCCTGCGCGGAGGGAGCGTTGGCGGCGGCTGCGGCGATTTGCGTCGCTGCGGCGGTCCGGGATTCTTCCAAGCATGGCGAAGGTGTTGGCGCAGGGGAGCCGCGTCAAGGCGGGTGGATGATGGGCATGGCTTCGGGCGCATCCGGGCAAAGCCCCATAGTGGGGCAGCCGCCTCGGCTGTCACTGTTCTGCGGGCGCCCTCGCCCGCACTCCGACAGGCGGGGGCGCCTGTCGGACCCGGAACCGGCGAGGACGCCGGTTCCACTATCCGGGTGTGTCCATGGCTTCCACCGACACAAATCCCGCTTGCTGGCCTTTTCCGTTTCCAAGCACAGTCCGTCACTCGTTTCCGGCGCATGAAGCGCCTTCGTTTTCAGCCATGTCGAAAATCCTTCTGCTCGGTCTCGGTCGCTGGGGTGCCAACCACCTCCGCGTCCTCCATTCGCTCCAACCCCAGATCGAGCTGTTCGCCACCGACCTGAACCCGAAGGCCCTCGACGCCGCGCGCAAGCTCGGCCTGAAGGACGACCACCTTTCGACGAACTACAAGGACTTCGCCGGCAAGGTTGACGGCGCCGTGATCGTCACGCCCGCGCAGAGCCACTTCCCGCTGGCCAAGGAATTTCTCGAAGCGGGCAAGGACGTGTTCGTCGAGAAGCCGCTCACGCTGGTGCCGGACGAATCGAAGCAGTTGGCCGAGCTGGCCGCGAAGACCGGCCGGCTGGTCCAGGTGGGGCACATCTTCCGGTTCGATCCCGCGACGCAGTGGCTGCGCGAGCAGGTGCATGCCGGCGCGTTCGGCAACATCCGGATTCTCCGCGGACACTTCGGAGGCTTCAAACGTCCGCGCAACGACAGCGGCGTGATGTTCGCCGACGGCATCCATTTCGTGGACCTCTTCAACTACATCCTCGGCGCCGTGCCGACGCGGGTGCGGGCCGAGTGGTATGACTTCCTCGGGCGCGGACCCGGCTTCGACGACGCGTCCCGCACGTCGCTGGAATACGACACGCGCTTCGGCAAGACCTGGGCGACGGTGGAGACGGAGTATTTCATCCCGGGCAAGTTCCGCGACGTGATCGTCATCGGCGACAAGCTGACGGCCGTCTGCAACTACGACCTGCCGTCCAACAAGATCAAAACCTACGCCAACGTCCATGTGCCCGAAGGCAAGGACTTCAAGGGCGTGGAAGGCGCGCCCGTGCAGATCGAGACCGCCGCCGTCGAACCTCTGCTCGCCGAGTTGAAGGCCTTCTGCGAATCCATCACCACCCGCAAGGCACCTCTGGCCGACGCCTGGGCCGGCTACGATTCCGTCCGCGTCCTCACCGCCGCAGCCGAAGCCAACAAGACGGCCGGTTGGGTGTCTCTCTAAACTGAATTGATCCGCGAAGAGACGCGAATAACTCCAACCCAAGCCATGAGCGAACTGTTGCTGAAGGATGAAGTCTATCGGGTGATCGGTGCGTGCATCGAGGTGCAGCGGGAAAAGGGGCACGGCTTTGACGAGGCGATCTACCAGGAGTGTTTGGAAATCGAGCTGGAAACCCAAGGTATCCCGTTCGAGTCCCAGCCCGAATTCCCGATGGAATACAAAGGCCGTAGGCTCAAGAAGAGTTTCCGGCCTGACCTACTTTGCTTCGGTGAACTCGTCGTGGAGTTGAAGGTGTTGGAACAGCTGACCAACCGGGAAGAGTCCCAACTGCTGAACTACCTCAAGTCATCTCGGAAGCCTGTCGGGCTGGTCGTCAACTTCGGCTCCTTTCCCAAGCTTGAGTGGAAGCGGATGGCGATGACCCGTGAGCCCGTCTCCGAATCTCCAAAACCATTCACCCTGTAGTTTCTTCGCGACTCTTCGCGCCCTTCGTGGATAAACCCTTTCCCAACATGCAAAAGATCCCGCTCTCAAAGTGTTTTGTGAACGCCGAAGTCGAGGAGGCCGCGCTGCGAGCCATCCGCTCCGGGCAATACATCCTCGGCAAGGAATGCCAGGCGTTCGAGGCCGAGCTGGCCGCGCACACCGGCACCAAGACGTTCGTCCTCGGCAGCTCGTGGACGATGATCGTCTATCTCCAGCACCAGCTCCAGGGCGTCGGTCCCGGCGACGAGATCATCGTCCCGAGCCACACGGCGTTCCCCACGATGGAGCCGCTCATGCACCTCGGGGCCAAGCCGGTATTCGTGGATGTGGACGACACGTTCGTCATGGACCTCGACGCCGTCGAAGCCGCCATCACCCCGCGCACCGTCGGCATCATCCCCGTCCATCTCTACGGCCATCCCGTCGATATGGACCGTGTCATGGCCATCGCCGCGAAGAACAAGCTCTGGGTCATCGAGGACTGCGCGCAGGCCCAGGGCGCGAAATACAAGGGCAAGACCGTCGGCAGCATGGGCCACTCCGGCGCTTACAGCTTTTTCCCGTCGAAGAACCTCACCGTCCTCGGCGACGGCGGCGGCATCTCGACCAACGACACCAATTTCGCCGACCGCCTGCGGATGCTCCGCAACCACGGACGCCAAGGGAAATACGACCACGAATTCGTCGGCTACAACGTCCGCTTCAACGAGATCAACGCCGCCATGGGCCGGGTCATGCTGAAGCACCTCGACGGCTTCAACGAGAACCGCCGGGCCATCGCCGCGCGCTACACCGAACGCCTCTCGTCCATCGTGAAGACGCCCGTCGTCCGCGACTGGGCCACGCACGCCTACCACATGTATGTCGTGCGGGCGGAGAAGCGCGACGCGCTCCAGCAGTTCCTCAAGGACCGCAACATCGAGACCGGCATCCATTACCCGAAGCCGAACCATCTCCAGCCGGCCGTCACGGGCCTGTTCCCCTATGTTCCGAAGCTTCCGCAGAGCGAGGCCATCGTGAAGGACATCCTCTCGCTCCCGATCCACGGCGAGATGGCCCTCGATGCCGCCGACAAGGTCTGCGACGCCATCGCGGAGTTCTACGGGAAGAAGTGAGTAGAGAATTGCTTTTGTAGGTCCGAATCGAGCAGATCGGTAAGCACAGCAAAAAATTATCTCTGGCGGGTAACCCAATATCGACTGCGAGAACTGGAGCTTTTATGAACGAAGATGAAGAAATTTATGAAAAACCAGATGCTGAAGATTTGGAATGGATGTCGAAACTGCGCCGCCAGCTCGTCGTGTTGAAGCAAAAGCATGGGCGCCGGAAGCGCAGTCCTCTCAAGTTTGTGGAAGCCTACGAGGAGTTGAAACGTGACTTGGGCGAGTATTCGTTGTGTCTACCGGTGAGAACCTTGGTTGAACAGATGAAGAAAGAACTCGGTTGGCTTAAGAATGACTATGAACTCAAGGTCATACCTGCTGAGGAGCAGGCGAAGCGCAACGAGCTCTGGGATTCTATTTACCGGCCTCCTCCTAGAATCCTCGAAGGAGGCCGAGCTGATGGGAACAGATGATGGTTTCCACAGGGAAACCTCATCGAACCGCACAAAGCCTTGAGCACGCCATGTCAGCTTGTTTGACCCAGGTGTTTCGGCGTGTGATAACCATCTTGGAAAGGATCTATGACCACGACCATTGATGACGCCGGGAAGCGGCTGGCCCACCTTGTGGACAAGGCCTTGGCCGGCGAATCGGTCGTGCTGACACGTCAGGGGAATCCCGTGGCCCAGCTGATCGCGGTTCAACCTGAGCAACGTCCTTGGAGGAATCCCAATCCGCCTTCGCCGGGCCGTTTTGCCGGCGTGGATATTGATGTGCCCGCATTCAGATTGTCTTCTCCGCTCAATAACTTGCTGGGCATACAACTGACATGACTCTGAAAGCCATCATCCATGACGCCGAAGAAGGAGGGTTCTGGGCGGAAGTGCCGGCCCTTCCAGGATGCGTCACACAGGGCGAAACCATCGCCGAAGTGCAGGCGAACCTGCGCGAAGCCGTGGACCTCTGGCTTTCGGTCGAGGAAGAGTCTGTCAAGCCCGGCAAGAACGACCGCGTGTTCGAGATCTCCGTGTGAAGCAGGTTTCCGGAAAAGAGTTCATCAGTCTCCTCCAGCCACTCAAGATCGGACTCCTGAAAAGCCAGATGAAGATCGCCGGTATCACGGAGGCGGAACTGTGAGTTCGCCCCAGCCCATCCCCAGCCTCGTCATCCCGTGTTGCCATGAGTAGGAGTCTGGGATGACTTCTTTGACGGTCCTCTATTGCCGTGCCATAACCTTTCCATGAAGACGGTAAAAACAGCTCCCGAGAAGAAGACTGCGGGAACGTTGGCGGTGGAGAAACACCGCCCGGCAATGAACGATCTCTCGATCGAAGAACGCCGCCGTCTCCGCCATCGCGCCGCCGAACTCCTTCACCGCCGCGACTCTGTTGAAACTGGCCGCTGATACTAACGTCCTGCTGGACCTTGCAGACGGGGTTGACGACGTCATCGACGCCCTTCAGGTCATTGGCAGGCGACTGCCCGACGCTGAGCTGCTTGTAACCCCTTCGGTTCTGGAAGAATTAGCCTATCTGGCGGATTCCGGAGTTTCTGCTGCCGTTCGCAGATCGGGATCGGGAGCCATCGATCTTCTCAGGTCAGGCCTGCCTTTCAAACCGCTCCTAGAGATCCCTTCGCGTCCGGAATTTTTGGAGGAGATTGCTGATTTGTTCCGTAAACGAGGTCTGCTTCCTGTCTGTGAGGTCCACGACTCGCTTATTTTGGCTGAGGCGGTTTCGATTGGATGCCAGGTTCTGCTTACCAGTGATGAGCATCTGCGCGGCATCGATCATCAACAACTGACTTGGGCGCTGGCTTTGCATGATTTGAAGCCGCCGGTGATCGCCACGCCCAGGGAGATTGTCAGAAAGTTCTTTCGTTGATCCCCTTATTCGAATGAGTGATTCACCGCCCGTCCTCAGCCTCGTCATCCCGTGCTACAACGAGGAGGGAAACCTCCGCGAGCTGCACAAAGCCATCCGCGCCTCCGTCGATCCGCTCGGCGTCGAGTATGAGATCGTCATCACCGACGACTGCTCGAAGGACAGATCGTGGACGATCCTCAAGGAACTCGCCGCCGGCGATCCGCGGATGCGTGTGCAGAAGCTGAACCGCAATTCGGGCGAGTCCGCCGCGAGCTGGGCCGGCATGAAGGCGTCGCGCGGGCAGTTCATCTTCACCTTGGACGCGGACCTGCAGAACGACCCGAAGGACCTGCCGAAGTTCCTCGCCGCCCTGAAGACCCACGACTGCGTCTGCGGCACGCGCGTGAAGGTGCGGGGCGAGGGCGACCACTTCATCCGCGTGGCCTCCAGCCGCATCGCCAACTGGGTCCGCAACAAGCTCAGCGGCGAGCAGATCTCCGACGCGGGCTGCACCTACCGCGCCTTCAAGCGCGAGTGCATCGACAACCTGAAATTCTTCAAAGGCATGCACCGCTTCCTGCCCACGCTCTTCAAGATCGAGGGCCACACCGTCACCGAGATCGAGGTGAGCAATAACCCGCGCTTCGCCGGGCAGAGCAACTACGGCGTGTGGAACCGGCTCTTCGCCTCGTTTTACGACCTGCTGGCCGTGCGCTGGATGAAGAAGCGGATGTTCCGCTTCCACGTGGTCGAGAAGGTGAACTGAGGGCAGGGCGTGCCTCTTGCCTGCCCTGTTGCGGCCGGGCTTCCACTTTAAGCCATCGCCCTATGGGCACCTTGTGTTTCGTGTCCGCTCCGGGACTTCTTTGGACAGGCTGGAAGCCCGTCCTGCCTTGCACGTCTCCGCACGTAAGTTGATCAAGGAGCAGCCGGCCGGAGGCGGAAGAATTGGCCGGGGCTGTTGGTCAGCGGGACGAACAGTTCGTTGTTCGGGAAGCGGGAAGGAGTGTTCGTCAGGTTGATGAACGTCGGCAGGTTTCCCGACACGTCCACCAGCACGTTGCTCCGGCCATTTCCGGGCCAGCTCAGACGTCCCAGAGTCGAGGTCCACAGCGACAGGTCGAGTTTCCACGGACGGTTCACCTTCGTCGGGTCAGTGCCGCGAACCTGTTCGATCAGGTTGTTCTCGCCGTCACCATCCGGGTCGCCGAGGCCGGTCTGGGCAAGGTTGCCGAACCATTGCATCTCCCAGCCGTCGTCGAGGCCGTCGCCGTCGGTGTCCACGATCGGCACGCCATGGAGGGTCAACGAAGCGCCCAGCAGGCTGCCCGTGTTTCCGGGGGCCTCGTCGATGAGGCTGAGCGTCCAGTTTCCCTTCGTCGGTTCGAAGAAATGCTGGGTTGAAAGGTAGGTCCAGTCCGACGGCCCGGCGGTCCCGTCCTCATTGCGTGCCTGGAGGACCGAGATGGTTCCCGATGGCGAACGCAGCGTGATCCGCAGATCGCCGCGCCGGGTGTGGCTGGTCTGGACGCGCACCTGGACGTGCTCGCAGACGAGGGTGTTCGTGATGTTGAAGACGACCGAGGCGTTGGTCGGCGCGATCCGTGCCACGAGGGCGTTCGTCGTGAGCAGATTGACCAGGGCGAGCCCGTCGTTTCGGCCCATGAACCCGGCGGGAATCCGCGAGTATTCCGTCGACGCCATGGTGATGCGTTCAGTCGTGCCGACGTTGTTGAAGACGATGGCAAACAGCGCTCCCGCATCGGCCGCGAAGCGGATCTTCTCCTCGAAGAAGTTGCCGCCCCGTTCGATCAAAGCGCCTTTGCCCGTCAGGTTGGTCGTGAGCGCCGTTTGCGCACTGCCGACGTAGACCAGCGGCACGGTCGCGGTGGCCGCGTCCGCCTGCGCTCCCAGGCTGGGTGCGATCCCGAAGCTGATGGTGCCGCCCGGCGCGTTGGGCACGACGACGCGCAGTCCGTCGTCGGGAATGGACTGGATGAAGTTTGAAACGACCGTGAAGGAAGCCACCGGCGGGCGGTTGCTCCATCCTTTGGCGAGTTCCACGGCGTAACCGGAATCTGGAACGCCGTAGCCGTCGTTCCCGCTGACGAGGAGGCCAGCCCCGTTGGTGAAGAGCATCGGATCGGTCAGGTCATAATGCCGCGACGAGAGGACGAGGATCTGTTGGACATCGCGCCAGGTCAGGTTGGTGTTCACCGAAAGCAGCAACGCCACCACGCCCGAGATCTGCGGGGCGGCGGCCGAAGTTCCGCTGAAGCCAGTGGAACCAAAGCCGTAGTCGGCCGAGCCGTCTCCCGGGTTGAGGCTGTTGTAGCCGAGCGAGCCCAACCGATCCGTCGTGGGAAGCCTCGGCGAGTCGTCGTCCCCGCTGACCGTCGACACGAGGACGTTCGCGCCTTGCGAGCTGTAGGATGTAAACCGGCCGTTCCGCTTCACGGCGGCGACGCTGATCGAGTGCGGCACCGTCTGGTATCCGTCGTTGTTCGAGTCGCCGCTGAACTGCCGTTCATTGCCCGCCGAACGCACGAGGACGACGCCCTTGCCGCCCCGCCCGCCAAACGCGGCGTTGGTCATGCCGTCGAGTTCGAGTTGGGCGGGCAGCAACTGCGCGTTGCCCGTGTAGCCCCAGCTGTGGTTCTGCACCCAGATGGTGTCGTTGCGGTAGGTGAAGACGTTGAACATCGCCAGGTCGTCGACGGCGAAATTGCCGTTCGAGAAGATGCGCATCGCGGTCAGCTTGGCCGCCGGCGCGGTCCCGACGACGCCCTGGTTGTTGTAGCCGACGGCGGCGATCAGGCCGGAGACGGCGGTGCCGTGGTTGTCGGCGGCGAACTGCGGGAACGCATTCGTGTTCGACGCGACAAAATTGTAGTGAGGCTGGCCGGCCGTGTTGGCGATCAGGTCGGGATGGGCGAGTTCCATTCCGTCATCGACCACGCCCACGATCACGCCCTCGCCCTTCGTGACCGCCCAGGCCTCGCGGATGTTCAGGTCGGCACCGGCCCTGGACCCGTCGCCGTTGCGGTTCTCGAGGTGGATGGCGTCAGGGAAAAACCGGTCGTTGGGCGCCGGCGCATAGGCGCCGTGCAAACGGACGGGCCGGCGCATGTTCGGGTGGACAGCCAGGACCGCGTCGTTCTGCGAAAGCCACTCTGCCAGGACCAAGGCTTCCCTTGGCGAAAAGGCCTGCAGTTTCCACCAGCCGCTCGCCAACGATTCGGGAGACTGCAACGCACTGGCTCCAACGAAGTCCTGGGCCGAAGCGCCCTCCTTCAATTTGACCAGCAGCGTGGATGAGCAAAGCCATCGGAATGAATTGGACGAGCCCGCCCTTGCCAGAGCCGTCCACCCCTCCGGCGCGGCGGTGTCGGAGGCCTCCACGTAGGACTGCCAGCCGTTCTCGCGAAAGCGGAACTCTCCCGGAGCTACAGCCTTCGCGGTCACGGCGGCCGCCAGCATTCCTGCGATCAAGGCGGATACCATCGTCCGCAGCACCGCGATGCATGGTCTGGTTTTCACAAATTGGATTTAACGAACTCGGGCCGGATTTATGTCGGGGACAATGCCCAATGGTTCCCCACCTTCACGCTGCCTGCAATCGAGCCGGTGATGGTTTCCTTGGCCTTGGCGACAGCCAGGACGAGCGTGTGGCCGAGGGCAAGATGCGCCGCGATGGCGGCCGAGTAGGTGCAGCCGGTGCCGTGCGTGGAGACGCCGCGTATGAAGGGAGCCGACAGCATCAGTTCCGTCCGGCCGTCGTAGAAGAAGTCCACCGCCTCGCGCCCCTCGGAAAGATGGCCTCCCTTGACGAGCGCGGCGCAGCCGAAGCGGCCATGGATCTCACGGGCGGCCGCCCGCAGCGCCTCGATGGTGCGAACGGGATGGCCCACGAGGATCTCCGCTTCGTCCAGGTTGGGGGTGACGACCGTGGCCAGGGGCAGCAGTTCGTCGAGCATGGTGCGGATCGCCGAGGGCTTGAGAAGCTTTGCTCCGGACGTGGCGACCATCACAGGGTCCACCACCAAAGGAGGCGTGCCTTTGCCGGAGAACATCCGGACCACCTCGCGGATGATCGCCGTGTTGAAGAGCATCCCCGACTTCACGGCCTTGGGCGGAAGTTCGGCAAAGACCGCTTCCATCTGTAGGCGGACCATCTTCGGAGTGGCCGGCTGGATGCCAAAAACTCCCTTGGGATTCTGCGCCGTCAGACAGGTGATGGCGGTCGTGCCATGGACGCCAAGGGCGGAGAAGACCTTCAGATCCGCCTGGATGCCCGCGCCACCGCCGCTGTCGGATCCGGCGATGGTGAGCGCGAGGGGGCGTCTTTGAACTCGTCGCATAACGGGCGCGATCAAGCGGCGACCGGCCCGTGGTCGCAACCTGAAACTGCCCCGCCTCCAGCGCGTGTGAACAAGCCGCGTTGAATTCCGCTGGCGGCAGAATTCGTCCGCCCTACTGTCCAGCGCATGACCAAAGAGCTGGTGGCCGAGATACTGGCCGAGATCGGTGTCTTGCTGGAATTGAAGGGGGAAAACCCGTTCAAAACCCGCGCCTACACCAACGCCGCCCGCACGCTCGAAGGCCTGACCGAACCGCTGGAGAAAATCGTGGCCGAGAAACGCCTGGGTGAGATCAAGGGCTTCGGCGACGCGCTCCAGGACAAGATCACCAAACTCGTCACCACCGGCCGGCTTCCCTACTACGACGAATTGAAGGCCTCCATCCCGGCCGGCCTCGTCGACCTGCTTTCGATCTCCGGTCTCGGGCCCAAGAAGGTGAAGAAGCTCAACGACGAGCTGGGTGTGGATTCCATCGATTCGCTCGAAGCAGCCTGCAAGGCCGGCAAGGTCGCGACGCTCGACGGGTTCGGCGAAAAGACGCAGTCGAAGATCCTCGAAGGCATCGCCTTCAAGCGGCAGTTCGCCTCGCGCCACCATCTCGACGCCGCGATGATCGCCGCCGAACCCATTTTGGAGAATCTGCGGGCCCACGAGGACGTCATCCGTTGCAGCACCGCCGGCAGCCTGCGCCGGAGCAAGGAGGTCATCGGCGACATCGACTTCCTCGTCTCGTCGAAGAACCCCGCCGAGATCATCCGCTTCTTCGTCCAGCAGCCCGGCATCCTCAACGTCAGCGCGCAGGGCGAGACCAAGGCCAGCGTCATTTTGGAAGGCGGCATCCAGGCGGATCTCCGGGTCGTCAGCGACGCGGAATATTCGTCGGCCCTCGCCTACTTCACCGGCAGCAAGGAGCACAACATCGTCATGCGCCAGCGCGCCAGCGAACGCGGCCTGCGCCTGAACGAATACGGCCTCTTCCGCAGCACGGAGGAGACCCGCGACCCAGCGCTTCGCCTCGATACGCGGACCGAGGAGGACATCTTCAAGGCCCTCGGCCTGGCCTACATCCCACCCGAACTCCGCGAAGACCGGGGTGAGTTCACCGCCGCCGAGGAGGGCACGATGCCCCGCCTCATCGAGTGGACCGATCTCAGGGGTTCGCTCCACAACCATTCCGACTGGAGCGATGGCCGGGACTCGGTCGAGTCCATCGTCGAGACCATGCAGGAACACGGCTTCAGCTACTGGGCCATCACCGACCACAGCGGTTCCTCCTATCAGGCGAACGGCCTCGACCCACTCCGGCTGCGAAAGCAGATCAAAGCCATCGCCGAGGCCAACAAGAAGCTGGAGGATGAAGGCAGTTCCTTCCGCCTGCTCGCCGGCAACGAGGTGGACATCCTCAAGGGCGGGCTCGATTACGATGACAAACAGCTCGCCGACCTTGAGGTCGTTGTTGCCAGCCTGCACATAGCCGCCAACGAAGAAGCTGAGAACACCCGCCGCCTCATCGCCGCCGCGCGGAATCCCTTCGTCCACATGCTGGGACATCTCAGCGGAAGGCTCTTGCTCCGGCGTGACGCGCAGAAGATCAACATGACCGCCGTCATCGACGCCTGCGCCGAGACCGGCACCTGGATCGAGCTGAACGCGTCGCCCTACCGCTTCGACCTCGACTGGCGCCTCTGGCACTACGCCAAGTCCAAGGGCGTGAAGTGCGTCATCAACTGCGACGCCCACAAGCTCGACCACGCGGGCTGGCTGCGCCTCGCCGCCGGCATCGCGCGCAAGGGCTGGCTGACCAAGGAAGATGTCATCAACACCCTCCCGCTCGACAAGCTCCGCCAGGAACTGTCCCGGAAACGCGGCGGTTGAACTCCATCCGCTTCCCGGGCTGCGGTCGTCAGATTCTTGCCGGCCGAACTGCCCCGGGTCCAAGAGCACCCGAAGAGGTTTGAACCTCTGGCCTGCGTGAGATTCAGTTCCGGCCGTGGATCTTGAGACAGCTTGTCTGAATCCAGAAGGTGAACGCCGGACGGCCGGTCTTCCTCATGCCATGCGGGCCTTTCTTAAGTCCGCTTTGGCGACGCTTCATGCCGACGAGCGGATCCTCGGAGTGGCCGTTGGTGGCTCGCTCAGCTCGGGAGAAGTCGATGAATTCAGCGACATCGATCTGGTCATCGCGGTCGAGCCGGCGGCGTTTGTTGCTGTCATGACGGAGCGCAAGGCACTTGCCGGCGGGCTTGGCGATCTGGTCGCGGCCTTCACCAGGGAACATGTTGGCGAACCGCGTCTGCTGATCTGCCTCTACCAGCCCGGACCGCTCCACGTGGACCTCGAGTTTGTCGCGTTGCCCGACGTGAATCCGCGCGTCGAGGATCCGCTGGTGCTGTGGGAACGCGAGGGCCGGCTGACTGCCGAGTTGGCCAAGGGCGTTGCCGGCTTTCCCCGGCCTGATCCGCAATGGATCGAGGACCGCTTTTGGATCTGGGTCCACTACTGCGCGACCAAGATCGGCCGGGGCGAACTCTTCGAGGCCGCCGACTTCCTCGCCTACCTGCGCAGCCAGGTCTTCGGCCCGCTTATCCTCCTCGAAGCCGGCCAACGCCCCAGCGGCGTCCGTCGTCTGGAAACTGCGGCGCCGACGCGGGCCAGGCAGTTGGAGGCCGCCGTCGCCACCCACGACGCCCGGTCGTGTCTGGAGGCGCTGAAGGCGGCGGTAGAACTTTACCGGGAGCTGCGAGCGGCGCCCACGTTCGGTTTCATTTCCCGCAATGCACCTGCGGAAGCCACCGCCGTCGAGTTCATCCAAGCGGTCGACCGGCGACTGCCTACATAGCGCCGCTTGGAAATCGGCCGAAATGCGTTGGTGCGGTCTGCCGGATCAATGTTCGATGCACGCTTTCCCTTGCCCCCGCCTGCGGGCTTTCCCAAGACTCCGCCCGTGCCTGCTCTCAAGGAAATCCTAGATCTCGTCGCGCGCTTCGAGCTGCACCTCGACGCCTACAAGTCCGGCCAATACAACGAGACCCAGCTTCGCCGCGATTTCCTCGACCCCTTCTTCAAGGCCCTCGGCTGGGACATCGACAACTCCAGCGGCCATGCGGAGGCCTACCGTGATGTCATCCATGAAGACGCTGTCCGCGTCGGGGATGCCGTCAAAGCTCCCGACTACAGCTTCCGCATCGGCGGCCAGCGGAAGTTCTTCCTCGAAGCCAAGAAACCCAGCGTCCACATCAAGGAAGACATCGCACCCGCCTTCCAGCTCCGCCGCTATGCTTGGAGCGCCAAACTGCCGTTGAGCGTCCTGAGTGACTTTGAGGAGTTCGCCATCTATGACTGCCGCCTCAAGCCCGACCGCACTGACAAGGCATCCATTGGCCGCGTCTTCTACTGCACCTTCCGTGAGTTCGCCGAGAAGTGGGACCACATCGCGTCCATCTTCTCCAAGGACGCCGTCCTCAAGGGCTCCTTCGACAAGTTCGCCGAGTCCAACAAGACCAAGCGCGGCACCACCGAGGTCGATGCCGCCTTTCTGGAAGAGATCGAGAAATGGCGTTCCGACCTCGCCTCCAATCTCGCCCTGCGGAACAAGTCCCTCACCCAGCGTGAGCTCAACTTCGCCGTCCAGCGCATCATCGACCGTATCATCTTCCTCCGTATCTGCGAGGACCGGGGCATCGAGACCTACAAGCGTCTCCATGCTCTGACCGACAAAGCCGGCATCTACGGACGGCTCTGCGAACGGTTCCAAGAAGCCGACGACCGCTACAACTCCGGCCTCTTCCACTTCAAGGCCGGCAAAGAGCGGCACGAAGCTCCCGATGCGTTGACCCTCGGTCTCGACATTGACGACAAACTGCTGCGCGAGCTGCTGCGCGGGCTCTACTACCCGGACAGCCCCTACGAATTTTCCGTCCTTTCCGCCGACATCCTCGGGCAGGTCTATGAACAGTTCCTCGGCAAGGTCATCGGGCTGACCGAGGGCCACCGGGCCAAGATCGAGGAGAAGCCCGAGGTGCGGAAGGCCGGTGGCGTCTTCTACACGCCCACCTACATCGTAGCCTACATCGTCCGCGAAACCGTCGGGAAGCTACTGGACGACACTTTACCGACGCAGCCCACTCCCTCTCCTCCATCGGATGGAGGAGAGGGCTGGGGAGAGGGGCTCCACCTCACCCGCCCTTCGGGCACCCTCTCCCCCGTTCTGAACGGCGGAGAGGGAAGCAAGCCGCTGGTCGTGCGTGATGCCGCCCGGGTTCTCGAAAAGATCTCCAAGCTCCGCATCCTCGATCCCGCCTGCGGTTCCGGCTCATTCCTCATCGGCGCCTACCAGTTCCTGCTCGATTGGCACCTCCGCTTCTACCTCGCCAACAACCCCGGCGAATGGGCCAGGGAAAAGAAGGCCCGCAAAGGTTCCAAGGGCCAGCACCCCGCCCTCGTCCAGACCCGCAACGGCGGTTGGCAGCTCGGCATCGCCGAGAGAAAGCGGATTCTCCTGAACAACATCTATGGCGTGGACCTCGATTCGCAGGCGGTGGAAGTCACCAAGCTCTCCCTCCTGCTCAAGGTGCTGGAGGGAGAGGCCGTCCAGACCCAGATGAGCCTCGGCCTGCTCGACCGCGTGCTCCCGGACCTGGGCGACAACATCAAGTGCGGCAACTCCCTCATCGGCCCCGATTTCTACCAGCAGGACGAACTGCCCGCGCTGACCGACGACGACCGCTACCGCCTCAACGTCTTCGACTGGCCCCACGAGTTCGCCGAGATCTTCCGGGACGGCGGCTTCGACGCGGTCATTGGGAATCCGCCATACGGAGCATTTACTGGCGAAGCTGAGACGATCTATTTTAGAGCCGGGTTCAAAAGCCCTGCCAACTCCCTCGACACCTTTCTTCTCTTTGTAGAGCAAGGGCACCGGTTGCTCCGTGAACGGGGCTTCTTTGGAATGATTATCCCATCTGGCTGGGTATCCGCTCCCTCAGCCAAGCCGCTGAGAAAACTATTTGTCGAGAGTTTCAAACCGTTAGCATTTGTGACTCTGCCGTTTGATGTCTTTCGAGCATACATCGACACAGTCGTAGTAGCTGCCCAGCGGGTGAAATATCCGGCACGCGAAGTTTCGGATGAGGTTCAACTCACCGTCTTTCCTTCGAATTTCAAAGTGAACTCCATCGCGGACTTCCAGCAGTTCAAAAAGAGCGCGAACTTTCGCGATTGGCTGAGTAGTCAGCACGCAGAGTTCTTGATTACCTGTTCGCGTGAGGAAGCCCGTATACTAGAGAAGGTTCGACGACAGCCAAAAAGTTTTGGCGACTATGTCTTGGTGAAACGAGGGATCGAGGTGTTCGCACCTCAATCTGCAAAACAGGGTCTTGTTAAGCCGCTGCCAGCCCTCACGGGAACTCTGCAAAGTTACAACTTACAGCATGGGGAGGCTGGATTTGTGGGATACCCTCCCGGAGTAGAAGCATCCAAGCCGCTGCCGTATTTTTCTAAACCACGGATTCTGCTTCGACAGGTTTTGAGTCGTAAACTTCGCCTCCAAGCCGTCTTTACTGAAGAAACCTTTCTCACCAATCAATCAGTTCAAAGCCTGATTCCGAGTTCAGCTGCTGAGTCAGCTCCTTCTTTGAAGGTTTTGCTTGGAGTGCTGAATAGTCGTTTACTGTCTTGGTATTTCGTGAATTTCAACAGCGTTGCACGCCGAGACGATTTTCCAAAAATCATCATTCAGCAAACGAGAGAGCTTCCTCTTCCTTCGTTTGAACAGAAGCCCGCAAAATCTCTGCACGACCAGATCGTGAAGCACGTGGAGACGATGTTGGAGCTGCACCAGAAGCTGGCCGCCGCCCAGACGCCGCAGGAGAAGACCGGCCTCGAACGCCAGATCGCCGTCACCGATTCCCAGATCGACCGCCTCGTCTACCAGCTCTACGGCCTGACCGAGCCCGAGATCGCCCTCGTCGAAGGCCGGTCCCCTCTCCCCGTGACGCAGGAGCGGGGAGAGGGTTAGGGAGAGGGGACGCCTCCTCACCCCGTCCCTCTCCTCCGTTCCACGGAAGGAGAGGGAGACGGAAAAATTGAGTTCGGGAATCACACAGGAGCACGGACACGAAGACCGCCTCGTCTACCAGTTCCACGGCCTGACCGAGTCCGAGAGCCCCCTTGTGGAAGGCCGGTCCCCTCTCCCCGTGACGCAGGAGCGGGGACACCTCCTCACCCCAACCCTCTCCTCCGTTCCACGGAAGGAGAGGGAGAAGATCATGTCTTCGGAGGCTTTGGGGTCATGCTGTCAGGATCGGGTGGGATGAAGCGGTGATTCTCGGTCTTACGCACTACCTTCACACAACCCGTTCGGCGGTGGAGCGCATCCCAGATTTCCAGAAGGACTCCGTCACGGTTCTTCCTCCACTGGTGATTCCAAAACCGAAGTTCTTCGATGCCCTTGGAATCGAGGAATTGTTTACGTTCCAGATCATGCTGCATCTGCTCCGGCAGTCCGTGTTGGAAGCCGTCGAGCTCCACCGAAAGCATGGCCTCAGCACAGTAGAAATCGAGGCAGTAGGTTCCGGCCGGGTGTTGACGGCGGAACTTGAAGCCGGCAAACCGTCCCGCCCGCAGAGCGCGCCACAGCTCCTTCTCCTCATCCGTCTGATCGCGACGAAGGCGCCGGGCGTTGGCGATCGGGTCCATGGGCGAAAGGATAGGAAGACCGATGGAGCAGACAAGTCCTCGTGTGACGCCTCCTCTCCCCGCCCCTCTCCTCCACTCCGAGTGGAGGAGAGGGAGGCAAGGGCTACGGGGCCGGAGGTTTTTGTCGCAAACGGCGGACTATCGTTGGTAGTTGAAACAGCCGCTGAGGTAACAAGGCGGACGCCCGAACCATCAACCCTCCACGACCATGTTCGATGAAGAATGTCTGATCCACGGAGGTCCACGCCGGATCAAGAAACGGCTCCGCGCCACATCTCCCGTCGTCCCCCGGGCTGTCGCGGAAGCCATCCTGGAAGAAGCGCAAGCCTGGCTCGGCGAAGAGTTACCCCCTCATTGGGGCCATCTCCTGGCCGAAAAGGCGGAGACGGTCTGCGCGCGCAATGCTCGGTTCCGGGGGCGAATTCATGGGAACAGCGAGACGGACAGGGAATGGCTGTGGAGCTTTACGCGGCATTGATTCGCCGCCCTGTTGCGCTGCGAACGGCCGGAACTTTTTCTCCGCCTTCTTTCATCCTACGCGGTAGGGAGCGCGGTTCCGGCAGCAAGTTTGCGGTAGAGGACGTCAGTCCTGCGGCTAAGCCTGATACGCCTCCATCCCCACACACGAGCAGACGAGGTTCCGGTCGCCGTAGACGTTGTCGATGCGGGAGACGGCGGGCCAGAATTTGTAGCTGCGGGTCCAAGGCGCGGGGAACGCGGCCTGGTCGCGGGTGTAGGGGCGGTTCCAACTGTCGCTGCAGACCACGGTGGCGGTGTGCGGGGCGTGCTTCAACGGGTTGTTGGCCTTGTCCATCTTGCCGGTCTCGATGGCCTGGATCTCGCCGTGGATGGCGATCATGGCGTCGCAAAAGCGGTCGAGCTCGTCGAGGGCTTCGCTCTCGGTGGGTTCCACCATGAGGGTGCCGGCGACGGGCCAGCTGAGTGTCGGTGCGTGGAAGCCGAAATCCATGAGGCGCTTGGCCACGTCCTCGGCGGTGACGCTCTTGTAGGCGCGGAGATCGAGGATGCACTCGTGCGCGACGAGGCCGTTCTTGCCCTTGTAAAGCGTGGGGAAATACGGCTCCAGGCGCTTGGAGATGTAGTTCGCGTTGAGGATGGCGAACTTGGTGGCGTCGGTCAGGCCGCGTCCGCCCATGAGCGCGATGTAAACCCAGGAGATGAGCAGGATGCTGGCGCTGCCCCACGGTGCGGCGGCGATGGCGCCGATCGGGTCTTCGCCGCCGAGGTTGACGACGGGATGGCCGGGGAGGAAGGGCACGAGGTGTTCCGCCACGCAGATGGGGCCCATGCCGGGACCGCCGCCCCCGTGGGGGATGCAGAAGGTCTTGTGCAGGTTGAGATGGCAGACGTCGGCCCCGATGAAGCCGGGGCTGGTGAGGCCGACCTGGGCGTTCATGTTCGCGCCGTCCATGTAAACCTGGCCGCCGGCATCGTGGATGATCTGGCAGATCTCGCGGATGGATTCCTCGAAGACGCCGTGCGTGCTCGGGTAGGTGACCATGAGCGCGCCGAGGTTGGCGGCGTTCGCGGCGACCTTCGCGCGGAGGTCGGCGAGGTCGATGTTTCCGTCCGTGTCGCAGGCGACGGCCACGACGGAGAAGCCGGCCATGACGGCGCTGGCGGGGTTGGTGCCGTGCGCGGAGTTCGGGATGAGGCAGACGGTGCGGTTCGGCTGGCCGAGGCTTTCCTGATGACGGCGGATGACGAGGAGCCCGGCGTATTCACCGGCGGAACCGGAGTTCGGCTGCAGGCTCACCCCCGCGAAGCCGGTGATCTCGGCGAGCCACTCCTCGAGCTGGCCGAAGATCGTCTGATACCCACGCGTCTGGCCGAGCGGCGCGAAGGGATGGAGCTTGCCGAACTCGGGCCATGACACCGGGAACATCTCGGAAGTGGCGTTCAACTTCATCGTGCAGGAGCCGAGCGGGATCATCGAATGGCAGAGCGAAAGGTCGCGCGCTTCGAGCCTCTTGAGGTAGCGGAGCATCTCCGTCTCGCTGTGGTAGCGGTTGAAGACGTCGTGCTTGAGGAACGCGCTGGTGCGGGCGAAGGGCGAGGGGATGGTGACTTCGGCATCGGCGGCCAGCTCGGCCACGGTCCATGCGACGGGTTTGCCGCCGTTCAAGACGACGAGGATCTCGGCCACGTCGGCCTCGCCGGTGGTCTCGTCGAGCGAGATGCCGATGGTGTGGGGGTCGAAGATGCGGAAGTTGATCTTGTGCGCTTCGGAGAGCTTGGCGACGTCGACCGTGCGTTTGCCGCGCAGGCCGATGGTCAGGGTGTCGAAGAACAGGTCGGGCGACACCTCGAAGTCGAGGCGCTCCAATCCTTCGGCCAACGCGGCCGTCAGCAGGTGGACGCGATGGGCGATCTTCTTCAACCCTTCCGGCCCGTGATAGACGGCATACATCGCGGCCATGTTGGCGAGAAGCGCCTGGGCGGTGCAGATGTTGGACGTGGCCTTCTCGCGGCGGATGTGCTGCTCGCGTGTGCCTAGCGAGAGGCGCATGGCGGGTTTGCCGTAGGCGTCCTTGGACACGCCGACGAGGCGGCCGGGCATCTGGCGTTTGAAGGCGTCGCGCGTGGCGAAGAAGCCGGCGTGCGGTCCGCCGTAACCCAGTGGCACACCGAAACGCTGGGCGCTGCCGACGCAGACATCCGCGCCGAATTCGCCGGGCGGACGCAGGAGGGTCAACGCGAGCAGGTCGGCCGCGACCACGACCATCGCACCGGCGGCGTGGGCTTTGTCGGCCAAGGCCTGGTGGTCCACGACGGCGCCAAACGTATTCGGATACTGGATGAGGACGCCGGCGACCTGGTCGTTGAACTCGAACTTGGAGGGATCGACGATCTTGACCTCGACGCCGAGCGGCTTCGCCCGGGTGGCGACGATGTTGATCGTCTGCGGATGGCAGTCGTTGGCGATGAGGAAGACGTTCCGGCCTTCCTTGGTCGACAGGCAGAGATGGAGCGCTTCGGCGGCGGCGGTGCCCTCGTCGAGCAGGGAGGCGTTGGCGATCTCCAGCCCGGTCAGGTCGCAGATCATCGTCTGGAAATTGAGGAGCGATTCGAGGCGGCCTTGGGCGACCTCGGCCTGGTAGGGCGTGTATTGCGTATACCAGCCTGGGTTTTCAAAGACGTTGCGCTGGATGACGGGCGGCGTGATGCAGTCGTGGTAGCCGAGGCCGATGTAGGAACGGCAGACGGTGTTCTGGGCCGCGATCGCCTTGAGTTTTTTCAGCACGTCGAACTCGGATTCCGTGGCGGCGATGGAAAGGGGATTGCCCGAGCGGATGACGGCCGGGACGGCTGCGTCGATCATGGCGTCGACGGAATCGTAGCCGAGCGCTTCCAACATGCGGGTGGTTTCGGCAGCGCTGGGACCGATGTGGCGGTTCACGAAGCGGTCGGGGTGCGCGAAGGGATTTAGGGGCTGCGAGACGGATGAGGAAGCGTGGCCGGACAGCATGGTCGGATCAGACATGGCGCGGAGGTTAGGGTTGGGCAGGGCGGAATCAAGAGCACGGGCCGGAAGAGAAAGGGTCTGCGCCGGGCTAATGAAGTGCATCAGCCGAAGTGCGGCGTGGAGACTGCTGATCGGCCCGCCATTTCTCCCGAAACATTTTCCAATCAGGACTGGCCTCAGTCGAAGGATTCGCCACCTTATCCCAAATCCCTCCTATGATTTCTCGACAGTATCGCCCCGTTGTTTGGGGAGCCGGAATCCTCCTCGGAGTCTGGCTGCTGGCCTGGGGCGGCCTCGCCATCGCCGAGCACATGAAGGTCACGGCGGACAAGATCGTGGCCTACATGGACGGCAACGACCTCTCAAAACTTTCCGGCGATGCTAGGAAGCGCGCGATCAAGCGCCTCGCCGAAATGATCAACGCCTTGACGCCCGAGGAGCGGCGCAAGTTCCGGCTCCAGCGGATGACCTGGTTCGCGGCCATGACCGACGCGGAGAAGGGCGAGTTCATCGACGCGACCTTACCGACGGGCTTCAAGCAGATGATCGCCGGTTTCGAGCAGTTGCCGGAGGAGCAGCGGAAGCGCGTTGTGGCCGATTCCCTGAAGCGGATGAAGGAAGCCCGGGAGAAGATGGAGAGCGGCGAGATGGACCCGTCGCAGATGCGTGGGCCCGGCGCCGATCCGCAGATGCAGGAGATGAATCCGGAGCTGCAGAAGAAGGTCATCACGACTGGCTTGAGCACGTTCTACAGCCAGAGCAGCGCGCAGGCGAAGGCCGAGCTCGCGCCGTTGCTGGAGGAGATGCAGCGCTCGATGGAACGCGGAGCCGCCTTCCGTGGCCAGCGCCGTCCGAACTCGGGCGAGGGTGGAGGGAAGGAGAAATGACGGGGCTCCGTCAGAGGTCTTCGTCGCTTGGCATTTTCGCTTTCACCCTGATCGAGCTTCTGGTCGTCATCGCGATCATCGCCATTTTGGCCGGGCTGCTGTTGCCGGCGCTTTCCAAGTCGAAGGAGACCGCCAAGGCGACGGCCTGTTTGAGCAACCTCCGCCAGATCGGGGTGGCCCTGCAGATCTACACGGGCGACAACGGCAACCGCCTTCCCGTCATGTATGACCGCCCCGTTTCGTTGGGCGCCACGAATCTTCCCCTGAAGAGTGTCGTCGAGGTGATGAACCACGAGCTTGGCAACACCAACGTCCTCAGATGCCCGTCCGACACAAAGGATCTCTTCGCCCTCACCGGCTCCAGCTATTCGTGGAATACCCTGATCAACGGCCAGGACGCCGGCCGGATCGAGATCATGACGATCGCCTTCAACCCGCATCAGATCCCCGTCTTCTTCGACAAGGAAGCTTTCCATGCGGCGCGCGGCGAGAAGCGCGGCGTGAACTACCTCTACGCCGATGGGCACATCAAAAACCTCTTGGCCATCGACGGATCGAAATGACCGACGCCCCCATCCACCTGACGGACTTGCGCAAGGTGTTCGGCGGCCGGCCGGCCGTGGAGTCGCTCGATCTGGACGTGCCACGCGGCGAGATCTTCGGATTGCTCGGCCACAACGGCGCGGGCAAGAGCACCACCATCGGAATGCTGCTCGGCCAGGTATGGCCGACGTCGGGCGAGGTCCGCGTCTGCGGCCACGACGTGACCAGCAACCGGCAGAAGGCCTTGGAGAAGGTCGGCGCGATCTTTGAGAGCCCGGTCTTCTACGACTATCTCAGCGGCTGGAAGAACCTCGACATCCTCAGTGCCTATTCCGGGGCAACCACCAAAGCCCGCATCGCCGAGGTGGTGGACTGGGTCGGGTTAACCGGCCGCATCGATTCCAAAGTCCGCACCTACTCCCACGGCATGCGGGCCAGGCTCGCGTTGGCGCAGGCGCTGTTGCCGAAGCCCGAGCTGCTGATCCTCGATGAACCCAGCGACGGACTGGACCCCGAAGGCATCCACGAGATGCGAGAGACGATCCTCCGTCTCCACCGCGAGCTGGGCCTGACGATCATGCTGTCGTCGCACCTGCTCAACGAGGTGGAGCAGCTCTGCACGCGCATCGCCATCATGCAGAAGGGGCACAAGGTCTTCGAAGGGCAGGTGTCTGAAGTGAGGGCTGCGCGCGGCCGGGTCATGCTGAAGACGGCCGACTTCGATGCGGCGACGGCGCTTCTCCAAACCAACGGGCTGATCGCGTCGGCGAGCGAGGGGCGTTTCATCGTGCTGGCGGAAGGCCGCTCCACCGCCGATGTCAGCAGGCTGCTTGTGACCTCCGGCGTGCCGGTCGAAGGCATTTGGCAGCACGAGCAGACGCTCGAAGACTTCTACCTCAACCTGCTGAAGGCCCCGCCGCCATTGCCTGGAAAGTGAAGCCACGGATGGACACGAACCAACATGAAGGCCCGACGGACAGGGGCTTCTTCCGTCCTTACCGCGTCTTCCGCCGCTGACACCATGTTCCTCCCCCAACTCCGCAACGAACTCTGGAAGCTCTTCGGCAAGAAGCGCACCTACATCGGCTTCGGCGCGTTTCTGCTCGCGCAGGTCGCGATGCTGATGGCCTTCAAGTTCACCCGCTGGCAGAGCGACTTCGAGCGGATGCTCGGCGGCAACGGCTACGTCGCCTCGGAGTTCATCTCCGCACTGACGGTGGCGGTCTTGATGCTGATTCCGCAGATCATCCTGCTCATGCCCCTGTATGCGACGCTGGTGGGCGGAGACATGGTGGCGAAGGAGTCCGAGGACGGAACGCTCCGGATGATCCTGTGCCGCCCGATTTCGCGGGTGCGCCTGCTCTGGGTGAAATGGATCGCCGGAATCATCTTCGCCGCCGTGCTGGTGACGGCCCTTGGGGTGACGGCGCTGGGCTTTGCGCGGATCGCGTTTCCGTGGGGCGGCCTGTTTGTGATGGTTCCCGGCCAGGCCTTCAGCGTGATGCCGGCGGGTGAAGGGCTCCAGCGTTTTCTGTTCTCCCATCTGTTCCTCGCGGTGAACGCGAGCACGATGGTGTCGATCGCCTTCATGTTCTCCTGCTTCAACATGAAGCCCGCCGCGGCAACCATCGTGGCGCTGAGCTACATGTTCATCAACGTGGTCATGGAGAGCATCCCGTTCTTCGAGCGCTACAACGACTTCTTCATCACCCATCATTTCCGCTGCTGGCTGCTGGTGCTGGAGAACCCCGTTCCCTGGGGGCGGGTGTTCCAGTCGGAGGTGATCCTGGTCGCGACGAACATAACCGCCTTCATTGTCGGCGCGATGGCCTTCCAAGTCCGCGACATCAAGTCCTAGCGGAAAACCAGAAGCACGAAGGTCAAAGGCCAATAGGGAACCTGGGCCTTCGGATTTTGGCCTTCGGATTTCGAGCTTTGCGCCAGCCGCGTCAGCCGATGTCCTCGCCCAGCTCCACGTTCCAATAGGCGATGTCGATGAACTGTTTCCAGCTGTCGTCGTGGATGCCTCCGAGGCTGATCTGGACGAAGGGCCGCCACTTCGGGCGCTTGGGTTTCTTGACCAGGCGCAGGCCCGCCTCCTGGGGAGTGCGGTTCGCCTTGCGGGTGTTACAGGGGATGCACGAGCAGACGATGTTTTCCCATGAGGTCGGGCCGCCCCGGTCGCGTGGCACGACGTGGTCGAGGTTGAGGTCCTTCCGGTCGAGCTTGCGGCCGCAGTATTGGCAGGTGTTGTGGTCGCGCTCGAAGACGTTGTGCCGGGTGAACTTCACTTCCTTCTTCGGCATGCGGTCGAACACGAGCAGGACGATCACGCGGGGAATGCGGATGCGGAAGGAGATCGTGTGGACGCTCTCGGTCTCCGGGCCGGCCTCGGAGATGTTGCGCCACTCCGGGAAATCATACGTCCGGAGCCCGGTGCCGATGTCGAAGACGACCTGCGCCCTTCCTTCAAAAAGGAGCGTGAGCGCGCGTTTTGCCGAGCAGACATTGACCGCCTGCCAGAGCCGGTTCAGCACCAACACGTGCTGATTCAGAAGTGAAGTCATGGCCGTGCTTACGGGGGCGGAACCTAGCACGGCCATTTTTGCACCGTCAATGGACCACCGGTGAAGTTTCGATGGCGCCGCCGAGCGCGTGGTTGCCAATGGGATTTTGTGCGCCTTACCTTCCGCCAGCCTATGAAACGCACGTTCTGCGCCCTGCTCCTCGCCTCAGCCCTTGCCGCCCGCGCCGACGGCGGCCCTGACGACGTCTACGTGCGCGCCTTCGGCCTGATCGACGAGGCGACGACGGCCAGCAAGGCGAACCAGGTGCGGGCCGCCTATGAGAAGTTCTCCCAGGCCCAGACCTCGCTCCGGGAAATCCAGAAGAACTACCCGAACTGGAATCCCTCCGTCGTCCAGCTGCGCCTCGGGCTCGTCGAGGAGGCGTTGCAATCCCTCAAGCCGAAGCTGCCCACGGCCGCCGATGCGCCGATGAAACCCGTCGTGCCGGACGGATCGTCGCCCGCCTCGCTCGGCCAGCAGATCCAGTATCTCCAGGCCCAGAACGCCGCGCTCGAAGCCAAGCTGAAGGAGTCGCTGTCCATGCAGTCCGGCTCGCTTTCGATCGCGGAGCGCGCACGGCTGGAAGCCGATGTGGCGAAGCTCTCCAAGGAGCAGGAAGTCCTCAAGGTTTCCCTCACGCAGGAAAAGGGACGCGTCGCCGCCTCCGACGCCAAGGCCAAGGAACTCGAGCTGCTCGCCGCCGATGGAAAGAAGGTCCGCGAGACGGCCAAGGCCAAGGCGCAGCTGGAGGATTCGGTGAAGGATCTCGGTCGTCAGGTCGCCCATCTCCAGGATGCGGCCAAGGCCGATGCCGCGAAGTCCACCGAGGCGATGAGGACCGCGGAAGCCCGCGCCGGCGCGCTTCACCGGCAGGTGGACGACCTCAAGGGCCGCCTCAGCGACACCGAATCACGCCTCGTCCCCCTTGTTTCCGTGGAAGCGAAATCCAGATCACTCGCGGCCGACAAGGCCGACCTGGAAAAGGAGGTTGCCCGGCTGAAGACCGCGATTTCCCAGAAGCCCAAGACGCCCGAGCGCAACGCCGCCGCCGACTCAGAGATCATCGCGTTGAAAGCCCAGCTCAAGCTCAACAGCCAGACGCAGGAAGCCGAACAAACCAAGGTCGCCAGTCTTTCCAAGGAGCTGAAGTCGGCCGAAGAACGGGCCACAAAGGATTCCGCCAAACGCATCAAGCAGCTCCAAAACGACCTGTCCGATTCGCAGAAGAAGCTCGCGTCCACGGAGACGAAGCTCCGTGACGCCACCACCAGGCGCAAAGGCCCGGCAGCCGATCAGAAGGCCGTGGAACTACTGGCCAAAATCGATGCGCTCGAGGCGAAGGCCGTTCCCTACACCAAGGAAGAGCAGGCCCTTTTCAAGTCGCCCACCTCGCCGATCATCGTGGGGTCCATGACCAATTCCGCCGCCACCGACAAGAAGTCCGTCAGGCGCGTCCCGCCCGGCGCCGGAGCGCTCGTGTCCGAGGCCGAACGTGCGTTCGCCGCCCGTCGCTTCGAGGAGGCGGAACAAAAATTCAGCCAGGCCCTCAAGCAGGACGACGACAACATCTATCTCCTCTCCAACGTGGCCGCCGCCCAGTTCGAGCTCGGCAAGCTGGCCGACTCCGAGAAGAACATCGCGAAGGCGCTCAAGATCGACGCCGATGATCCGGCTTCGCTCACGCTTCTGGGCATCCTGCGCTTCCGGCAGGAGCGATTCGACGAGGCGCTGACCGCTCTCAGCCGCTCCGCCCAGCTGGCCCCGAACAATGCCGACGCCCAGAACTATCTCGGGATCACCCTGAGCCAAAAAGGCCAGCGCACCGCCGCCGAAGCCGCGCTCCGCAAATCGCTCCAGCTCCAGGCGGACAATCCCGCCGCCCACTACAACCTCGCCGTCATCTACGCGACGCAGAAGCCGCCCTTCGTGGAGCTCGCACGCTTCCACTACGGCAAGGCGGTCAGCCTCGGGCAGCAGAAGAACCCGGAGTTCGAGAAGGCTTTGGACGCCGCCAAGTAACGAGCGCATGGCGGCCCTCCGGCAGTTCGTCCATGAGATCGCCGTGCGGACGCGCGGGCGCGGTTTCACCGAGATCACCGGGGAAGTCGCGGCCTTGGTCGGACAAGCCGGTTTCAAGACCGGGCTCGTCACGCTGCATCTCCAGCACACTTCGGCCTCCTTGTTGATCCAGGAGAACGCCGATCCGGATGTCCGGGTGGACTTCGATCGTTTCTTCGCGCGGCTGGTCCCGGACGGGGACCGCATGTTCGTCCATTCCGCGGAAGGCCCGGACGACATGCCCGCCCACATCCGCACAGCCCTGACGACGGTCAATCTCTCGGTCCCGATCGCCTCCGGCCGGATGGCGCTGGGAACGTGGCAGGGCATCTACGTTTGGGAACACCGGCATGATCCACACTCCCGCCGCGTGGTGGTGCATCTCCTCGGTGAATGAACTGGCGCGATGCGCGTCGCGTGACACTTTCGGCGCGTGCGTTCGATTCTCCTCAGTCTTTTGCCGCGTTTCGCGGCCGTCTTGGGCTGCGCGTTGACGGTGGTGTCCGCTGCGGAAAAGAAGGATGCGGGACCGGCCTTCAGCTTTCGTGGACCCGAGATTTATCCGGTCGATTTTCAGGCATCGCTCCTCCACTCGGCCGACCTGGCCGCAGCGCCGGGTCAGCCCCAAGGGCTAGGTGCCTTGGCACGGTCGGCAACGGTTCATCGGGCGGGCCTTCGGGGGCGAGCCGATCGCGATGCGCCCGCGCGCCGCCGGTCGTTGGGAAGTGTTCCTCGGGCGCGACCTGCTTGGGGTGCTCCATCACAAGGATCGTTCTCCCAGCCTGCGGCCGGCCCGCCTCACCACCCGCTAAACTGTCCGTCATGTCCTGTCTCCGTGCTGGAAGCCCGCCCTGCCTTCACCGCGTTGTTGCGCTGAGGATGTCGGCTTTGATGACAGGCGGAAGCTCCCTTCGGAGGTTCACTTTTCAGCCGGGCGCGGCTTAACTCGCCCGGTCATGAACCTCTCCCGCCGTTCCTTCCTCGCATCCGCCGCCGCGCTGCCCGTTGCGGCCGGACTTGTTTCGGCGGGCGCCTCGACTGCATCCGCTGCGGCCAAGCCGAAGCCCCGCATCAAGCTCGGCATCGCCACCTACTCCTACTGGCACTTCCGCACGGCCAAGGTGCCCATCGAGACGGTCATCGACAAGGCGGCGGCCCTCGGCGTGGAAGGCGTCGACGTGCTGCATCGCCAGATGGACGTGGATGAGAAGGCGCCGTTCGACGCGGCCGGCCGCGCCTATTGCCAGAAGTTGAAGCGCCACGCCTTCCGCAACGGGCTTTCGCTGATCTCGCTTTCCACCCATCAGGACTTCGTCGATCCCGATCCCGCCATCCGTCGCGCCGCCATCGACCACACGGTGAAGTGCCTCCAGATCGCCCACGAACTCGGCGCGCCCAGCATCCGGCTCAACTCCGGCCGGTGGAACTCGATCGCCTCTTTCGACGATCTCATGAAGGCGCGCGGCGAGGAACCGGTGCTGCCCGGCTTCAAGGAGGACGACGGGTTCAAGTGGTGCATCGACGCCATCGCCGAAGTTCTTCCCAAGGCCGAGGAATACGGCGTCATGCTCGCGCTGGAGAACCACTGGGGCCTGACGCGCACGCCGGAAGGTCTGCTGCGGATCATCAATGCGCTGCCGTCCCCGTGGATGGGCATCCTCATGGACACGGGAAACTTCCTGGAGAATCCCTACGACCGTCTGGAGCAGATCGCGGCCAGGACCGTGTTCGTGCAGGCCAAGACCTACTATGGCGGCGGCGAGTGGTATACGCTGAACCTCGACTACAAACGCATCGCCAAGATCCTCGCCGATGCCGGCTACACCGGCTACGTCTCGCTGGAGATGGAAGGCAAGGAAGACCCCGACATCGCCGTGCCGAAGAGCGTGAAGCTGCTGCGCGAGGCGTTCGGAGCCTGAGCCCAACACCGGAGCGCGGAGCATTGCTCCGCATTTTCTGGTCTCAAAGCATCTGAGCAACGCACGGCCTCTAGGACGAGCGTGAGAGAGAAATTCGAAACGGCGCTGGGGAAAACCGCCCGGTCTTGGACCGCTCCTGTGCTCCGGCGTTTTTTTGAAATTGTGTGAGGTCTTCTGGCTTCGAGCGGAGCAATGCTCCGCGCTCCTTGGCCGACTTGATTCACCTCGGCAACCGATGCCGCGTGATCTTCAACGCGTCGCTGCCCGTGAGATCCAGGTCCACCGTCAACCAGCCGCCGTCTTTGAGCAGTTCCACCCCGCCGAGCGCGGGACACAGCCGGGGCTTCAGCGGTTTCCAGAGGCGCGCGCGGCGGAGGGCTTTGGTCATCCGCAGGACGGTCGTGCCGAACCATGGAACCGGCGGCAGGCCCGCGAGCATCCGCGCCTTCCAGAAGACCAGGGGCGAATGCAGGTGCCCTATGATCGTCGCTTCAATGCGTCCGGTGAATCGACCGATCACCGGATCTTCCACGAGAAAAGGCAGCGCCGTCGGATCGTGGCAGAAGAGCAGGACCCGCTGGCCCGGCTTCAACCCGAGGAGTGATTCACGGAACGACTCCAGCAGTCGCCCACGCTGTGCTTGCCAGAGCGGGCGTTCTTCCATGAGCGCCTCCGACTCCAGCGCGGGGAAGGCGACCACCGAGGAAGCGATCCCGATGAACTTGTAGGCTCCGAAGTCGCGTTCCCAGAATCCCGGAATCCCCAGGTGGCTTTCCGAAACCGTGTAGCTGTCGAACCGCAGCCCGCCCTGCCTCCCGGCCATGCTCACCTTGCCGAGTTCGTGGTCGCCCATCGTCGTCAGCAGGCGATCCGGGAAGGCCTGCCGCAGTTTGCCGAGGCATTCCTCCGCGCTCTGCCGCGAGGCCGGATCGGTGTGCCCGATGAAGGCGGTGTCGCAGGAGAAATCGCCGTTCGCCACCACCGCTTCGGGCAAGCCCGCCCTTTCTAGGAAACGGTCGAGCAGGTAGTTCTTCAACAGGGGTTCCCTGAGCCAGACGTGATCGCGATAGGCCGCGAGGGCCGCCTTGCCGAGGCGCGACTTGATCCAGCGGGTCTCGTGGTTGCGCCGTTCCTGCTCCGCCGCGCTGGCGTAGTGGATGTCGCTGACGACGGTGACTTGGAGACGGCCCATCGCCGGAGAATGTTCCGGAGCAACGACCGTGGGCAACATCACGCGGCATTCTTCCTTTCCGCACCAGCCGTCCCGCCCCAACGTCCGCCCGTGCCGCCCAGCGCGACGACCCGGACAACCTTCCGCCATGAACTCCTCCGCTCCCTGAGCGCGGGGATCATCGAGACCGCCGGGCGCACCTTCCTGCTCGTCATCGCGATGCAGCACTTCCAGGCCGGCGCGACGGCCAAGGCCCTGCTGGCGGCGGGAGGAAGCATGGGGCTGCTCTTCACCCCGCTCGTGGTGTGGGTCGTGCATCGCCAACGCTGGCGGACTTCGCGATCGGCTGCGTTGCTTTCCGCGATCGGCTGCGTTGCTTTCCTCCTGCCGGCGCTCCTGCCGTGGCCGGGGCTGTTTGTCCCGGCCTGCGTGGTTGGAATGATGGCGGGCTACCTGTCGATCCCGCTCCTGACGCAGATGTATCAGGAGAACTACCCGGCCGAGGAGCGCGGCCGCCTGTTCTCCCGGACGGTCATGGTCCGCATCGGCGGCGCGATCGTCTTCAGCGATCTCGGCGGCCGCATCCTGGAAGGCGGCGGTGGAAGTTTCCGCATCCTGCTTCTCGTCTTCGCGGTGGCGCACGGGGTCGGGGCGTGGTGCCTCTCGCGCTGCCCCACGTCGCCGCTCCAGGGAGACCACGCGGCGCACCCGTTGAAGCCGATGAGGCTCATCCGCGAGGACGCCCGCTTCAGGAACACGCTCATCTCCTGGATGATGATGGGCTTCGCCAACCTGATGATGCTGCCGCTGCGGATCGAGTATCTGAGCAACCCGGCGAAGTATCGCCTGGCCTTCGTGCCGACGGCGGTGGGCATCGCGTGGATCACCGGCGTCATCCCGAACCTCGCCCGGCTGGTCATGAATCCCGTCTGGGGCTGGCTCTTCGACAGGATGAACTTCTTCGTCCTGCGCGCCGTGCTCAACGCCGGGTTCGCCATCGGCATCGTCTCCTTCTTCGTCAGCGACACGATGACCGGGCTCATCATCGGCGCGATCGTTTACGGTATCTCCGAGTCCGGCGGCGACGTGGCATGGAGCCTCTGGGTGACGAAGCTCGCGCCCCCGGACCGTGTGGCCGACTACATGAGCGTCCACACCAGCCTGACCGGGGTTCGCGGCGTGCTTGCGCCCGCGATCGGGTTCGCCGCCGTCTCGCATTTCACGCTGCCCCAGATCGGCGTCGCCGCCTCGGTCCTCATCGTGGCGGCGTCGCTGCTCCTCGTCCCGTCGATGAGGCGGCGGTGATCTGCCGATCTTCCTCAAGACGCGACGAGGACGAAGAGGAGGAGAAATATTCGCCCCGGCAAGGTAGGGCAGTGCATCTTGCCTGCCCACTGCGCTCCCGGTTGGAACCAAACGGTGCGGGCGATCCGGGGCGCTGAAGAATCCGGCCGCCTTTGTCAGCACGGGTCGGACTGGAAGCCCGCCCTGCCTTGAACTGCGCCGTTCATTCTCGGCCGAGACTGGACGCTGCCCTTTTCGCGACGCTCAATGGTCCCGTGATGAACTGCGAAGTGCGCCCGGCAAACCGGGAAGACCTCCCCTCCATCCTGGAGATCTACAACCATGCCGTGCTCCACACCACGGCGTCCTACGACTACGAACCCCGCACGCTGGAACACCGCGTCGCATGGTTCGAGGATCACCAACGCACCGGGCATCCCGTCTTCGTCGCCGTGGACCAAGCCGGAACCGTCGTCGGCTGGAGCGCGCTCAACCGCTACCACGACCGCATGGGCTACCGCTTCACCACGGAGAATTCCGTCTACGTCGCCGAAGCCGCGCGGGGCCAGGGCGTCGGCGGCCTGCTGCTCGCGCCGTTGATTGACGGTGCGAAACAGATGGGGCTTCACGCCATCATCGCCGCCATCGACGCGCGGAACGAAGCCAGCGTCCGGCTCCACGCCAAGTTCGGGTTCGAGAAGGTCGGGCTCTTCCGGCAGGTCGGCTACAAGTTCGACCGCTGGCTGGATGTCGTCTACATGGAGCGCATCGTATGAACGCAAATCCCCGGGCCCGGCATGAGAAGACGATGTTGATCCGGCCGGAGTTCCTCAACCACGCCGGCACGCTCTTCGGCGGCTACATGATGCAATGGGCCGACGAGATGGCCTTCGGCGCGGCCACGCTGGAGTTTCCCGGAAACAGCTTCGTCACGAAACTCTTTGGCCAGTTCGACTTCACCTCGCCCGTGCGGCAGGGCGACATCATCAAGGTCTACAGCCACGTCGAGACCGTCGGCACCACGTCCTGCCAGGTGAAGGTCTGGGCCGAGAACGCCCGGACCAATGCGGCCGTCTTCAAGACCTTCGCCGTCATGGTCAACGCCGTGGACGGGAAGAAGCAGCCGATCATGCGGCTAGTTTGATTTCCTCTTGGCCGTGCCGCCTCCGGTTCGTAAAACCACTCCCCACCAATGGCAGCCAAGGAACACGCCGTAAAATCCAGCCCTCACCTGAAGCCCGACGCCTTCGTCGCCCGCTGGGCCGCCGCCTCTGCCTCCGAACGCGCCAACGCCCAGCTCTTCCTCGCCGAACTCTGCGACCTCCTCGGCCTCGACCACCCCAGCCCAGACGGCAAATCGGGCTACGCCTTCGAATTCACGGTCCCACTGCACCATGCGGACGGAGATCAAACCCAAGGCCGGATCGACCTCTACAAACGGGGCTGCTTCGTGCTGGAGGCCAAGCAATACCAGACCGCCCAAGAGGAGCCTTCCGAGCTGACGCTGGCCGCTGAAAGGGCAGGAGTCATCGAACGCAAGAAATCCGCCGCGCCCGTCCGAGGCTCTGAGAAGTGGGACGACGCCATGCTCAAGGCCCGGGGCCAGGCCGAGCGCTACGTCCGTTCCCTCCCCGCCGGCGAACCCAACCCGCCCTTCCTCCTCGTCGTCGATGTCGGCCACACCTTCGAGGTCTTCGCCGACTTCACCCAGGCCGGGAAGGCATACCTGCCTTTCCCCGATCCCCGGACTTTCCGCTTCCGCCTCGCCGATCTGCTCAAGGACGACATCCGCGAACGCCTCCGCCTCGTCTGGACCGATCCCCTCGCGCTCGATCCTTCGCGGAAGTCCGCCGACGTCACCCGCGCCGTCTCCGACTACCTCGCCAAGCTCGCCACCTCTTTGGAGAAGTCCGGGCACGAGGCGGGCACGGTCGCCCAGTTCCTCTCACGCTGCCTCTTCTGCATGTTCGCCGAAGACGTCGGCCTCCTCCCGGCGGAAGGCTTCACCGGCCTGCTCGCCTCGCTGCCCGATGACGGCGACGGCTTCGTTCCGTTGATCAGCCAGCTCTTCCGGGAGATGGACAAGGGCACCGGCGGCGACATCTCCGTCGTCCTTCGGAAAAAGCTTCTCTGCTTCAATGGCGGCCTCTTTGCGGACGACACCGTCCTGCCGGTCAACAAGACCCAGCTCGCTCTTCTGCGCGCCGCTTCCAAGCTCAACTGGCGCAACGTCGAGCCCGCCATCTTCGGCACCCTGCTGGAACGCGCCCTGGAACCCGGCGAACGCCACAAGCTCGGCGCGCACTACACGCCCCGCGCCTACGTCGAACGCCTCGTCCTCCCCACCGTCATCGAGCCGATCCGTGCCGAGTGGGAAAGCGTCCGCACCGCCGCCGTCACCCGCGCCCGCCGGGGTGGGAAGAACGATCTGGCCAAGGCCCGCGACGAGATCCTCGCCTTCCACCGCCGCCTCTGCTCCATCCGCGTGCTCGATCCCGCCTGCGGCTCCGGCAACTTCCTCTACGTCACGCTGGAACACCTCAAGCGCCTCGAAGGCGAGGTGCTCGACGTGGCCGCCGGCTTTGGCGACACCTTCATGCTGGAGCTGGCCGGCCAGACCGTGGACCCGCACCAGTTCCTCGGCATCGAGATCAATCCCCGCGCCGCCTCCATCACCGAGCTCGTCCTCTGGATCGGCTACCTCCAGTGGCACTTCCGCACCCGGGGCGAGAC